>NZ_CP140772.1:6750000-7095496 GCF_037893185.1 Chitinophaga sp. 180180018-3 | reverse complement strand
GTATTCGGCTGGAATGGGTATACCACCAAACGCCCGCCGCTGGCAAAGCGGAAATTCACCAGTGAAGCGGTGGAGAAGACTATTGCAAAGGTGAAATCTCAGATCGCAGACCCCAAACTGGGGTGGTTATTTGAAAACTGTTTCCCCAATACGCTTGATACTACGGTTAAGTACAAATCGGATAATGGCAAGCCGGATACCTTCGTGATCACCGGCGATATCAATGCCATGTGGCTGCGCGATTCTTCCGCCCAGGTATGGCCTTACCTGCCGCTGGTAAAAGAAGATACGAAGCTGAAAGACATGATAGTAGGAGTAATCAACCGGCAAACAAAATGTATACTCATTGATCCTTATGCCAACGCATTTAATGAAGGGCCTACCGGTAGCGAATGGGATAAAGATCTTACCGAGATGAAACCCGAATTGCATGAGCGTAAATGGGAGATCGATTCCCTGTGTTATCCGGTACGCCTGGCATATAACTACTGGAAGATCAGTGGCGACAATACGCCGTTCGACAGCAAATATAAACAGGCTGCCCAGCTGATCGTCAAAACATTCAAAGAACAGCAACGTAAGGAAAGCAGAGGCCCTTATAAGTTTCAGCGTATTACTGCCGTGCAATCGGATACGGTACCCAACAGTGGGTGGGGTGCGCCTATGTCGCCTGTAGGACTTATTGTTTCCATCTTCCGGCCATCTGATGATGCTACGGTATTCCCGTTCCTGATTCCTTCCAATATGTTCGCAGTGGTATCACTGCGTCAGCTAGCGGAGATAAGCAGCACTATTTATAAAGACACTGCTTTTGCCGGTGAGTGTACCATGCTGGCCGATGAGGTAGACCGTGCCATTAAAGCCTATGCCATCGTTGATCATCCGAAGCTGGGCAATATGTATGGTTTCGAAGTGGATGGTTTCGGTAACCGCCTCTTCCTCGATGATACGAATGTTCCGAGCCTGCTTTCTATCCCTTATCTGGGCTATACCGGCATCGACGACCCACTATATCAGGCATCCCGTCATTTTGTTTGGAGTAATTTCCAGCCCTGGTTCTACCGCGGTAAATATGGCGATGGTGTTGGAAGTCCACATACCGGACCTGATTACATCTGGCCAATGAGTATTATCATGAGGGCACTGACCAGTCACGATAAGGAAGAAATAGCCGGCTGTATCAAAACCCTCCGTAATACAGACGGGGAAACCGGTTTTATTCATGAATCTTATCAGAAGGATGACCCAACCAAATTCACGCGGCCCTGGTTTGCCTGGGTGAATACTTTGTTTGGTGAGTTGATATTGAAAGTGAGTGAGCAGTATCCTGACCTGCTGCAGCGTCAGTACGCCTAAACTTTACGAGATTACAGTTTCAGGGATTTTGTGATTTATGTTCATAAATTGTGAGCAGGAATCATGAAATCCCTTTTTTGATTAAACAGGTGTAAATTAATGTCAGCAAATATCTACCAGCAACGTATTGATGGGTTTCAGGAAGCGATCAGCAATAAAAAGCGCTTAACAGCTTCATTGTCCTGGGCCAGACTGCTTAGTTTCGGACTTATTGTTACCGGGATTGTATTGTTCTGGAAACAGGATAGGGCGGCGGTTTGGCTGCTACTGTCCCTTATCGGGGCAGTGGGTTTTATTGTGTTGTTAAGGCTGTATGGAAGGGCAGAACAACAGCTGCAGCTATTCAAAACTTTATTGGAGCTGAATCAGAAAGAGCTAAAGCTCGTAACCACCTGGGAATCCACGTTCGACGACGGCGGAGAGTTCGTTGACGATAAACACGATTTCACCAGCGACCTGGATGTATTCGGCCCTGCGTCGGTATTTCAGCATATTAACCGCACCGGCACCATTTCCGGTAAGCGGAAATTGGCGGATGCACTGCGTTCCCCGCTAACAACAGTTGCAGATATACAGGCCACCCAGGAGGCGCTCCGGGTAATGGCGCCGGAACTGGAATTCCGGCAGCAGCTGACAGCCAATGCTTTGCTGGCGGGTGAGGATGAAGATGATCGCCGCCAGATCAGCTTATGGCTGGATATGCCCTTTCATTTTCTGAATAACCAGCTGGTAAAAGTGGCTATCTGGGTAAGCCCGGTGCTGGTGGCAGGAGCCATCGTATGGAAGATCATCAATGGGGCCTATTATCCATTGCTCCTGATCATTATGCTGAATTGGTTGTTGCTGGCGCTCAGCCAGAAGAAAATATTGGCCCAATACATCCTGATCTCCCATAAAGAAAGAATACTGGACAAATTTTCTATTCTGCTGCACCTGATCAGAACAGGCGCATTTGGGCAATCAGCGTTATTGCTGGAGCAACAGCGGATAGCGCATGAAGCAGATCTGGCGCTGAAGCGATTATCAAAGATCAGCGGAGCATTTGATCAGCGATTGAATATCCTGGTAGGGATTGTGCTCAATTCCCTCATGTTATACGATCTGCATTGTATCACCCGTTTGGAGCGCTGGAAAAAAGAGCATAAAAATGGTATCCTCAGCTGGTTTGATGTGATTACCCGTATGGAAGTATGGAACAGTTTCGCGACCTATGCCTGGAATCATGCAGATTTTGCCTGGCCGGAACCCGTGCCGGAAGGGCGCCTGCTGGAAGCAACCGGTTTGGGGCACCCGCTGATCCCGGGTGGGGAATGCGTGAAAAACGACGGTGGCACCGGTCGTCACGACAGCTTCCTGATCATTACCGGTTCCAATATGTCGGGTAAAAGCACCTTCCTGCGGAGCGTAGGCAGCAATCTGTTGCTGGCACTGTGCGGAGCCCCCGTTTGCGCCACCAGCTTCAGATTCAGTCCCATGCGTATCATGACGTCTATGCGGATAAAAGACTCTATTGCCAGCCATACCTCTTATTTCCAGGCCGAATTACTTCGACTGCAACATATTATCCGGGAATTGAAAACCGGTGCCCATGTATTTATACTGCTGGATGAGATCCTGAAGGGTACTAATTCGGAAGATAAGTTATCCGGATCCCGCAGCCTTATCGAACATTTTTTGCAGTACAACTGCCTGGGAATGATTGCCACACACGACCTGGAGCTTGGACAGTTGGAAGCGGCCTACCCCGGCCGGATCCGGAACTATTGCTTTGAAAGCACGATCCGGGAAGATCATCTTTTCTTCGATTACCGCATCAGGGAAGGTATTGCAAGGAATAAGAATGCCACCTTCCTGATGAAGCAGATGGAGATTATATAGCCCCGTTCAAAAAACATTTGTTGAAATAACTAAATATTTTAGTAGTTTTATGCTAAAATAATTAGTTTATGACTTTGCCGTTCCAGGAAGGAGCGCCGGAAAACCAGTACTATAAAGGTCGTGGCGCGCAGTTCAATCCTAAGAACAAATACCTGGCGGACGAATACACCCGGGAGTTTGCGGAAGGTATTGACGAATGGTGGCAGGCGGATGTACCTACCCAGATATTTGAGGAACATGCAAAAACCCTGGTTAACAAGGTGGATAGTCCCGATGTGGGTATGTGGTATTCCATGAATCCATACCAGGGCTGCGAACATGGCTGCATTTATTGTTATGCCCGCAATACTCACCAGTTCTGGGGATTAAGTGCCGGGCTGGATTTTGAGAGAAAGATTATCGTAAAACATAATGCTCCCGAGCTCCTGCGGAAATTCCTGGATAATAAGAACTGGGTTCCCAAGCCGATATCGCTGTCGGGTAATACGGACTGTTATCAGCCGGTAGAGCGGAAGATGTGGCTAACCCGTCAATTGCTGGAGGTGGCACTGGAATACAAACAGCCGGTTGGTATTATCACGAAAAATTCACTGGTTTTAAGAGACAGGTACCTGTTACAGCAGCTGGCGCAGGATAATCTGGTATGTGTGTATGTGTCTATTACCACGCTGGAGGAAGAGCTCCGGCAGAAGATGGAACCTCGCACCACCACTGCTGCACAACGGCTGAAGATTGTGAAAGAACTGAGCGAGCTCGGTATACCCGTAGGCGTTATGACGGCGCCTATTATCCCGGGGTTGAATGATCATGAGATCCCCCGGTTGCTGGAGGCAATAGCAGCTAATGGGGCGAAATATGCCGGTTATACGGTAGTGCGCCTCAATGATGCGGTGAAACTGATTTTCAATGACTGGTTATATAAAAATTTCCCCGACCGGGCAGACAAGGTATGGCATTATGTGGAGAGCCTCCATGGTGGCCAGGTAAACGACAGTGAATTTGGACGGAGGATGAGGGGAACAGGAAATATCGCCGATATCATCAGGCAGCAATTCAGGATACACACCAAAAAGAACGGGTTGAATCTGGAACGTTTTGAATTCAATACAGATGCCTTCCGGCGGCCCAATGCCCAGTTGAGCCTATTTTAAAACAACGCAACGACTGTTTGTGAAATTAATTGTTAAGTCGATGAAAAAAGTAGGCTGTTTTTTTGTGTAATAAAAAAAATAAAAATTATCTTTGTTGTAAGAACAAAAAAATAACTGTGCAACTTTTTTCAACATACCGAATTTCAGCGATGGCGTGTGACCAAAAGCAGGTCAAGACGAGCATGCGGGCGTGTTGCACCGATTGTTAACGATAGAAAGAGTTATCAACGATATAAACAAAAGTCCCGCACTAAAACAAGTGTGGGACTTTTTGCTTTTGAAGCAGTAATGAAATGACGACATTGACAGATCTTCAATCGATAACTGTAATAAAAAATAAATGCACTGAATGGTGCAAACAGGATGGCTTTGCCTTTAAAGAGCCATACGGACATGGTATGCGATGATGTGAGATAAACCCCTCTACATTATTAGCCCGGTCCGTAAATGCGGCCGGGTTTTTTTATGGATAATCCGGCACAAAAAATGACAGGTAACTATTTTTAAATAATGTTATGCGCTAACCCATTCTATTAGTAATAATTAACGCATAATCCCAAAACGTTAGACGATGAGAAACGTTATTCAAGTTGTAAGAGAGGCCTTACTCACCAATTTCAGGGAGTTAGACCTGTGGTTTGAAAAAGACCAGGCATTGCTGGATTTCAAACCAGACAGGGACCAATGGAGCATCCGGGAAGTTTTGGAGCATATTACGCTGACCAATTATTTCCTGCTCCTTATCATCAACAAAAGTACCCGCCGGGCGCTGGAACGCAAGAAAACAGGTCATACTGTGATCATTCCGGCCGACTACCAGGATAAATTTGATCAGATAGATGTTATCAGCAGTAAGTCATTCGGATGGGTAAGACCGGAACATATGGAACCTACCGGACTTAAGAGTTTACATGAGGTGAAAGCGCTGTTGAAGCAACAGTACGCGCAGTGCATGTATAATCTGTCTTTGCTGAAGAACGGAGAAGGGGTGCTGGTATTTACCAACATGTCTGTGAATCAATTAGGGAAACTGGATATATACCAATACATCTACTTCCTGACCAAGCACATTGAAAGGCACATACGTCAGATGCAACGGCTTGAGAAGGAGTTCGAAGAGAATGCGGTATTAATATAACTTAGGTCGACCACCAACATCCCTTCTTGTTAATCCTGATTGAAAATAAAGCCGGAAGAAGCAAGCTTCCGGCTTTTTAATTACTTTAATACGTATATGCGTTTACGTTAGTGGTTAATTGTAAACTCGTTACTTGAATAGTTTCGGGTCCGTACAAAGTGCTGTAATTATTTACTGTAAAGGGATTGAAGATATAAATGGTAGTTCTTCCGGGGAGGTATACAGAAAAAAAATCGAAAAAAAATGTTAAAAAATTTGCAATATCAAAAGATATCCTTTTATCTTTGCATCGTCAAAAAATAGTAAAACAAAAAAGAAAACTTATAATCATGAAACGCTTTAATCTCGATATGGACAACGCAATTCCCTGCACAGAGCTGGGAGTAGGCGGGTTCCGGGCGTCTTATGGTTACAGGTAGCTTAACAATATTTGTAATACCAACAGAAGCCCGGGTCTTGTGATCCGGGCTTTTTTGTTATCGTTTTATGGTGAAAATATATTTACCCGCAACGGAGCGAAGAGCGGAATCCCGCAGCAGCAAATGGTTTGATAATGGCATGGATAGAATCTTTGCCAAACGGACAAGGCATGTCAATACATAGTATATACGTTGACGTTATATAAGCCCGGTCCGTTTAAAACAGGCCGGGTTTTTTTATGCTGCAGATAAAAATTATTTGAGGAGGTACACATAAACAGGCAGGCGGAGTAATCCTGCTCCGCTTTCATCCTCTATAAAAATATTTTTTTCGTCTCTGTTTGATTTTAACCCTAACCGTGAGGTTATCACAAGGATAACCTGTAATTTAACCCCGTGATAAATGCGATTTACCCAGGGCCTTGCGCCCTGGTAAATCTTTATCAGACAGGAGTTATTCATTTTTAAGAACTTAGGTAATATGAAGCATATAGTTAATAACAATATTGATATGATAGATGGTGAGTTTTTTTCTCCGAAAGGAGTTTATACCCTCCATTTTAACGCAATACCCGATGTTAATAATATTTATGAAATAGATGGAGAAAAGGCAGCCGCGGCATTTGTGAAGAAGTTCCAGGATATGATTGTTCAGACGCATCGGTATACCGATTACGACAATAAGAAGAAAAAGTATAAGCATAGCCAGGCTGTTATGGTATTGAAGAATAATTGTGTAATAGCATTCTGGCAAACATGGTGCGAAATATTACATAACGGAACTGCACAGGAGTTTGTTAAGGAGGTAACTGAAACGGCTATACGTTTTAAAGAGAAGCAAAGAAAAGAACCCCATGAAATAAATCTCATTACCAGTGGCCGCAGAGGGTTGGAATTAAAAAGTCTGGAGATCAAACGTACACGGCTCGATCTGGGTTTGTTTTATGAGGATGATTTTAGGGAGATAGATAAAGTGGTGCAACAACGTCTGAAAAAAGATAAAGACAAAGGCATCGTATTGCTGCATGGCTTGCCTGGTACAGGTAAAACCACGTATCTGCGTTATCTGATAGGGCGCATTAAGAAAAGGGTGTTGTTTGTATCGCCGGATCTGGCTACCAATATCATGAACCCTGAGTTCATGGAGTTACTGATCGATAATCCCAATTGCGTGGTGGTGATTGAAGACGCGGAGAATGTGATCATGGATCGGAAGTTCTCTGGAAATTCTTCTGTATCCAACCTGCTGAATCTGTCGGATGGCCTGTTGGCCGACTGCCTGAATATACAGCTGGTATGCTCTTTCAACAGTGATCTTTCTGCTATCGATAGTGCGTTGCTGCGTAAAGGTCGCCTGATTGCGAAATATGAATTCAAGCGCCTGTCGGTTGAAAAAGCGCAACGTTTATCTAAGCATCTGGGCTTTGATACGGTAATTACCCGGCCAATGACTGTTGCAGAGATTACCAATCAGCACGAGCCTTCATTTGAGAAGAAGCAACATGTAATTGGCTTCAGGCGAACACCGCTCGAAGAAATTGCATAAACGTAAATTATTCATCTTTAAAAATGAATACCATGAAAAAAAATTATCTGTCCATATATATCAGCAAGGAAAACAGTTACTGCCAAAGGCGGCAACTATTGAGGAAGCACTTAACTACTGATGATGGACAATCAGGAATTGGAATATTATATCACGGCGTCGCGTATAAGAACAAGGAGACGAAGGATACGCGCCGCACGTAGGGACGTTGAAAAGCAACTGCTAGCCCTCGACAGAAAGGAAACAGCACTGAGCACAGCGTGGCGCCAGAGAGGATACATACCACTGACACCACCGGTGATGAAAGGATATAAACGCTATTTTGTGTTAAGAGATGATGTAGCACGTAGTAAACAGGCTACATTTTATCAGCGGTTGCTGGATAAGATCAATACCGTGGATTATAGTCCACGAAAGGATTTTAAAGTGAAGAAGAGATCGCACGGAAGGAAAAAGCTGGTGGTAAAGCCCCAGCTGCTGTTGCAGCCTGACCTTCGGTATTTCAGTAAATTGAAATTATCAGAGAAGGAAACTGCCTGTTTTGAAGAGCGTTTGTTTTATCATAAACACAGGAAAGAGCCGGAGCTGCGAATGGTAATAAAAGAGCCGTGGCGATTTGTACTGAGGGTAAGGCCCAATATGCTCACACAAACAAGGGCGCCTGAACCCGAAATACAATCTGCCATGGATGGGTTGAATAGCTACCTTGAAAGGAACCGGCTCAGATGCAGGATCTTTAAATTAACCCGAAGCCGGCACAGTCGCTGGAACTGGTGGCATAAGAATAATAAAACAAGAAGCAAGACAAAATCCCTGCAACAGTTATTGCAGGAAGAATGGTATAACCAAATTAACCCCCATTATGTCTGAAGTAAAAATTAATGGTAAAGTATTACTGGAGGCGGGTTTCCGTCAGGGCCCTGTAATCCGGGCGGCAATAGACGCCATCGCGCAGCATTTTGCAACTGTATCTGCAGAAGAGGCTATTGAACTGTTAAAGAAAGTGCTGGCAGATCCGGCTGCCTATGCGGGTGATGCTGTATTTGGCGAGGTTGCCCGCTTATTGCAGGTACCGCAGGCACCGGAAATCATTGCGCTAAGAGAACAGGCAGTGCCGTTTGCTGTATTTGGTGAAGCGTGCATTGAAGAAGGAGCGATCAGGCAGCTGAACAACGCTGTGCGTCTGCCGGTGGCAGTAGCCGGAGCATTGATGCCGGATGCCCATCAGGGGTACGGATTACCCATCGGTGGTGTACTGGCCACTGATAACGCAGTGATCCCTTACGGGGTAGGAGTGGATATTGGATGCCGTATGTGTTTGAGTATCCTGGATCTGCCGGTGGATTCAATAACTACCAGGATGGATTTATATAGGAAGCACCTGAATGACTGGACTGTATTCGGAGCGGGAGCTGCGTGGAGGAAGAAGAGAGAAGAAGATGCCATATTGGAAAGAAATGAGTTTAGAGAGATTGGATTTGTAAGAAACCTCCATGAGAAAGCTGCGCAGCAGCTGGGAACTTCGGGTTCCGGTAACCACTTTGTGGAGTGGGGGATTGTAACCATTACTACCACAGAAAATGAATGGCAGTTGCAGCCGGGCGATTATGTGGCTATCCTTTCGCATTCAGGATCCCGTGGCCTTGGGGCACAGATAGCCGGCCATTATACACAGGTAGCCAAACAGCTATGCCGGTTGCCCGACGCCGCGAAACATCTCGCTTATCTTGACCTGGATTCAGAAGCAGGTCAGGAGTACTGGCTGGCAATGAACCTGGCTGGTGACTATGCCTCCGCGTGTCATCACCAGATACATAAACGGCTGATCAAGGCGGCCGGCGCCACATTGCTGGCAAGGGTGGAGAACCATCATAATTTTGCATGGAAAGAAATGTACGAAGGACGGGAAGTGATTGTGCATCGGAAAGGAGCCACCCCGGCCGGTAAAGGCGTATTGGGTGTGATCCCCGGCTCTATGACGGCACCTGGTTTCATTGTACGGGGTAAGGGTGACGCCGACAGCCTGCAGTCCGCATCCCACGGTGCCGGACGTACGATGTCGCGTACACGGGCAATTGCCACCATCAATCAGCATGATTGGCAGCAGCAACTGGCAGCGCATGGTGTAACCCTTATTGGTGGTGGGTTAGATGAGGCTCCGGCAGCGTATAAAGATATAGAAACGGTGATGGCAGCACAGGCAGGCCTGGTAGACGTACTGGGACGATTTGCGCCGAAGATAGTACGGATGGCTGATGGCGGTCCGGCTGAAGACTAAATAACAAAGATGCAATGAACGCGAAGGCGGAAAACGGCCAGGGGCTGTTTTCCGCCTTTCGTCTTTATTAGTCTATTAGATCAGTAGGATAATTGAAATTTATTGTCTATCATTGCATTGTTTACCACCACCAGATATGTTGATGCAGGATACTGAGCACAGCAACAGCTGTGTAATGCTATTATCCTGCAAATAAGTTTTTATATTTTAAATTCTACAAAGTGCATTTAAACTACCTGGCATTGGCGGTTCCTTTTTTTCTGACATTCATTGGGCTGGAATACCTGGTGGCGAAGAAAAAGGGCAAAAACTATTTTAAATTCAACGATTCTATTGCCAACCTGAGCATCGGTATAGCAGAACGGTTGCTCGACACTTTCACAGTAGGACTTTTTTATTTTGTTTACGACTATCTCTATCGCCATTTTGCGATATTCGACATCAGGGCCAGTGTACTGCTGTGGGTAGCGCTACTGATTTGCACTGACTTTATCTGGTATTGGTATCACCGGCTGGCGCATGAGGTAACGTTGTTCTGGTGTGCACATGTGGTACATCATCAGAGTGATGAGTTTAATTATACAGTGTCGGCGCGGATCACCGTATTCCAGGCTTTTATCAGAACGGGGTTCTGGGCTATATTGCCGGTGATCGGTTTCCCGCCGGCTATGATCACGAGTATGCTGCTGGTGCATGGGTTGTATCCGTTTTTCATTCATACGCGTACAATTGGTAAGTTGGGGATATTGGAATATATCCTGGTAACGCCTTCTCATCATCGGGTGCATCATGCAAGTAACCCGCAATACCTCGATAAAAACTATGGAGATGTATTTATCATCTGGGATAAGCTCTTTGGGACTTTTGTAAAAGAAGGTGAGGAGCCGGTGTATGGCCTGACGAAGCCGTTGGAAAGCAACAGCTTCCTGTGGCAGCATTTTCATTTTATATTGGAAATGATTTACTCAGCCAGACGAACGGAGGGATGGAAGAATAAGATGCGGGTAATTTTTGGTCCGCCGGATACTGTGGATCCTGCTGCCCGTCTGGTGCTGGAAGAAAAATTCCTGCTCCGGAACCGGCAACAGACAGAAACGACCAGGTTGTATCATTATGTTTTGTGGCAGATTGTAGCAACCCTGATCACTCTTTTTGGGTTTCTGTTATTGGAGTATTACGTGCCACTATTCATTCAGGTATGTATTACATTGCTGATTTTGTTGACATTAGTCAACTGTGGGGCAATTATGGAACAGAAAAAATGGGTGTTTTACCTGGAGTATGCCCGTTATCTGGTATTATGCCTGGCGGCGTATTACTGCTGGCCTCATCCCGCACTGCTTTGTGCAGCTGCAATGATAATGATTGCAGCATGCTGTTTCCAGGAGCACCTGAAGGAGCGTTACTTACGGCTGGTGTATGGATGAATGGCTAGAAACTGATCCTTGATTTCAGAATTTTCCTGGCAAAGTGTATCCTGCTTTTAATGGTGCCCAGTGGCTCCTGTAATATATTAGCAATTTCAAAATATTTATACCCCTCGTAATAAAGCATAAAAGGCTTTTTAAATATGCCGGGCAGGTGATAAACGGCCATGTAGATGTCTTTCATCTGCAAGTTAGCGGCCGCTTTATTGCTAACGGTATACTGGTAATGATTTTTAAAGAATTCACTTGCACCGGGCTCAGCCACTAAACGGTGCTTCATTTTTTTCCGGTAATGGTTAATGAATATATTTCGCATGATGGTGAACAGCCATGCGCGGATATTCGTGCCTTCGAGGTATTTTTCGCGGTTCGACAGGGCCCTGACGAGGGTTTCCTGGTACAGGTCTTTGGCCTGTTCTGCGTCTTTAGTCAGGGTGAAAGCAAAGGGTTT
Organism: Chitinophaga sp. 180180018-3; assembly: GCF_037893185.1. Taxonomy (NCBI): domain Bacteria; kingdom Pseudomonadati; phylum Bacteroidota; class Chitinophagia; order Chitinophagales; family Chitinophagaceae; genus Chitinophaga; species Chitinophaga sp. 180180018-3. The sequence goes on along the minus strand of NZ_CP140772.1, from coordinate 7,083,852 downwards.
AAGGAAATCAGCATTTCCGATGAGGAGAGTGTTAAATTCAACAGACGACATAAAATTTAAGTTTGGCCTGAAATAATTTGAACAACAGTGTACCGGATGAATCAAAGGATACCGGAAAAAACGAATAGTATGTAATATAATTTACTGATTATCAGTGTATAATGCCCATGCTGATTACTTAGATTAAATAAATAGGTGGTAGTTTAATTTCTTTTCGAATAGGCAAACAGATCTGTCTCTTATAACAAATTAACGTAAAAAGTCGGGGAAAGGATTTTGGGAATTAAGTATTATGATTTTGTTTGAGTAGAATAAAAATCAGTGATTGGTCGGGTATTTGCGTTCGGGAATTGGCTTTTAGAGGGACTATAACACCTTTTGTTTTAATGTACAGGGATTTAATATTTATATGTTATTTTTTATAGCTTTGCACCTTATTCAATGGAAAACTCCGGTTAATGATCAAAAAAAGCTACAAAATTGATGTCGCAAGTGTATCGATTCTTAGAGTTACCATCAAAAAAACAGCCCTGACATTCGCAATTCCGAGATACTGGATATCTATGCCGGTTTGGACTAAAAACACGCATTTATGATATATCTGCAGACCCCAGTTGATCTAAAACGAGAATATGAGATAGACTAACCAGGCATCTTACGCAACGAATTTATGAATGTGAATTTCGATATGTTGGAGAATAATAACAGTACAATTGTTTTTGACGCTAAATCAGGGATAGACCATAATATCACTGATATGAGACTATAATAACTATAATACCAGCAAGCATGGAAAAAATTCAGATGGTTGACTTGAAAGGTCAATATGTAAAAATAAAATCCTCTATAGATAGCGCAATTGCAGATTGTATTAACAGTACTGCTTTTATCAATGGTCCACAGGTTAAATCATTCGCTGGTAATCTGGCTGCTTACCTTGATGTTCCTTTCGTTATTCCCTGCGCCAATGGTACGGATGCTTTACAAATTGCACTGATGGCTCTCGGATTAGAACCGGGAGATGAAGTAATAGTACCTTCATTTACTTATGTTGCAACTGCGGAAGTAATAGGCCTGCTTAATCTGGTTCCGGTAATGGTGGATGTTGACCCAATATCATTTAATATCACAGAAGCAAATATAAAGGCAGCCATAACACCAAAAACTAAGGCAATTGTTCCGGTACATCTCTTTGGTCAGTGTGCAGATATGGCTCCTATTCTGGCGCTTGCACGGGAGCATAATCTTTATGTAGTTGAGGATACTGCTCAGGCGTTGGGCGCTGACTACCAATTTCCAGATAAATCTTTCAGGAAGGCCGGAACTATTGGAGACATTGGCTGTACTTCTTTCTTCCCGTCAAAAAACCTCGGTTGTTATGGAGATGGGGGAGCCATTTTTACCCGCGATAAAGCTTTGGCAGAAAAGATAAGTATGATTGCAAATCATGGCCAGGTCCAGAAATATATTCATAAACACATAGGTGTCAATTCGAGGTTAGACACTATACAGGCTGCTATTCTGGATGTTAAGCTGTCGCATCTGAATTCATATGCTATGGCCAGGGAAACTGCTGCTGCCTATTACGACAAGGCGCTGCAGGAGGTTAAAGAACTTGTGGTGCCTGGTCGGGTTGCCTACTCCACGCATGTTTTTCATCAGTATACCCTGCAAGTAAAAAATCAAAAACGAGATGCCCTGAAATCCCATTTAGAATCAAAGGGAATTCCCGCGATGATATACTACCCAATACCGCTTAATGAGCAGGAAGCATATAAAAAGCATGGAAGGGCCATTGGTGATTTGGCGGTTACAAGAAGGCTATGTGAAGAGGTATTGTCATTGCCCATGCATACGGAGCTGACAGATGCTCAACTGGAATATATTGTTGCAGAAATAAAAACGTTCTTTAAATAATCAGAAATGAGTTATTACGCGCATTCAACAGCCATTGTAGATGAAGGATGTACAATCGGAGAAGGCACAAAAATCTGGCATTTTTCGCATATAATGCCCGGTTGCAAACTTGGTCAGAATTGTAACATCGGTCAGAACGTAGTTATTTCTCCGGATGTTGTTTTAGGGAATAATGTTAAAGTACAGAACAATGTTTCCATTTATACAGGAGTGACCTGTGGTGATGATGTTTTTTTAGGACCTTCATGTGTTTTTACCAATGTGGTAAATCCGCGGAGTGGAGTGAACCGGAGAGGACAATATGCAAGCACTCATGTTGGCAAAGGGGCCACTATAGGAGCAAATGCCACTGTTGTTTGTGGACATGATATAGGAGTGTTTGCTTTTATTGGAGCAGGGGCTGTAATCACTAAAAATGTTCCGGACTATGCCTTAATAGTAGGAAATCCTGGTCGGCAAACCGGGTGGATGAGTGAATTTGGTCATAAATTGATTTTTGATAGCAGTAATAAAGCAGTATGTCCGGAAAGTGGACAAATTTATATTCTTGAGAACGGTAATGTTAAACGAATTCAATAATGGTTAATATTTCTCAAAAAGTAAAATTCGCTGTAGTCGGCTGTGGCCACATTGGAAAAAGGCATGCCGAGATGATTAAGAGAAATCCAGAAGCGGAGCTGGTAGCGTTAGTTGACGTTAAGGACGAAAAAGAGTTGAATATGGCCGATTTCAATGTGCCTTTTTATAACTCACTGGATGCCTTTTTTGCAACAGATACAGATGTTGATGTTATTAATGTTGCAACGCCTAATGGATACCATTCGGCGCTCGCTTTAAGAAGCCTGGAAAGCAGAAAGCACGTAGTCATCGAAAAACCGATGGCACTTAGTAAACTGGATGCCGAAAAAGTCATATATAAGGCACTTAATGTTCACAAGCACGTGTTTGCAGTAATGCAAAATCGCTATTCTCCGCCATCTGTCTGGATTAAGGAGATGATTGAATCCGGAAGGCTGGGAAAAATTTACATGGTGCAACTAAACTGTTATTGGAACAGGGATAACAGGTATTATAAACCCGGGAGCTGGCACGGTTCGCGGGAATTGGATGGGGGAACATTATTTACCCAATTCTCGCATTTTATAGATATAATGTACTGGCTGTTTGGAGATATTGAGCATATTAATACGAGATTAAAAACCTTTAATCATAAAGACCTTACAGAATTTGAAGATAGTGGAATCATCAATTTCGATTTTGTAAACGGAGGAATGGGTTGTATTAATTTTTCAACATCTATCTGGGATAGCAATTTGGAAAGTAGTATGACTATAATTGCGGAGAATGGAAGTGTGAAAATTGGCGGGCAATACATGGATAAGGTAGAAGTATGTAAAGTCAGGGACTATGTAATGCCTGAACTTGCGCCCACCAATCCTGGCAATGACTATGGAGCCTATAAGGGATCTGCTCAGAATCATCACTATGTAATCGATAACGTAATTGACGTACTTAAAGGCAGGGCAACAATTACCACTAATGCTCTGGAAGGATTGAAGGTTGTAGAAATTATTGAGCGGATTTATAATAGTTCGAAGTAGATGTTATAACAGACTAACCGGAGGAAGAAATACAAACGTAATGGTATTTTTCCGGTGGTTTTATTATTTATAAAGACTCCCTTGTAACCATATATCATAAGCCCACCTGGATGACGGCATGCCGCCATCCAGGTATTAATGTTTATCTTATCTGCCAATTATTTTTGACCATACTGTCGCCTGATTTTAATTTTTAGGAATGAGAAGGATTTAACATGAGGCCCGTCATCAGTATCATCCAATTGCGGTCTTCATATCCATTTGGGGTAACAAGCCTGATTTCATCTTTTGCCAAAGTGGAATGATCAAGTATTTTTTCTTTGATCAGCAATGATTTGAAATCACCTACCATGTCTTTCACTTCCTTGTTCTCCATCCAGGTTGCCTGAGGCGGTTCGTATCCAATCTTGTCTTTCCGCCAGGTAATTTCATCGGGCAGTAGAGATTTGAAACTCTCCCTCATAATATACTTTGTCCACCCATTTTGGATTTTATAAATCGGAGGCAGCCTGAACAGGAATTCCACCATTTCATGATAGAGAAATGGGAGTCTGACTTCTCTGGAATGAGCCATAGAGTTCCGGTCGGCATATCGCAATAAGACCTGTAGTTGAGCCCCGGTAGTATTCTGGTATAGAATCTGGTTTAAATCCTTGTATACTGAAGTATCGTTGAATTTGAGATTGTTATGACCCTGATAAAAATCCCTGTTCAGAAAGCTGGCCTTATTATGCTGCTTATGTAACTTATATTCAACTGCTGCACTGAACCAGGAACCGGGAATGGCTTGTTTTACCCACTGTTTAATCCCAGGTTTATATGTAATTTGGTTAATGGAGTTTTCTTTCTGTAGCTCCAGGTACTTTTTCAGTTGTTCTTTATATACTCCCTTATCGGATTGTTTTAGTGTTGTGAAATATGGAAAATAATAAAAATGATATCCGGCCATTATTTCATCAGCTCCTTGCCCGTCCAGCAATACTGTAACTGCATTGTCTTTCGCGAGCCGCATTACTTCATATTGAGCAAAAATGCTGGAAGAGCCAAAGGGTTCTTCCTGATGCCATGCCAATTTGGGCAGGGAAGAAATCATATCTTTTTCTCCCGGGAAGATAAAATGAGGTTCTACATTAGTGCGGTCTATTACCTTTTGCATGTAGGGACCCTCATCTTTTTTGTATCCCGGAAACCTGGCGGAAAATGTAAGCTGCTTGCCTCCGGATTTGGTTTTATTGATTTCGTCTATCATGCAAACTACCAGGGAACTGTCGAGACCTCCGGATAAGCTGGAACCAACTGCTACATCCGACCGGAGCCGCCGGGCAACAGAAGTTCTGAAATATTCCTGGAATTGCTGTACGGCGTCATCCATTCGGATGGAGTGATCTAGTTGTGTATAATCAATATCCCAATACTTTTTTATCTCTGGTTTGGAAAGTGACAGATCTATTTTTCCATAATGGGCAGCTTCCAATCGGTATATATTGTCGTAAAAGGTTTCCGCCATATGTCCTGGGTTCATTAATTGACCATATACCAGGTAACGGTATAGCATACTGTTATTTACCCGACGGGGGATACCGTATGCCCAGAGTGATTTCATTTCTGAAGAGAATACGAAATATTTTCCAGGCTCATAACTGTAATGGAAGGGTTTTTCTCCAAAACGGTCTCTTGCGAAGAAGAGGGTGTTTTCCTTACTGTCCCAAATGGCAAAAGCGAACATTCCATCGAGAAAAGAGAGGCAGTTTTCTTTTTCGGCATCATACAATGCCAGTAAAACTTCAGTATCAGATGCGGAGGTAAAATTATAACCCTTTTTGATCAGGGAGTTCTTTATTTCAATGTAATTGTAAATTTCGCCGTTAAAAGTGATTGTATAGCGGGAATGTGCATAGTGCATCGGCTGTTTGCCATCATCCGAAAGATCAATAATAGACAGGCGTCTGTGCCCAAGTCCTACCCGATTGTCAGAATTTATCCAATGACCGGCTCCGTCAGGACCTCTGTGGACTATTGCATCAGTCATTTGTTTTAGCAATATCTCGTTGAGTGAATGCTGGTTACTTTGTACTATTCCTACTATTCCGCACATCTTTTAAAAAAGAGTTTTATATTTTTTAAGGATCCCGTTAACATGGCTCGTTAGGTCAGATAATCACACGATAGTATGATAACATAAAAGTGGGCCAATTACCGGGTTTGTTTATTGTGACTGCCTGATTTACATCTATGCAAAAATAAATGAATAATCAGTTAGGTTGAAAAGAATCCCCATTCTTCCTATCACTTTGTTTTCCGACTGATGAATTGCATATCGGACATTAACGTTCCCACCTACAAATACCCTCTATTCCAGAGCTGTAATAAAATGCCTTCGAATTTCTGGTTTTACTTTTACGAAGGAATAAAATTTATAAATTATAATTATAAAATATTCTCTTATATCTGTATTTCAATTAATTATTTTTTAATACCTTACTAGTGAAACCTTGGGTTGTATTTTTGGATGGCAAAGATTAATTTTGAATTAAAATTATGCGAACGGGAGTGTAAAACCCCAATTTTCAAGTCTAATGTCTGTAATTGATGTTACTACATTTATTTACCTGAATGTAAATCAGTTGGGCATTTGATTTATTTCAATCATATTCTTTATAAAAAAGCAGGCGAACTAAATACATCAGTCTCTTAGGCTGAACCTAAACTATGCGGACATGATAAAAAAAATCTATTCTAAATTCCATGATGAAGTTGTAAGGCTATATAACAAAGAGATTGATGGAACTGGATTAGCGATTTTCAGGATTGCTTATTCGATGATTTTTTTGGCGGAAATTATTCAGATCTTTTTCTTTAGGCATCTTATTTTTGACAGGATTCCTTATATCGACGAAGGGGCGATTGACGTGACATTTCCGCTGATGGTGTGGATGGTGTTTGTGATATTGATCATTCTGGGCCTTTTTACCAGGATGGCGTCGGTGGTCAACTATTTTTTTTCCCTGATATTCATAGGAGGTATTACATCATTTGAATATCATATGTTTTATGCCTACATGGGAATCAATGCTCTGTTGATATTCATGCCAGTATCCCGCTGTTGGTCGATAGATAAACTCCGGCTTAAAATAAGATATTCCACTCTCCGTTCAGAGTACGTTCCTCCTTCAAAAGTGAGCGTACTAGCCTATTATGTACCAGTACTGCTGGGAATCGGATTTGTATATGTTGATTCGATTTTTTTTAAGGTAACTTCTTATTATTGGATGAATGGCCTGGGAATGTGGGTACCAGCCTCTCTACCGATGATTACCTATGCGGAGCCGTCTTTTTTGATGAACCAGGAGTGGTTATGCAAGCTGATGGGATATACGACGCTGGTGTTCGAGGCTGTTTTTATTTTCTTTTTTTGGTTCAAGCGATTCAGGGTGCCACTACTGATTGTGGGGTTTTTACTTCATATTGGCATTCTGCTGGAGTTTCCCATTCCTTTATTTGCCCTGGGCGTGCTGTCCATTTATCTGTTGATGGTACCTGTGAGCTATTGGAAGAGACTTAGGATCAACACAACAGGAAAACCAAGTTTAAAGGTTTTTTACGACCTGGAATGCCCACTGTGTCTTAGAACCAAACTCATTGTAAGTCATTTCGATGTGCGTAAACGCATCGTATTTCTGCCAGTACAGGGGAATTGGGAGCATGAGCCTGCCCTGGCCGGTTTGAGTGAGCAGGAATTACTATTGAACATTCATAGTGTCGACAATAAAGGGAACGTATATACGGGAGTGGATACCTATATCCGGACACTTGAAAGCATATTTTACCTGAAACCGCTGGGATGGCTGCTCAGAATTCCCGGAATTTACCATAGTTCTAAAAAGGTATACCTGTATATTGCTTACAATCGTACCACTGAACGTTGTACAGAAGGCAATTGTAATATTGCGCCGGCGGCTGTTCGGGGTAAGGAAAGCACGATTAAGTTATTGTCTAATTTCAGCCTGGCTGATCTGAAAGTGACAGGACTTATTTATGGTCTTATATTTCTCATGGTGCTGCAACTGAATACAACCTATAATTCCGCACTGGTGCTGGATTTGAGAGATATGTCCGGTATCGACAAAACATTTGTCGGAAAAGGGCTCGGTTCCGTTTCCAGCAAAGTAATGGACATTTCCAAGACTTTTTTTGGAATAACCAGTCATTCCGTATTTATGGACGCACACTTTAACAACTACAACCATATTGTGGCAGTAGTTTTTGTGGCGCCAGACGGGAAAAGTTCATTCCTACCTATTATCGACGAGCAGGGCCACCCTGGCAGTTATATCTATGGCCCTAATTGGGTTAAATGGACTTTCCGTGTAAATTCCCCAGAGGTAAATATGGAGCAACTGACAGAGGGAATCCGGGATTTTACAGCATTTTGGGCCTATAAACACAGCATTGATCTTAAAGATGCCACCTTCAAAATCCTCGTTAAAAAAATCAATGTACCCCACAAATGGGAGAAAGACTTCCTCAGCAAACAGATTCAGAAGCCTTGGGTCGACGCCGGAGAGGTAAAATGGGAGGACAGTCAGTTTAAAATTATAAAATGTATTTCTATAGAATTAATTTGATTTATCTTTACTTTTGCTGAACCAAAGCAAAAAATGAAGAAATCTATTGTTATAGGAGCCAACAGCTTCATTGGACAGTGTTTAATTGAAAACCTCAAAGACACAGCTGTTGTTACTGGTATATATCATAAGAATACAGATAAGTTGACTGCGGAAGGTGTACAATATATACCATATAGTGAGTTGACCAGTATAACAAAAGATTTTGATGACGTTTATTTGTTAAGTGCCTCCATTCATACATCACCTCAGCTGGACGCAAGATCAAGAAGTGACCTGTTTAAGTCAAATGTTGAGCAGGTAGCAGAAATTTGTTCCCATTTTTCTGATAGTAAGATTGTCTATAGTTCAAGTGTTTCTGTCTACAACCCTTCGGAAGAACTAATTACAGAAGCTAGTTGTCCCGGTGCGGCAAACGAATATGGCCTTTCAAAGTACTGGGGAGAGAAGATAATAAAGAAAAACAGTCGTTATGCGATTGTAAGATTCCCTTCAGTATATGGGCCGGGTATGAAAACGAATACGATCATTCCCGTATATATTAACCAGGCACTGCAGAAACGGCAAATCACCGTTTGGGGTGATGGAGCCCGCTTACAGAACTATTTACATGTAACAGATGCGGCAAGATACCTGATGGCCGCGGCCAATTTGGAAGAAAATGATGTTTTTCTTGCCGTATCACAGAATAGCGTTTCTAATAAAGCGCTGGCCGGCATCATCGCCGCTTATACCAGTGCGGATATAGCATTCACCGGAACAGATATTACCCCTTCAATCAGTTATAATAACAACTATAGCAGAGACAGGCTCGGTTATACCAGCAGTACTTCCCTGGAGGAAGGGATAAAACAAATGATCAAATGGATAGAAAAAGAATTATAGTTACCGGTATAGGTGGTAATGTCGGACAGGGAATAGTCAGGAATATCCGTAAGGAAGCTTATGATATCCATATAACAGGAACCAACACAACGAGCTTTTCCGGAGGGAATCATTTATGTGATATTGTATATCAGGTCCCTTTCGCATATACAGACGACTATATTCCGGAGTTGAACCGGATCATTGCTAATGAAGGAATTGATCTGATCATTCCTTCTACTGACTATGAGGTATATTACCTTGCGCTTCACCGCGATAGATTAAATGCCCCGGTTGCTGTGTCTGGTGTGGGCTCAGCAGAAATTTACCTGGACAAGTATCTGTCTTTCTTACAGCATCAGAAATTTAATATTCCGTTTGCTAACTCAATATTGCCGTCAGCATATACTGGTCAGTTTGAAAAATTTATTCTAAAACCGCGGAAGGGTAGAGGATCCAGGGGCCTGCATTTTAATCCCCCATCCTGGGCTGGCTTCTCCGATGAAGAATACATGGTGCAGGAACTGCATGCCGGAGAAGAAATCACCACTGCTTTTTATGTAACCAGGAACGGGGAATTGCATGGGCACATTACGTTGTTGCGTCACCTGGATAATGGCGCAACCAACCAGTGCAAGGTGGTATTTGAGCACGATGAAAAGCTCACGGCCATATTGGAAGACATTATCCGGCATTCTGATATCCGGGGGGCAGCCAACCTGCAATCTATTGTCACTTCTGATGGAAAAATACACCCATTTGAATTAAACTGCAGAATTTCCGGAACTAATTCTATCAGATCCAACTTCGGATTTGATGATGTGAATTATACTATCCAGGAATATCTTTACAATACCGTACCTGATAAACCTGTCATTAAGGGCGGAGTTGCAGTAAGGATCCTGATGGATGTGATCTATCCGGATCAAACCGAGTTTAGTGCAGCATTGAATAGATCTTCGGTTTTTTATATCTTTTAATAAACATGCAAGAAAAGAAAATTAAGTATATCCTGTTTGATGCTGCCAACACACTTATTCATAAACCGGCATTGTGGCCGCGGATAATTGATGTGCTGGAGCGACATCGGATTGCTGTTAATCCCCGTACATTACGGTATCATCATAAATTACTTTCCGAATTCATAACATTTCCGGATAGGACGTCTGAAGCATTTTATGCTTCTTTTAATAAGGAGTTATTACTTTCACTGGGAATAATTCCCACACCTCAGTTGCTGGATGATATTTTCAGGAATTGCACATATATGCCCTGGGAGAAATTTGAGGATACGCAATGGTTGCAGGAGGCAAAGGTAAAAATAGGTGTCCTTTCCAACTTTAGTAATAATCTTCCGGATCTGTTATCGGGCCTTTTTGGGGATATTTTTAGTGATATCATTGTATCCGAAATAGTCAGTGTAAGAAAACCCGATGCTGCCTTTTACGAGCATGCAATAGCGACCATAGGTCTTGCACCAGAGGAGATCGTTTATGTGGGAGATTCCATCAAACTGGATGTAATGCCAGCTGCTGCGCTTGGCTTGAATGCTACGCTGATCGACAGAGACAATTTTTACAATGGTACGGATATCCCGGTGATCGGAAAACTTTCTGATATTGGGGATCAATATTTAATCGGATAATTATCATGCAACGTTTAGCGATCATAGGTTCCGGGGATTTAGGGCAATTAATTGCCTATCATGCTTTGCAGGACGGGCATTATGATACTGTTGTTTTTTTTGATGATTTTCGTGAAAAAGGAAGCCGTGTGAATGGGTGTTTGGTGATCGGGGAGATCGGGAATGTTATCGAATCCTATAATAACGGCGAGTTTGATGCTTTGCTGATAGCCATCGGATATAAGCACTTTGATAAAAGAAAGGCCTGTTTCGAGCAGTTCAAGGGGACGGTCCCACTGGGACGGTTGATCCATTCATCTTCTTACGTAGCGGCCTCCTGTAAAATAGGAGAAGGGATATGTATTATGCCCGGCTGTGTGCTGGACAGTAATGTGGAGATAGGCGACAATGTATTCATCAACACAGCCTGTTGTATCGCTCATGATTCAGGGGTAAAGGCACATACTTTTCTGTCGCCAAGAGTGGCAGTTGCCGGCTTTGTAGTCATTGGCTCCTGTTGTAACATTGGGATCAATACCACTATAATCGATAATATAGCGATTACCGATCACGTGCAAACCGGTGGAGGTGCGGTAGTGACTAAAAGTATAACACAACCGGGCTTGTACGTAGGAAGTCCGTCAAGATTTATTAGATAAACAAAATGCTATGATACCATTTAACAAGCCATATCTCACAGGTAAAGAAGCCCATAACCTGTTTCTGGCTGCAATGTCTGGCAAGATCTCAGGTGACGGCATTTTTACTAAAAAATGCCACGAGTTTTTTGAGAAAAAATACGGTTTCAATAAAGTGTTGCTAACCACATCCTGTACAGATGCTTTGGAAATGGCTGCCATTCTGCTGGATATTCAGCCAGGGGATGAAGTGATTGCCCCTTCCTACACATTTGTCTCTTCCGTCAATGCCTTTGTATTGCGTGGTGCGAAGATTGTTTTCGCTGACAGCGAGGGTTCCAATCCGAATCTGGATGCTGCTAAAATAGAGCAGTTGATAACGCCCAAAACCAGGGTAATTGTACCTGTGCACTACGCAGGTGTATCATGTGACATGGATGCTATAATGGCAATTGCTGAAAAACATGGTTTATATGTTGTGGAAGACGCCGCACAGGCGATAGATTCCTATTATAAAGAGACTCCGTTAGGTAGTATCGGGCATTTTGCAGCTTTCTCATTTCATGAAACCAAGAATGTAATTTCCGGTGAAGGGGGCATGTTGGTAATTAATGATAAACGGTTTGCTGACAGGGCAGAAATCATCCGCGAGAAAGGAACAAACAGGTCTCAGTTTTTCCGGGGAGAAGTAGATAAATATGGTTGGGTCGATATCGGATCATCTTTCCTGCCTTCTGATATTATTGCGGCGTTCCTGCACGCGCAGCTGGAAAATCTCGAAGAAATTCAGGCCCGCAGGATCGCAATCTGGCAGAAGTACCAGGATGAGTTAACCGAAGTCTCACGTCAACATGGTTTGCAACTCCCATTTATACCTGAGTATGCAACGAATAATGCGCACATGTTCTACGTGATCTGTAAATCACTTGAAGAAAGAACCAGGTTGATTTCCTGGTTGAGGGCCCGGGAAATTCATGCAGTATTTCATTATCTGTCGCTTCACAAAAGCCCTTATTCACTTAAAGACAATCCTAATCCTCCAGCGTTGCCATATGCAGATCATTATACAGATTGCCTGTTACGTTTGCCTATGTACTACGAGCTTACCAATGAGCAGCAGGATACGATCATTAATGCTATCAAGGAATTCTATCAAGAGGATAGAAAGAACTAATTACCATATAATTCAACAAAAAAGCAACGCCATACAGCGTTGCTTTTTTTGTTGATAGAGATTGAGCTATCAGGATATCTTACTCCTTCCCAGCTTTTGCGCAACAAATTCTTTTAGCCGGATATTGTTGACCTTTGCCAGGAACTGAATTATTGAGGCAACATATAAAATGAATATTACTATTTTAATAATGAGATTTTCACTTATGCCTGGCATATACCAGGCAAGCAAAGAGAGTACTATGCTACTGGTAAATATGAGCCAGCCCTCCCTGAAATTATATGGAATAAAATAAGCCTTCTGGGATTTATAGAACATGTAAAGCGGCACTATTGCCTGTGAAAGACAGGTGGCAATGGCTGCCCCTTCCTTACCGAGCCAGGGTACAAGAACAAGACTCAATACGGGATAGAGAATGGCCGAAATGATCAGGATGAATCCAAGGGGCTTGGTTTGTTTTGTGATAGCAGTACCCAGGTCAGCAATATAAGTAAGCCCCATAAAGAAATAACTGAAAGTAAGAATGGCCGAAATGCTGGCAGCTTTATAATAGCTTTTATTGGTAAGTATCCACAGGAGTTCCTTGGAGAAAAAGGCCATACCTACGCAAAGACAGGCCATTGCGCTGATATAGAGCAGAAATACCTGGGCGTATGTTTTTTTGGCATTTTCCTGTTTGTGTATTGAAAATGCAAATGGCATCCAGGCCTGCTGAAATGCAGTAATAAACAGGGCGCCGCCGGAAGCAATGGAAACGCCTATCTGAAAAAGACCGGATTCTGCACTCCCCTTAAAGTGATTAATAAAGAATGTACCAGACAGATTCACGACCCAGAATGCAATGGCTGCTGGCAGAAAGGGAAGGCTGTATTTCAACATATCCTTCAATAAACGAAAATCGATCGCCGGTTTGGTGAGCCAGCGCCTGATATAGAAGAAGGCCATGCAGCAGGCCAAACCGGTAGAGATTAGTTGGGCGTAATATATCCCCCGAAGCCCCATCCTGTAATGAACCACAAATAGGATGTTGATACCAATCAAAGAAAGGCTTTGCATCAGTGTAACAGTTACGGTTGGCACTGGCCGCCTGTCGAACCTGAGCACATTGGTAGTGACATTCATCATGGCATTCATAGGTAATACAAGCGCCATAATTTTCAGGTACAAAGAATTATCAGTATTATGAAATAGCAATTGAGAAATACCTGAACTTAGAAAGAAGACCAGTATAGTGAAGATAAAAGAGATGGAAAGGTAAAACCAAAACCAGGTATTGATAATAATTCTTCTTTCGGACGTACTATCTTTATCATAAAACCAGCGTGCGGTGGAGTTATCAAGCCCCAGAACCAGGATAATAGTTATCAATACAAAAGTATTGGAAATAATACTGATAACGCCATAGTCGCCGGGTGTAAAAATTGCAGTATACACCGGCACCAGAAAGATACTTATAAACTTCGACAGAGCATTACCAATGCCGTAAATAGCGCTATCCGAAAAAAGCCTTTTTAAATGCCCCGAGACACTCATACCACCTGATTAAAATTCATAAGAGACCTGTAATAATTGTCAACGGCCTCATCGGAAAACATATTGGCCAGAATAGTTCTGTTATGTATGATCTCTTCAGTTGACAACTCGTTATTGATTTCTTCTTTATTAAGATCCGTCCGGATGGAGAAGATATGAAGGCCCCATTCCTTTAAATTCTGAAAGATAGTATTTTCTTCATTTAAAAAAACTTTGGTGCCATTCCATAATAGTCCTATGATATTTCCATAGGCCTGTTGAATCTTGTGATTAAAGATGGCAATACTGCAGCCCTGCAGCATTGCATAATATTCTTTGGGTGGCATAAAGGAGGTAATAGGATGGAAATATGTTCCTAGTTTTTGACTTCCATAGGCAGAGATAACTTGTATGTATTCCGGGTCTCCATATGATAGAGGGCAAACAACAGTTCTCCTGATTTCAATAGAAGCAAGTTGATCCAATATGACATCATGATTATTGGCAGGGTCACCGGAATTACCCAGGAGTATAGAGTTGCCGGCAGGAGCGGAAATGCGATTTTCTTCATCGAACATCTGACTTATAGACAAATGAGAGTATTGGATTAAGCGATAGTTTTTATTAAAATAGTTAAACGCTTTCTCATAGTCACCTTGGGCAACGGTTGCAATGGCATCAAATAGTTGATAGCTTTTTTTGTAGCTATAGCTATTAGACCAGCCTAATAGCATCCGAATAAATTGTTTGCCTTGGATTACCAGGGAATTTGGAAGTCTTCGATTTATATACGGTTGAGTGAAATGGGTACCGATATATTTTACGAAATCAGGCAGGTAATATAGATCAGCTCCCCATAGTACCCAGATGTATGTAGCTCCCGGAAAGCTTTTGTTGTAGTTGGTAATGAAATGTGCAGTATTTTGGTCATGAAGGTGAACAATAACCCGTTTGTAGGATGACAGATCTGGGTTTAGATTTTTATTCCGGCCGTTATAGAAATATTTTATAATAGCAGGGTGGGTAATATAATTTTTGTTGGAAAAACCTTCGTCCAGTACCAGATATTTTGATTTTCCGGGGAAAAGTCGTTCGAGCCTTTCAACTATAAAATTTACATAAATTGAATTAGGTAATAAAATCAGGGTGTCGGTCATAAATAAGCAAATGTATGGATCAATTGTCTTTTATGCTGGCAATAGTCATATCTTTTACTTCAAATACTACTGGATGAGGTGTAGTGCCTTTACACTGGAAGAGCCATGAACCGAGGCCTGCATAAGTATTAGACATGCCGAAGGTACTCTTTACGACAACCTTTTTGTCTATACTAAGGGTGCCGTTCCATTGTGCACCATCCTTGTAAGTGATATGGAAAGATAAAGCATGAACTTTATTCAGCTGTATGGCCTTCCCACTATAAATGCGCTGGAATATATAATATCCTTTTTTGCTGCCGTTTATAACCCTCCAGATCTCAAGATTTTTTGAAGTGTTGTAATCCTGTGCCTTAAGTATTGCAAAGATAATCCTGTAAGGATAATTTGGAAATACAATTGCCATTGAAAATCCGGCTTCATTGATATTATCATCGTTGGTCTCATTGCTCTCTCCGAAACCATCATTATTAGGAGGCGTGAGCCGGTCGAGGTTTAGTGAGTTACATAGATTGTTTAACCGTACATTAAGATTTAGTGTAAAATCTTTACTCATATACCTGGCAGCATCCATAGTGACCATTTTTGCCTGTGCCCCCAGAACACTGGAAGAATCTACCAACTTTAGCCACCCCCCTGTATCAACTTTCATATATGCCGGATGTACAGACATAGTGTGCCAGTGTTCTTTTCCTCCAAGATAAACAGTGTCTATAAGGAATTGAGGCGCCAAGTCTCCATCTTTTTTACAACTGAACAACATCGATGACAGTGATGCGAACAAACACAAGATTAGTGTAGAACTTTTCATATTTATTTTATAGCTAAAACCCGCGGGGCATTAAAGGGATAATTAGAAGGATACCAACAAATATAGGCGTGAAATATAATGTGTTTCCTGGTCATCATTAGTAAATAATGATAACAACCTAAACAATTTATAAACAACACGAAAACTAATTTCATGAATATCTCAGCATATGAACTTAGAATATAGACAAAGAACTCTTGAAAAAGTAAATGATCAGAATAATTTCCAATTCTATTTGGTTACACCAAGGATGAATAATTGTAAGCTTCTGAGCAAGTACATCTTGATGGTCTGTGTACGTAACCTCTGGCTTTATTACAGAATTTAGTTTGACAGCAAATATAAGTTGATTTTGGAAATCGGAAGAGTTGTAAAGATCTTTAACAGAACATTTTTTTAGCCCTATATGCTGGGCTTGAGCAATATCATGAAGCAAATTGGGATCTTACACCCAGAAGTGTAAAAATTTTCGTTGATGCTGACAGGGTCTCAACATAAAATGTAATAAGCAACAAGATCACATAATATCCTTTCTGGTGTAGTTGTTCCATACTTAATTAACACTCTTCAGTGGTTAAGTAATAATATTAATATACTTATATTTTTAAAATAGATAATAAAATTATAATTAATCTATTGCATATAACATATTATAATTTACCGTGCTCATTAATTACATAATGTTTTTTTCACTTAATGATGATTGATGAACAGCCAGATATGCAAAATTTATCAGCAGAATACAAATAAATGAAAAGCCAGTTAAAGTAATATAACGAGAAATATATTTAATTAATTATTAATATATTTTTCACACATTGATTAATCGGAATGGCTATAGTTCAAATAAATTAACGAACAATTTAAACATAGGCTAAACAGATCCGTCTCTCATAACAATCAATATGAAATCTTAATGGATATTATATAACACATGATTTGTATGTATAATATTTTGCCTTGGATTAACTCCAGAATGATAATTGGTCAGGTATTTGCAGTTTGGGATGAATTTTTGAGAAGCGACAGTAAGGATTCACTTTTAAAGTACCTGAGGCTAACATTTTATATGTTATTTTTAATAGCTTTGCACCTTAATTGGCAGCAGCTGCATAAATAATGATTCCAAAAAAGATATTCGAGAAAGTTTATATCCTATAATACATGTTAAGAAAATTATTGTTGGTCCAACTGTTCCTGTTTGTTAGCATTTGTTTGGCTACGAATGTGGCAGCACAGGTCCAAAATGTAAATGTTGATAATTTTACTGACGCTCAGATTAGGAATATCGTGGTTGAAATGAAGCGGAATAATTTGACTACTGACGATATTGGTTCATATGCGCAAAAGAAGGGAATTCCGGCGTCAGAGGCGGACAAGTTGAAAAGTAGGATACAGGCGATGGGCTTGGATCAGATACTGGATACCAGAAAGAGTTCAGAATTATTCAAACAAAATGATCAGTATTCGGGACGATCGTTCAACGATTCAGATACCAGTCGGGTGGATTTGTTCAGGCAAAATGGGAATCCTGAGGATATCAAAAGGAAGAAAATTTTTGGTGCAGAGTTATTTAGCAATAAGAATTTAACATTTGAGCCTAATTTGAGGATACCCACTCCCAAAAATTATAGATTGGCGGCAGATGATCAAATTTTGATTGACGTTTATGGATATGCTGAGGTTCAATATAAATTAATTGTAACCAGTGAAGGTTACATTCGTGTCCCTAACCTTGGGCCGGTTTATGTGAACGGATTGACAATGGAAGAAGCAAAAACGAGGATTACCAAACAATTGTCTGCTATCTATTCTACTATAACTACAGGCAAAACCTTTGTGCAGATTTCTTTGGGGGATATTAGGAGTATCCGCGTGTTGATGATAGGGGATATTCAGAGGCCCGGAACCTATACATTGCCTTCTCTTGCCACTGTAGCTAATGCATTGTATGTATCTGGCGGCCCGGACGATAATGGTTCTTTTCGTAATATTCAGGTAATTCGAAGTGGCCAGATCATCAATACTTTTGACTTATATGATTTTATTACCAAAGGAGACCTGACAAACAATATTGTGTTACAAGATCAGGATATTATAAAGGTAAATCCATATAAAACCAGAGTAGAGCTAATTGGTGAGGTAAAAAGACCTGCCATTTTTGAAGCAAAGGATAATGAAACACTGCAGAATATAATAGATTATGCCGGAGGATACACAGACGGATCCTTCAGAGAGAATATCACTGCATATAGAATAAATAAGAAGGAACGGGAGGTCGTTAATATTCCGGCAGATCAGGTGAGTTCTTTCAAACTTAAATCCGGTGATCAATTCTTTATTGATTCAATTTTAAACCGTTTCAGTAACCGGGTTACCATCTCCGGTGCAGTATTTCACCCTGGGAATTATGGTCTTGAGGATGGAATGACAGTGGGACGTCTTATCAAAAAAGCAGATGGAGTACGGGAAGAAGCATCATTGAACAGGGGAATCATTCGCCGCTTGCAGGATGACTTTACACCTGCTATCATTAGTTTTAATGTACATGACATTGTAAATGGGAAAACGGACTTGCCAGTTAGAAAGGAAGACAGTGTTATTATATTTTCTAAATCAGATTTGAAACAGCCATATTTTGTAACAATACTTGGGGAGATTAATAACCCAGGTACTTTCCCTTTTGCGGATAGCATGCGGCTGGAGGATCTAATCTTATTATCTGGTGGATTAAGAGATGCTGCGTCGTTGAAGCATGTGGAAATCTCGAGGAGAATAAGAAAGGGGGATTACATTAGAGAAGATAGCCTTAGAGCTATTGTACAGCAATTTGATATAAGTGCCGACTTGGGCAATATTTCAGGTCAACAGGTGATGTTGGAGCCATTTGATGAAGTTATTATACGTAGATCACCAGCATACAGCGAGCAAACAAATATATCTATAGAGGGACAGGTTTTGTATCCTGGGGCATATTCTATAGTAAATAAGGGTGAACGGATTTCGGATGTTATCAAGCGGGCAGGAGGGCTGAGAGAAGAGGCTTTCCCTGAGGGGGCTTTGCTACTAAGAAAAACATATATCAACAGTAGCGACAGTGCATTGCTAAATAACAAATTAGCTCTTTTCTATAATAAGCTGGAAGATAGTTCGGTTATTTCAAGTGTCAGAAACATGATGCAAAGAAAATATCAGTTATTGGGTATTAATCTTGAGAATGTGGTGAAAAAACCTGGTTCCAAATATGATTTGTTATTGGAAGAGGGCGATGTTTTAAAGGTCCCGAAAAAATTGCAGACGATCCAATTGTTTGGTGAAATTTATTTTCCCAAGAAAATTCGTTACGACAAATCTTATTCTTTTAGAGATTACATACGGGGATCGGGCGGATTTACTTCGTCTGCACTAAAGAGGCGTAGTTATATTGTATATCCAAACGGAGAGGTCAAAAGCACTAAGAAAATATTTCTTTTCAACAAATATCCCAAAGTGAAACCAGGTGCAGAGGTGTATGTACCAAGTAAGAGAGAGAAAAGACCATTGACCAGCCAGGAGCTTATCGGATTAGGCAGCAGTATTGCTTCAATCGCCTTGATAATTGTTACAATTCTTACCAGAGCAAAATAAAATTATTAAAATTAAAGTTTTTTTAATGGAACAAGGTAAGGAACAAGCAACGGATAAAGGCGGAGCAGATGAAATTTCTCTGAAAGAGCTAATCATAAAAATACAGGAATGGAGCAGATTCTTTTGGAAGAAGAAATTTCTAATCCTTGGAATCACCTGTTTAGGCGCTGTTTTGGGGTTATTATCTGCGTTGCGGTCTAAGCCTCAATATGTAGCAGATCTGACTTTTGTTTTGGAGGATAATTCCAGTAGCCCTCTTGGTGCTTATTCAGGATTGGCTAGTCAATTTGGAATTGACCTTAATAATGGTAGTGGTGGAAGTTTGTTCGCAGGTGATAATATCATGGAGTTTCTCAAAACCCGCCTTATTGTTGAAAGAGCACTCTTATCCCCTGTACAATATCAGAATAAACAAATGACATTAGCGGAGTGCTTTATCAGATTTAGTAATCTAAGGAAAGCATGGAGTAAGCAGAAAAAGCCGTTCGATGTTCAGTTCCCTCTTAATGAGAAAAGGAGTGCATTTACACTAGATCAGGATAGCGTTCTCAATGCCATCCGGAAAATAATAGTGAAAAACAATCTGAAAGTTGAGAAAGTAGATAAAAAATTAAGTTTTATATCTGTTGAAGTGGTTTCACCCGTCGATACATTTTCTCTAAGGATGACAGAAGCCCTGGTAAAGGAAGCAATTGATTTCTATATAGATACTAAAACACAGAAAACAAAAGCCAATGTTGATCGACTGCAATTGCAGGCAGATTCAATGAGAATACTACTTGACCGTAAAACCTATTCGGCAGCTAGTGTACAGGACTTAAATGTTAATCCGGCGAAGCAGGTAGCTAGTGTTGGTACAGAGCTGGCTTTACGCGACAAAGTAGTGCTTCAAACTTTATATGGCGAAGTTGTTAAAAACTTAGAACTTAGCAAAATTGCAATGGCGCGCGAAATGCCAGTAATACAAATCATCGATAGACCAATATTACCTCTGGAAATTAAGAAATTAGGTGAGCTAAAGGGAATTGTAATTGGAGCTATCCTTGGTGGATTCCTGACTTCACTAACACTTTTGTTCTACAGGATCTACAAAGAAATTATGAGCTGAACCAATCTAAATTTGCATCTTTCTTTATGAATCAGAATTACAATAAAAAAATTGCCATCATTGGGCTGGGATATGTTGGGCTGCCACTGGCTCTGGAATTCGGGAAAAAATATGATGTGCTTGGATTTGACATAAATGAATCCCGAATAGCCGAATTGAGCAGAGGAGAAGACCACACTCTGGAAGCTGATGTGAATGAGCTGAAAAAACTGATAGTAAAAAGAGACGGGAATGGTTCAGGCATTCGATTTTCAAGTGAATCAAGTGAGCTTAAGGCGTATAATGTGTTTATTGTAACAGTTCCTACTCCAATAGATCAATATAAAGCGCCTGATCTCAGACCTTTATTGGGAGCATCAAAAATGCTTGGAGAGGTTATTAAAAAAGGGGATATTATTATTTATGAGTCTACTGTATACCCAGGATGTACGGAAGAAGAATGTGTTCCTGTATTGGAAAAATATTCAGGACTGAAATTTAATAAAGATTTTTATTGCGGGTATTCACCAGAAAGAATAAATCCGGGAGACAAAGTCAACACATTAACAAAGATTAGAAAAGTTACATCTGGCTCTACTCCGGAAATAGCAGAAGTTGTTGATAATTTGTATAAGAGTATTATTTCGGCAGGAACCCATAAAGCATCCAGTCTTAAGGTTGCAGAAGCATCTAAAGCTATTGAAAATGCTCAACGAGATATTAATATTAGTTTTGTCAATGAGCTGGCGCTGATTTTTGACCGTATCGGAATTGATACAACTGAGGTTATTGAAGCTGCCGGAACTAAATGGAATTTTCTTAAATTTAAACCTGGTTTAGTTGGAGGCCACTGTATTGGTGTAGACCCGTATTATCTTGCGCATAAAGCAGAAGCGATGGGATATTATCCGCAGGTTATACTTTCCGGGCGGAGAGTAAATGATAATATGGGAATGTTTGTTGCCAACAAGGTAGTTAAGTTAATGATTAAAAAAGGACACAAAATTGATGGAGCCAAAGCGTTAATTCTTGGAGTTACCTTTAAAGAAAATTGCCCGGATATTAGAAACTCCAGGGTAGTCGATATTTATAAAGAGCTATGTCAATTCGGAATAAAAACTTATGTGTATGATATGCATGCAGATCCCATTGAAGTAAAGCATGAATATGGAATTGAGCTGACAGGAAAGCTCAATGATAAATATGATGCCATTATATTGGCAGTGGCGCACAACGAATTTCTAAAAATGGATTTCAATTTGTTGAGAAATGATCACAATACAATTGTTTTTGACACGAAATCAGTTTTAGATCGTGATATTGTTGATGGGAGATTGTAATATCATCTATGTAGAAGATTTAGTGGGCACATATAAAGATAAATCTTCTTTCATAATTAGTGTGATTGTGGATTGCATTAAAAGATAGAAACTGGCGAATATCGGTTAGCGGAATGCTATTTTAGATGGCAATTTGAAAAAGTGATATATTTTTGCAGCATCACATAAGTCCGGTGATCCGAAAAAGCTTATTGATGTTTTTTGATGAAAATTGCCTATTTATTGGATTGGGATATAGTATCTAATAGTGGAGTGTTGAACAAGGTGGAGATGCAGGTAAAAATGTGGGAGAGTGAAGGGAATGAGGTGTTCGTGTGTTTTACTTCCTATCGGACAGATAATAAATTTTTGATAGATGTTCGACATCTCAGGGTATTTGAACGCAGTAGATTATCTCTATTATATTTCAATTCATTAAGGACATTTATAGGTAAGGCGCTGTCTTTTCAGGAAGTACTTCAGTATCTGAAGGAGATAAAACCGGAAATCATTTATTACAGACAGGGGGGGATGTGGTTTCCTTATCTTGATAAAATATTAAGATCTTTTCCTTCTATAATGGAGGTAAATTCTTTGGATCTCAAAGAGATAGAATTATCCTACAGCCTGATTAATAAATTGATCTATAAGTACGGGAGAAAAAGGATTATTAATGCTGTTAAGGGATTTGTTACAGTAACAAACGAAATCGGTCAACAGTTTCATGCTTATAAAAAGCCAATAGAGGTCATTGCTAATGGTATCAGGCCCATTAATAAAATAACTGCTTCAAATAGTACAAAAAAGAGCATAGATCTTATTTTTGTTGGTTCTCCGGGGCAGCCCTGGCAAGGTGAAGACGCCGTTGTCCATATGGCAGCCCTGCTTCCCGAATTCAATTTTCATATAGTGGGATTTTACGATGATGATCATCCGGCTCAAAGCAACGTCCATTTTTATGGTTACCTGAATAAACAGGAACTTTCTGAACTATACCAGAATATGGATATTGGCATTGGTACGTTGGCCCTATACAGAAAGGGAATGAAGGAAGCATGTCCACTTAAAGTAAGAGAATATCTGAGCTGGGGGCTTCCAATAATTATTGGATACGATGATACTGATTTTAAAGATGTGCCCTTTGCATTAAATATTGGATGCTATGCTAACAATGTATCAGAGCATATCGATGAAATCCGGAATTTTATCATTCAATGGAAAGGAAAGAGAGTGTCTGAAGATATGTACATGCCCTTGATTGGTGTAGAATTTAAGGAAAGAAGAAGACTTGCTTTCTTTGATCAGACGTCGACCCTATCCTAGATGTAATAGGTACTATTTTCTTAACTTATTATCTTCTTGTTTTTCCTTAACTTTATCCACCGGATATTTAAATTTAAGAAAAATAAGCTATGTATTTGGTTGATTTGGGATTAATTATTGAACAATATCGAAGCATTAAATGAAACTAATTGGTGGGTCTTAAGAGCTACAAGATCAATATATATACAGCCATATCTTTTAATCTGGCTATAATTGCTTTCCTGGATTCATTTGTAATGTGGAATGATCCTTTGCCTGGTAAGTTGTTCACATATGGACTTAAGTTAATCAACATCCCGGCAATATTTTTTCTAGTCAGAAAGAATAAAATAGAAAAGTATATATGGGCTGTTATGGCAATACCCCTGGTTTGGAATGTATGGGACGAGAAATCCTTACCGGCCTCTATACAGTATCTATTTTCTTCTACATTGCCGATAGTCAGTTTTTTGTTATTAAAAGAAGAGTATCAGACTTACGTTGTTAAAACTTATCTACGTCTGATCCTTTATCTTTTTATACCAGGGTTTCTAATTTACTTGTTAATTAACGTCATTTCACTTCCGCACCTAAATTATGTAAGAGACCTCGACAAAAGAAGTTATGAGAATTATTTCTTCTTGTATTATACACAGGATACAGTGCGTTTTAGGTTCTCCTCTGTGTTTGACGAACCCGGTGTAGTTGGTTCACTAGCAGCAATTGTAGTGTTGTATTACAGGCGGTTCTTAAGTCAAAAGGAGTATCTTGCCTATATTATTGCCGGCGTCCTTTCTGTATCACTTTTCTTTATAATCACCTTTCCAATACTATATTATTTTTCAGATATCCGGGATCTATCAAATCGGCAACGGATAAGAAAAATATTTACCGTAATTGCTGCATTTATAGTCTTCTATTTCACTCTAATTGCGATTTTGAATCAGCTGAAAGAAATACCGTTGTTTGAATTTGCGGTCTACAATCGATTTAAGTGGGAAAATGGTCTTATCATTGGCGTTGTCGATAACAGGGATATATTAGAGGGGTTTAATAATGCATATGACAAGTTGATGGCCAACGGAGGAACTGAGCTGTTGTTTGGCAAAGGGAAAAATTCAGTGACAGAGGAGTTTGGTGCATCGGGATTGTCCTACCGGATAACTATATACGAAAAGGGAATAGTAATTGTTAGTTACATGTTGTTACTCATTATTTTAATTCAACATTGGAGGAAACAACTGGTTTTTAGTGTTATTTCATTGATTTTCATATTATTGCTCTTGTATCAGCGGACATTGTTTTTTAAGATAGATTATTTTATTTTAATATTTGTTGGGTCCGGAATCTTAACGAAGTATGCAAAAGAAAAAAATAGTCCATATAATACCTAGTTTGGTCAAAGGTGGAGCGGAGAGATTTGTTGTTGATTTGTGTAACGAGTTGGCAATTAGGGGCAATTGCGAAATATATCTTATATCACTATTTGACAATGACCTAACGGCAACTTTTCTGGAAGAACTGAGTTCTGGTGTAATCTATCATTCACTGAAAAAGAAGAAATCTTTTGATCCATTGGTGTTGATAAAGTTAACAAAGCTGTTATCAAAAATAAAGCCTGATATTGTTCATACTCATATCAATGCATTGGAATATGCAGTGTGCTATAAGATGGCGAACAAGAAGGTCGCCTATTTTCACACACTCCATAACGATGCCTATAAAGAATGTGATTCAGCGAATGTAAGAAAGATCAGGAAATGGTTGTACGCGGAATCGTTAATAAAGCCCGTTACCATTTCCCAGGCAAGCTCTTCGTCTTTTAGGGAATGTTACAGCTTGGCGAATGATTGTCTGATAGAAAATGGAAGAACGCCGGTAAAAGAGCCAATAGTAAGAAAGAAAAGAGAAGAATTATTTCCGGTTGATACAGCGGGTGCCTTCGTGATTGTAAATGTGGCGCGTATTGCTCCAGCGAAGAACCAGGCACTATTAATTGATGCGGTTAATCGGTTTAATATTGAAAATGAGAAAAAATGTTTTTTGTTTATTATAGGAAGTGTCATAGATAAGCAATTGTATAAAGAACTTCTTTTGAAGAAGACTGATCAGGTGTATTTCATGGGATCTCAGAAAAACATATCAGATTTTCTTTATGCGGCAGATATCTTTGCGCTTTCAAGTATTTTTGAAGGGATGCCTATTTCTCTGATTGAGGCATTGGCTGCTGGATGCGTACCAGTATCTACTCCTGTTGGGGGAATTATGGAAATGCTGGAGAATGGGAAAACAGGTTTCCTGAGTAACGATTTAAGCTTGGACGAATATTATAAAGCCATATCGATGGGCTTAAAAACAATAGATAAAACGGCTATTAAACAAAATTGTATTCAGGAATTTAATAATAAATACAACATTGCCATTACTGCAGAAAAATACATGAGGCTATATGAGCAATAGTAGAAATTTAAGTGTTATACATTTGGTAACAGGATTAAATGTGGGGGGAGCAGAACGGGCTGTTCTGGATTTGAGCGCTGTCCAAAGTGAAAAGATTAGGCTAATCGTTGTTTCTATAACGAATGACAATAAATTACTTTCTCAGTTTGATAAAGCAGGAATAGAAGTGATCTTTTTAGGGGTAAATAAAAGTTTCTCTTCTTTTTTTAAATCAATTTTCAGGTTATATAAACTTATTAAGGAAAGAAATGTCAACATACTGCATTGTCACATGTTTCACCCTATTATTTATGCAATACCCATCAAGTTTATAAAGAGCAATGTAAAAGTAGTTTTTACATCTCATAGCTTTAATATTGGGTCTGTATTCCGTGAATATATAGTTGGATTTACCAAAATGTTAAGAGCTGCCGATATAATATTCTCTGGTCAGATGAAGAGTTGGATCTATAAGAAAAAGTATACTTACATTATCCCCAATGGTGTTAAATTGTCTGATTATAGCCAGGTTGGTAGTAAAAATAAGAAGTTTACCTTTGTGTCTGTGGCCAGACTTGATGAAGTCAAGAATCATAAAAGCATGGTAGAGGCTGCTAGTATGTTAAAGCACAGATATGAATTTCAAGTGTTGTTTGCAGGTACTGGTGAGCTGGAAGGAGATTTGAAAACGCGTATTGCCAGTTATGGCCTGGAGAATATTGTTAAACTCCTTGGCTACCGAAGCGATATTTCCTTTTTGATGAATCAATGTCATTGTTTTATGTTGACTTCGCTATGGGAAGGGCTTCCGATATCAATATTAGAAGCATTTGCCTGCGGGTTACCTGTAATCTCCACGGCGGTGGGGAGTATTCCCGAATTTTTCTCTCCTGAAGAAGTGGTATTTACGAAACAGACGCCTGAATCAATAGCCGCCTGCATGGAGCTGGTAATGAAAAATTATAACACATACAGCGAACAAAGCAGCAAAGTAAGAGATAGGATAGCAAAGGATTTTGATATTGGAAAAATTGGGGATGAGCATCTTAGTTTATATAACAAATTATTAAACTAAATTGAAATTTTCTTATGGAAATGAAGCATGTTGTTTTCTTGTTTTCGTTCATATGGGCTGTTGTTACTTTTCTTCCTGGGAAAGCACAGCAAGTAGTAATATATAGACCAAGTAGTGCAGAGATACTCAATCCAGAACGTGGATTTTATTATCCGATTCTTACCAATGCCGCTAATTATGTACCCTTAAAAGCAAGTGATTTACAGAATTATAGAGATAGCTATGAGCCCTTTAAGGGAGCGCCCTTTAAGGTACAGTCATCATTGATCCTCCGAATATTTGTTTTGGATGGATTTCAGAATATGCCTCTAACCGCAGAACTATTGCAGCAAATAGATAACGACTTCAATGCAGTAAGGCAGGCTGGTATGAAATGTATTATACGGTTTGCTTACAATTTTTCACCCAGTGCCGGCTATAAGCCACCATATAAGGATGCTCCATTAAATATGGCCCAGCAACATCTTCAACAGTTAGCTCCTGTATTTCAAAAGAATAAAGATGTGATTGCTATTGCCCAAATGGGACTAATCGGCCTCTGGGGAGAGGGATATTATACAGATTATTATGGTACACCTGGTGGTACCTCTCAACAAAACTTAAAAGACCGGGCAGGCCTATTGGATGCGTATTTGAAAGCACTACCAGCCCCTCTGATTGTTCAAGTGAGATATCCAACCATGAAACAGGATTATCTATTATTAATGAAGAAGCCACAAATGAAATCGCGTATTGGTTTTCATAATGATGCTTTTTTATCAAGTAACGATGACATGGGGACTTTTAAATCTTATGATATTTCAGTGAATGCAAAAGCATCTAATACGAAGGAGGTTTTAATGTCTTATACAAGCAACGAAGCTGGAAATACAGCTATGGGGGGAGAATCGGCATTAGCTAATCCTCCTTATGATAATTGTTCTGTTAAGGGGGGACAAACCGAAACACAGTTGGCACAGTTTCACTACTCATACATGAATGGTACTTACAATCCTAAAGTACTTTCCGGATGGGCGCCATGTATTGATGATATTAAACGGAAACTGGGATACCGTTTCGTATTAGAAAAGGGAACTTTCCCTTCTTCCGCGCAACGAAATGCAGTATTTCATGTAACCATTAATCTGGCAAATGAAGGGTATGCTGCACCATTCAATGGTAAAAAAGTAGAACTGGTATTTAGTAATGAAAGTGGAAATACACAGTATATAGCGCTGTTGAAGGATAATGTTAAAGGCTGGACTCCCGGAAAACAAACAATTGATGTGAATGTATTGGTGCCTGCAACTGTTAATGAGGGCAATTATAAAGTATATCTTAGATTAGCTGATATGAATGCAAGTCTTCATAATAGACCAGAGTATGCCATACAGTGTGCAAATGAAGGTACCTGGACCCCCCAATTGGCAGCTAACGACCTTCAGGTAACTATAAAGATCAGTGGTAGCAACAGCAAGGCCGTAAATTCCAAGAGTGTAAAGAAATTAGCTACAATGCGTTAGGCTGGGCCGCGAATAATAAGAAAACTTTGTAACGGAAATGAGTAAAAAAGAGAATATTTTATTTTTGATTACTAAAAGCGAGGTAGGAGGAGCTCAGAAATATGTCCGAGAGCAAGTTAGTATCTGCAGTTCTCAATTTCAAGTTTATTTGGCTACTAATAAAGAGGGCTGGTTGACTGAAAATGCATCTGCTGAATTAGAAGGCATTTTTTTGGACGACAGAATTGAGAGTCGTATAAGCGTAAGCTACCTGCTGGGTCTTATAAAATATATAAAAAAGCACCGCATTGGTCTGATCATTACAAATTCTGCTAATGCCGGTTTATATGGAAGAATAGCGGCCAGGCTCACTGGTAAGGCGAGCATATATGTTTCGCATGGATGGGGATCAGTGTATAATGGAGGTAAGTTGGCATTTCTCCTAAATAAAATTGAACATGTTTTAGGCAAGGTGGGAAACAAAGTTATTTGTGTTTCTTCTGGGGATTACCAAACAGCCATAGAGAAAATTGGATTAGGTGAACACAATTTAGTCTTATTAAAAAATTGTATTTACCCCTTTAGAGAGTCCACTGCTATTGATCAGGGCACTGGAAGGAAATTAAAAATTCTGTCAGTCGCGAGATTTTCACATCCAAAAAGAATGGATTTGCTGGTTGCAGCAATGAAGGGGATTGATTTTGCAGATCTTTACGTGGTAGGCGGTGGTAATGAGGAAGGGCAGGTTAAGGCATATGTGGAGGCTAACGACCTTAAAAATGTTTTTCTCCTTGGAGAAATCAAAAGTTTTGACAACTTTGCGGACTATGATGCCTTCATCCTCATATCTGAAAGTGAAGGATTGCCAATGTCCGGGCTAGAGGCAATGTCAGCGGGAATTCCTTTAATATTGAGTAATGTTGGTGGATGTCGGGAAATTGTTGTAAACAATGAATTATTGGTAGAAAACTCTGTGGAGGATATTCAGCGGGCTATATATGCTTTAAAGAATAATTATAGAAATTATAAAGCCCCAATCAGGCCCTTTTTTGATGCTAACTTTAACTTGTCAGTCAATAAGGACAAGTATTTAAGTCTATATCGTTCATTAATTAAATAAGCGCTAGTTTATGATTTTTGTTATTGGCGGATCTGGTTTTATCGGAACAGTATTAGGGGAGGGACTTGTAAAGGACGGAAGAACATTCAGAAATATAGATAAGCAAACTTCTCGTGTATTTAATACACTCACCCATATTGGTGATGTTCGTAACCCGGACGAGATACGGAAATACCTCTTTAAAGATACTGAAAGTGATTGGGTGATTTTATTGGCAGCAGAGCATCGAGACGATGTGGCTCCTGTTTCTTTGTATAATGAAGTGAATGTAAAAGGAACAGAGAACGTACTGAAGCTAATGGAAGAAAAAGGAATTAATAAGATCTTCTTTACAAGCTCAGTGGCTATTTATGGACTTAATAAAGACAATCCCACTGAAGAGTACCCGGCAGATCCTTTTAATCACTACGGTAAAAGTAAATGGAATGCGGAAGAAGTGCTCCGACAATGGTACAAAAAAGATCCGGAAAATAGAACCCTGGTCATACTAAGGCCAACAGTAGTATTTGGCCCTGGTAACAAGGGAAACGTATATAATTTATTAAAACAGATTGCTTCTGGCAAATTTTTGATGATAGGCAAAGGGGAAAATAAGAAATCCATGGCTTATGTTGAAAATGTTGCTGGGTTTATAAGATACTGTATTGATTTGAAGATGTCAGGTTATCATGTTTTTAATTACGCAGATAAACCTGATTTATCTATGAATGAACTTGTAGAAGTAGCAGAACAATCTTTGAATAAGAAATTGCCATCAATTAGAATCCCTTATTGGATGGGATATATGAGCGGAATTGGATTTGATATTTTGGCAAAAATATCAGGTAAGAAATTACCTATCAGTGCTGTGAGGGTAAAGAAATTTTGCGCTACCACACAGTTTGAAAATATTGCTATCATTAAAAGTGGATATAAACCTGCTTATACGCTTGCCCAGGGCCTCGCCAATACGTTGGCTGCTATTACGGCGGAAGTTGGTGCGAAGTAATGGTTTTAATTAAAAATGAATATATCATTTTTTATGAAAGTAGCTCTTATTACCGGAATTACAGGCCAAGATGGTGCATACCTTGCTCAACTATTGCTGACCAAAGGGTATGAAGTTCATGGTATTAAAAGGAGAAGTTCTCTCTTTAATACAGACAGAGTGGATCATCTCTACCAGGATCCACATGAAAAAAATATACGCTTTAAGCTCCACTACGGAGATTTAACTGACAGTACGAATCTTATACGCATTATTCAGGAAGTGCAGCCTGATGAAATATACAACCTGGGAGCTATGAGTCACGTTCAGGTTAGCTTTGAAGCACCAGAGTATACGGCTGACGTGGATGGTATTGGTACATTACGGATACTGGAGGCAGTTCGATTACTGGGATTGACTTTAAAAACAAAGATATATCAAGCTTCCACATCGGAATTGTATGGTTTAGTGCAGGAGGTACCACAGTCGGAGAAGACCCCATTTTACCCGCGTTCTCCATATGCGGTAGCAAAAATGTATGCTTACTGGATCACGGTCAATTACCGGGAAGCATACAATATGTTTGCCTGTAATGGTATCTTGTTTAATCATGAAAGTCCACTACGGGGCGAAACTTTTGTAACCAGGAAAATCACTCGGGCAGTAGCCAAGTTGTCATTAGGATTGCAGGACAAACTTTTCATGGGGAATCTGGATGCCAGACGTGATTGGGGCCATGCAAAGGATTATGTAGAGGCCATGTGGTTGATTTTACAACAGGAAAAACCGGAGGACTATGTAATTGCAACAGGTATTACTACTACGGTAAGGGATTTTATCCGGATGGCGTTTTCGGAAGTAGGGGTGGAAGTTGAATTTAAAGGTACAGGGGTAGCGGAGAAGGGGTATGTGAAAAGCTGTAGCCGGCAAGATATACCTCTATCGGTTGGCTGGGAAGTTGTGGCGATAGATCCAAGATATTTTCGCCCAACAGAAGTAGATTTGCTGATAGGAGATCCGACAAAATCTAAAACGAAACTGGGTTGGGAACCCAGATATAATCTGGCCACCCTTGTAAAGGAAATGGTGGCTGCTGATGTGGAACTTTTCCAACGGGAAAAATTATTGAAGGATGCTGGATATAAAGTGTTAAATCAATTTGAATAGGCATGAACTCCACAGATAAGATATATGTTGCTGGTCATAAGGGAATGGTAGGCTCTGCCATTGTAAGGCGGTTGGAAAGAGAAGGGTTTACTAATATTATTACTCGTACTTCCAATGATCTTGACCTGAGAGACCAGAGCGCAGTCGCAGCTTTTTTTGTTCAATATCAGCCTGATTATATTTTTCTGGCTGCAGCTAAAGTAGGTGGTATTATGGCTAATAATACTTACCGGGGGCAGTTCATCTATGAAAATTTAATGATCCAGAATAATGTGATCCATCACGCTCATCTTCAGGGTGCCAAGAAGTTAATGTTTCTCGGATCTTCCTGCATCTATCCAAAGTTAGCGCCGCAACCTCTCAAAGAAGAATATTTGCTAACCGGACCATTGGAGCCAACAAATGAGCCCTATGCCATTGCCAAGCTTGCTGGTATAGAAATGTGTGATGCTTACAGAGCCCAGTATGGATGTAATTTTGTTTCTGTTATGCCCACAAACTTATACGGCCCAAATGACAATTATGATCTGAATAACTCGCACGTTTTGCCCGCGATGTTACGAAAAATGCACGAGGCAAAGGTTAGTAACCAGGCTGAAGTAACGTTATGGGGAACGGGTACGCCCAAACGCGAATTTTTGCATGTTGATGATATGGCGGATGCCTGTTTCTACCTGATGCAGCATTACAACGATCAAGGGCTTGTAAATATTGGTGTTGGTGAGGATATCAGTATTAAAGATTTAGCCCTGTTAATTAAGAAAATAGTCGGATTCGAAGGAGAACTGGCCTTTGATACCAGTAAGCCAGATGGAACTCCAAGAAAACTAATGGATGTGGGAAAACTGCATAGTTATGGTTGGAAAGCGACTATTGGTTTAGAAGAAGGTATCACAAAGGTTTATGAGAATGCCATAAAAGAGAAAATTTTTATATAATTTAACTTTATCAATAGCCCCTTTTATTTCTATCCTGCTCCTTGCTGTTACTGTTATTTAATGGAAATATTATCTTTGCATCCGGGTAAGTGTACTGTATAGCGTTTGAGGAAACACATTTTTTGATGTTTGTAACGCCCGATCCATATTTATATTTAGTAATCAAAAAAGAATTAATGAAGCATCTTGTTTGGATGGTAGTGATGATACTACTATGCTGTGCAGCAAATGCACAAGAGAAATTACCTGTTATAGCTCCATATCATTCTCAGAATATCCGGGAACAATACATGGACTCCAGCAACCATCACACCGCATTTAAGCCGGCTCTTCATGAAGATACCAGCGCGATGTATACCCATCCGGATACAACAAAGCGCAAGTTGTTTCACCGAAAGCTGTTCAATGAGCATCTATTGGAGTTTCGTAACAAAGACTATAACGTCTTTATTGATTTCTTACCTGATTTCCAGATAGGTAAGTCAAGAAACGGTAGCAAAACAACCTGGATAAATACCCGTGGCGTAAGTATTCAGGCTAATATTGGAACCAAATTCTATTTTGAATCTTACTTTTATGAAAACCAGGGGAAATTTCCGGAGTACCTAGATCAATATATCAGGAAAAACCAGATTGTGCCCGGGCAGGGAGGAATCAAAGATTATAGTAATGGCAAAGCGTTCGATTACAACTATGCCAGTGCTTTGTTATCTTATACACCCAACAAATATCTTAATGTAACTGCCGGCTATGGTACTAATTTTATTGGCGATGGTTACCGTTCCCTGATTTTATCTGATATACAATTTAGTTACCCTTATCTGAAACTAACAGGTAATCTAGGAAATGTTCAGTATACGGCTATGTGGGCTCAGTTTATGGATAAGCATAGCAAGAGTTTTGCCAGCGCATATGACGACCTCGGATATTATAAAAAATGGGGTGTATTTCATTTCCTGGACTGGAACGTAAATAAGAAACTAACCATTGGATTATTTGATGCGGTAATCTGGCCCGATGCCGATTCTTCTGGCCGTAAACGTGGTTTTGACTGGAGCTATATGAATCCTATCATCTTCCTGCGTTCCGCGGAGTTTTCTGAAGGATCCTCCGACAATGCCCTGGTGGGCGCAAATGCCAAATTTAAATTATCTCCCAAGACTATTTTGTACGGGCAACTCGTATTGGATGAGTTTAAGTTGAAAGAAGTCTTTGGTGGTAAAGGTTGGTGGGCTAATAAACAAAGCTGGCAATTGGGCGTTCGCTCATTCGATGTTTTCAGGGTAAAGAATCTGGATCTGCAGGGAGAATATAACGCTGTAAGACCATATACCTACAGCTACAAGAGTACTTTGATTAACTATGAACACTACAACCAGTCACTGGCACATCCTTTAGGAGCTAACTTTCAGGAAGTACTCGGTATTGCGACTTACCGTTATAAACGGTGGTACGGCCGGGGTGAATTAATGTATGCAAAATATGGTGATGATCCTGATGCGAAAACAAATTATGGGCACGATATATCCAAGCCTTACACAACTCATCCCAAAGAATATGGCAATTGGATCGGACAGGGAGTAAAAACGAACTTGTTATATGCGCAGGGAACTATTGCCTATGTATTGAATCCTAAGTACAATCTCCGCCTTGAAACGTCGCTCGCTGCGAGAAGACTGAGTAATGACAATGGAAAGAACACGGATCTTATCTTTAATATAGGCCTACGGAGTTCTTTCCGTCAGTTTTATTACGATTTCTGATATATCAGCTAACTATAGGTAATGCAAGCCCTTGCGCAAAAGCGGAGGGGCTTTGTGTTTTAGTGCAAAAAGGGGGGATAATAATGGACAAAAACTAATATACAAAAAAAATTATATTAAACGGTCAT
Organism: Chitinophaga sp. 180180018-3; assembly: GCF_037893185.1. Classification (NCBI taxonomy): domain Bacteria; kingdom Pseudomonadati; phylum Bacteroidota; class Chitinophagia; order Chitinophagales; family Chitinophagaceae; genus Chitinophaga; species Chitinophaga sp. 180180018-3. The sequence goes on along the minus strand of NZ_CP140772.1, from coordinate 7,049,516 downwards.
TTCCTGGGCGATACAGTATGCCCGATAATTTTTAACTTCGCAGCATGCATTACGTTACAGTTGAGGGGCTTACCAAATCATTTGGCACCAAACCATTATTCAGAGACATATCTTTCCATATAGAAGAAGGCGATAAAATAGCACTGGTAGCATTGAATGGTACCGGGAAATCCACGTTGCTCCGCATTTTATGCGGTAGGGAAACCCCGGACGAAGGAAAGGTCTGGATTCATAAAGACGTAACCGTTGTAATGCTGGAGCAGCAAACCGGGTTCGATGAATCAAAGTCGGTGATTGAAAATATCTTCAATCAGAGTCATCCTGTGCTGAACGCCATCAAAGCATATGAACTGTTGACGGAAGAAGGCCATGAACCCGACCTGGATAAATTGACTACAGCTATCGCCAAAATGGATGAATTAAATGCCTGGCATTTTGATGCAAAGGTGAAACAAATCCTGGGCAAGCTGAACATACATAACCTGGAACAACCCGTAGGCTCACTCTCCGGAGGCCAGCAGAAGAGGGTGGCATTGGCGAAGGTATTGATAGAAATAGGCTTTGAACATAAACATGTACTGCTTATCATGGACGAGCCCACCAACCACCTGGACGTTGGGATGATAGAATGGCTGGAGAATTACCTGGACCAGGAAAAAGTAACCCTGCTGCTGGTAACGCACGACCGCTATTTTCTGGACAGTGTTTGTAATGAGATCATGGAGCTGGATAGGGAGCAGTTGTTCATTTATAAGGGCGACTATGAAAATTATCTGGAAAGAAAGGCGGCAAGGGAAGAGAGCGACAAATCGAGTGTGGAAAAAGCGCGCAATCTGTACCGGAAGGAGCTGGAATGGATGCGTAAGCAGCCTAAGGCCCGAACCACCAAATCCAAGTCCCGCCAGGATGCTTTTTATGATGTAAAAGAAAAGGCTGCTACGAAGATCGCGGATCAACAACTGGAGCTGAATGTGAAGATGACCCGCCTCGGAGGCAAGATCCTTGAGTTAAAGAAAGTATATAAATCCTATGGCGACCTGAAGATCCTGAAAGGATTCGACTACACGTTTAAGAAAGGAGAACGTGTGGGGGTTGTAGGTAAGAACGGAGTCGGAAAATCTACCTTTCTGCATATGCTGCTCGGTAAGGAGCAACCGGATTCGGGCAAGATCAATATAGGGGAAACTATCGTATTCGGGGATTATTCACAGGCCGGGCTGGTCGTGAAAGAAGATATGCGGGTAATAGAATTTGTGAAGAATATTGCGGAGAACTTCCCGCTTGCCGATGGTACTAAAGTGAGTGCAGCGCAATTCCTGGAGCTTTTCCTGTTCCCTGCGGAAAAACAATATACCTATATATCTAAGTTGAGTGGTGGCGAAAAAAGACGCCTGCACCTGCTCTCTATCCTGTTCCGTAATCCGAACTTCCTCGTACTCGATGAACCAACAAACGACCTGGATCTGCCAACTCTTAGCATATTGGAAAACTTCCTGCTGGAATTCCAGGGCTGCGTGATGATCGTGAGTCACGACCGCTATTTTATGGATAAACTGGTAGATCACCTGTTTGTGTTTGAAGGAAACGGAGAGATAAGAGATTTCCCAGGTAACTACACGCAATACAGGGAGTGGGAGCGGGAGGAAGAAAAGAAGAAGACAGCAGCGCCTAAAAAAGAGCAGGCTATCCAGGAATCGATAGTGACGCCTGTAACAGAGAATAAGGCCCGGAAAATGTCGTTTAAAGAAAAGCGGGAACTGGAGTTACTGGAAAAAGAAATTGAGGCATTGGAAACCGAAAAGAAAGATATTGAAACCGCATTATCAACAGGTGCCCTGCCATTCGAAAAGATGGAGCCAATGAGCCATCGTATCGGAGAGATCATCCAACTGTTGGATGATAAAGGAATGCGCTGGCTGGAGCTGAGTGAAATAAACGGATAGCCGTTAACGTTATTTGACTATCAAGCCAAGATCATTTTGTATGATACGTTACACCTGCCTGATCCTCTTTCTGCTGTGTACTTATATTGGCTGGAGCCAGCCTACCCGGCCGGCTGATTATGGATTAAAGGCATTCACTATCCATGACCCATCATTGGGCGACATTCATTTTTATATAAGCAGTAAAGATATCCATCAAACGAAACCACTGTTGCTGGCATTAGACGGTTCCGGACACTTTCCCATGGCCATATTTGTACAGCTTCGGAAAAAGGCGTTTTTGTGCAATACCCTGGATAATGATGCACTCGCACTGGCGGACAAATTCCATGTTGTGCTGATCAGTAAACCCGGAGTGCCTTTTTGTGATACATTGAATATAGACCGGGACAGCGCCAGTACGGCTGATGTAATGGAGTTGCTGACGGTACCGGCAGCATATACAAAGCGTGCCGGTTTAGCATGGCGGGTGAATGCAGCATCAAAAGTCATTGATTTTGTGTGTCAGCATATGCCGGTAGATAAAAAGAAAGTGGTGGTGTATGGTTATTCAGAAGGAGCACAGGTAGTACCCAAACTGTCTTTGGTCAATAAAAAAATTACTCACTGTGCAGCTATTGTGGGCTCAGGACTCAACCAGTTTTACGACTGGATAGTAGATGTCAGGACAAAGGCGTCACAGGGACTTATTTCCCAGGAAGACGCACAACGGCAGGTGGATTCCCTTTTTGCTCAGTTTGCAGCTATATATGCGGCGCCGCATGATATCTATCATAAGTGGGAGGGGCATACCTATCAGCGTTGGGCCGGTTATTGTTCGGATATTCCACTGGATAATCTGGTAAAACTCAATATTCCTGTTTTTATAGCGGCCGGCAGCAGGGATCATAACTCATCTATCTATAGCCTGGAATACATCCGCCTTGAATTTCTCCGTAGAGGTAAGAAGAATTTATCGTTTCATGTATACCCTACAGATCATTATTTAAATGAGGTGAAACTGGTAGATGGACAAGCGGTCACGATTTCTCATAAACAGGATATGATGCGGGATTTGTTGAATTGGATGAATGAAGATAGACGGTAAAAGAAGAGATATTCTTAACCCCTCATCCACCAACGAAAAACACCCAAACCTAGTAAAGCTAAGTTTGGGCGAATTAATCTTTTAGTAGCCTCGTCAAGAATCGAACTTGAATCTGGAGCTTCGGAAACTCTTATACTATCCATTGTACTACGAGGCCGGAAAGTTGCGCAAATGTACATTTTCTATCCTATAATCCCAAATCACATTAAAGATTGATATTACTTTTAAAGATTTTGACCGCAATCGCCAGCAGAATAACCCCGAAAAACTTACGCAGCACCATCAAACCCGCCTTGCCCAGCATACGTTCTATATAATTCAGACTGCGTAACACCATGTAAACAATAACCAGGTTCAGACAGATCCCGGCCAGTATATTATACTGCCCGAAGTTGGCCTTTAATGACATGATCGTTGTCAGTGTTCCGGAGCCCGCCACCAGCGGGAAGGCGATGGGTACCACGCTCCCTGCCTTGGCATCCGCATCACTCTTGAATAGTTCCATTCCCAGTATCATTTCCAGCCCGATCACGAAAATTACGATAGAACCCGCTACAGCAAAAGAATGTACATCCACACTTAATAACTTCAGGAACGGTTCCCCTACCAGCAGAAACAGTATCATCAGAAAACCCGACGCCAGCGTGGCTTTCCCGGCATCAATATGACCCAGTTTCTCTTTCAGTGAAACAAGTACAGGAATGGAGCCTACAATATCTATGACCGCAAATAACGTAAACGTAACTGCCAGAATTTGGTCGATACTGAACATGGATGCTTATTTTGTGTAAATATAGGGAGAATGATACCTATATTTGTTGTAACGACCGACTTACTATGACAGAGGATATTATTATTCAAATCAGCAATAAGATCAAGGAGAAAAGAAAGGCCAAAGGTATTACTATCCAGGAACTGGCCGACAGGGCAGAAGTGAGTAAAGGACTGATTTCACAGATCGAAAATAACAGAACGGTGCCCTCGCTGCTCGTGCTGATCAATATCATTAAGGCCCTCCGCCTCGATATGAACGAGTTCTTTAATGAAATTGACCAGCAGACGCAAACCGCCAAGGTGATCATCAAACAAAAGGCTTCCTACCAGGAATTCGAAAAAGAACCCACTAAAGGATTTGTATATAAACGCGTGCTGACCAAAAACGTGAAGAACTTTCCGGTAGATATCGTACTGCTGGAACTTAAAAAAAATGCCCACCGGTCACAGACTGTTAAAACAGACGCCTACGAATACAAATACATTATTAAAGGAACCGTTGAATACCTGATCGATAACGAAAAATATGTGCTGGAAGAAGGCGATTCCCTCTTTTTTGACGGCCGCCTCGGACATAAACCCTCCAATATAGGCTCCGATAACGCCCTTATCCTCGTTGTCTATTTCTTCCTGGAAAGCGATAAGTAGATATACAAATGCTTAACGATAAATTTAGTATAACTTAACATTTCGGTCATATTGGACCGTAAACTTTGCATGTGAATAATTTACCCAAACCTACATTTACATGCAATCAAATCTACTTCGTGCGTTCCTCAGGCAGCTGGGCGCCTCACTATTGCTGCTATTCCTTACCCTATCTGTACATGCCCAACATGTAATCAAAGGTAAAGTTGTTGCCGGCGACGACCGGCAGCCGGTTATCGGAGCTTCTATCCGGGTGAAAGGCTCCAACCGCGGTGCTACTACCGATGCCGCCGGTAACTTCTCACTATCCGCCAACAGCACGGATGTACTGGAAGTGAGCTTCATCGGCTACCTGCCTGCTCAATACCCCGTAAAAGATGCTACTGACATATCTATCACCCTGCAACCCGATAAGAAAGCCCTGGATGAGGTAGTGGTAACGGCATTGGGCATACGAAAAGAGGTAAAACGGGTAGGGTATGCTGTACAGGAAGTAAAAGGGGCCGACCTGGTTAAAGCCAGGGAACCTAACCCCGTAAATGGCCTGGTAGGGAAAGTAGCCGGTCTTACCGTAGGAGCTTCCGCCGAGCTGCTCGCTGCTCCTGCTGTGAAGCTGAGAGGAAACAATATTAATCTCTATGTGGTAGACGGCGTACCTATCAACTCCGATACCTGGAATATCTCCCCGGACGATATTGAAAGCTATACCGTACTCAAAGGTGTTACTGCTTCCGCCCTGTACGGCTCCCGTGGCCTCAACGGCGCTATTATGATCACAACAAAAAAAGGGACTAAAGATAAACGTGGTGTGTCCATCGACTTCAACTCCAGCACCATGTTTGAAAAGGGATTCAATGCCATCCCTAAGGTACAGGATGAGTACGGCCCTGGTGACCACGGTAAATATGCATTTGTAGATGGTAAAGGTGGTGGTACCAATGATGGTGACTATGACGTATGGGGACCGAAATTTGAAGGCCAGCTGATACCGCAGTACGACAGCCCCGTAGATCCTGTTACCGGGAAACGTACGCCCACTCCGTGGATAGCCCGGGGTAAAAATAACCTGCAGCGCTTTCTGCGAACAGGGATGCTGAGCACTAACAATATCGCCGTATCGTCGCACTCCGAAAAAGCCGATCTCCGATTTTCCATCTCGCATTCCTATCAGAAAGGCATCGTGCCCAACACCTCTTTAAACATCACCAATTTCAATATCTCCGCTGGTTATAACTTTTCACCCCGCCTCCGCCTGGATGCTTATATGAATTATAACCGCCAGTATTCAGATAACTTCCCCGATGTTACCTATGGCCCGAACAGCCTGATCTATAATATCCTGATCTGGGCTGGTGCCGACTGGAGCATGGACGATATGCGCAATTACTGGCAACCCGGAAAGGAAGGTATTCAATCCATCTATGCCGAATACCAACGCTATCATAACCCCTGGTTTATGACCTACGAGTGGCTCCGCGGCCATTATAAAACAGATATCAATGGCTATGCTAAGCTGAACTACAAACTCACCGATAAACTGGAACTGCTGGCCCGTACACAGATTACCAGCTACGACCTCATGAGAAATGAGAAGGTGCCGTACTCTGCTCACCCCTATGGTATGGAAGAAGGGAAAGGTAATTACAGAGAAGACAAACGATCTATGTTCGAGAATAATACAGATGTACTGCTCTCTTACGCCAACACTTTCCCGAATAAGATTGGCATCAGGGCTTCTGTTGGAGGTAACGCACGCTCTTTCAAATATAATTCCAGCTTTGTTACCACCAATTACCTGAATGCGCCAGGCTGGTACGGTTTTGCTAACACCAGAGATCCGCTGTTTGCAACAAATTATAATGCTCCGATGCTGGTGCTGAGCGCTTACGGATATGTGGATGTTGACCTGGGCAAATACGCTACCATCTCACTCACCGACCGTTTAGATAAGGCCTCCAACCTGCCACTGAAGAACAACGTATATTCGTATCCGTCAGTAGCGGTGAGCTCCGCCTTGTCCGACTACCTGCCATTGCCATCCGCCATTTCTTTCCTCAAGGTAAGAGCCTCTTATGCTAACGTGAAGGGTGGATTCACACAGGCCACTATCGGTGCCACTCCGCTGGCCTCTTATCCATTGGGATATGGTACTGAGTACCAGTCTTCATACGACGGCCCTATCTACAACTCTGCCTACTACGATGTAGCTCCTGTATACCAGAATCAGGCAGGCGCCACTTTTACACAAATAATCGCCAACCCCGATCTGCGACCCTTTGCTACTAAAGTATTTGAGACAGGTGTGGATGTCCGTTTCCTGAAGAATCGGATTGGTATAGACGGAACCTATTTTACCAGTGCTAACGGCCCGCAGATATATGATGTACTGGTGCCTTCAGCTACCGGGTTTTCCAAGAACCGTATTAATGGCGTAAATACCCGCAAAGTAGGGTACGAGCTAACCTTGAATGGTAGCCCGATCAGGAACCCCAATGGCTTCAATTGGAATATAACCGCTAACTGGTCGACCTACGTGGAAAGATATGTGAAGATTACAGATACGGAAAATTTACTGAATGCCTTTGTGGGAGTGGGTGACAGGGTAGATAAATTATATGGCAGCAAATTCGTGAGAACGTCCGATGGAAAGATCATCAATGGTGCCGACGGGCGTCCTATTATCGCACCTACGCAGCAGTTCCTCGGTTATGGTAATGCCGACTGGGTTTGGGGCGTGAATAACAGTTTTAGCTATAAAGGTGTAAGCCTCAGCTTCCAGTTCGATGGCCGTGTAGGAGGTAATATGATCGATTACATACAACAGCAAACTTTCCGCGGTGGACGCAATATTCTGACAGTACAGGGCGCTATGGGAGATGCACGTTATCAGGATTACAAAGGCGTGAAATCATACCTCGGACAGGGAGTGGTGGTCAGCAACGGTATTCCTATTCAGTATGATAATAACGGTAATGTTACCAACTATGATAAACTGCAGTATACTCCCAATGGTACGAAAACCTTCCTGCAGGACTATATCAGCTTTTATTACAAGACCAACGAAGCCAACGTGATCAGCAAAACATTTGCAAAACTGAGAGAAGTAACCCTGGGTTATACATTGCCGGCTTCTATGCTGAGAGGAACATTTATCCGTAATGCCAGTGTATCGTTCGTAGGCAGGAACCTGTTTTATTTTGCAAAGAATAAAGATGTGGATATAGACCAGTATCCGGGTGCTGACCAGATCTCTAGCTTACAGACACCTACTACTAAACGATTTGGCTTTAATATCAATCTTTCTTTCTGATCACTCACCTGATAAAAAACGCATTGTATGAAATCATTCAAAAATATAGTTCTTGTTGCTTTAACCGGTGCAGTGATGAGTAGCTGTAACAAGAAGTACGAAGATTACGCCGTTAATACCAATAAACCGTCACAGGCGCCACCCAGTCTTGTGTTGGGAGGAGTACTGGCAAACATCAATTCCGATAAACCCTGGAGTAATGTCATGCGCTGGAACCAGTTCGATTGCTGCAACTATAACTACTATGGTGATCAGCGTTACGATTGGGGTGGTGCCGATCTGAACAGCTATTATACGCTGACCAATGTGCAGCAGATGGAAGCAGAAGCTACACGCCTTGGCGGAAAGACAGTGAATCCATATACGGCGTTGGGGAAATTTTTCAGGGCCTGGTTTTTCTATCGCATGACCAATCTCGCCGGCGATCTGCCGATGGCAGATGCACTGAAGGGGAAGGGAAATCTGACTCCGAAATATGATTCGCAGAAAGCAATATTCAAACAGATCCTGCAATGGCTTGAAGATGCCAATACAGAACTGGGGCAGCAGGTAACCAGCCCCGATAAAAGTGCTACAGCAGACGGACAAATACTGAAGGGCGATTTTTACTATGGAAATGATCTGGGTAAATGGCAGCGGGCCGTAAATACTTTCCATATCCGTGTACTGATCGCGTTGAGCCAGAAAACGGCAGATGCTGATCTGAACGTGGTGCAGCAGTTTAATGCAATAGTTAGTAATCCTGCTAAATATCCGGTGATAGAATCAATGGATCAGAATCTGCAGTTTATCTACAACAATATCAATAAATACCCTTCTAATCCGGATAACCTGGGATTCGACGCTACCCGCTACAATATGTCTGCTACCTACCTGAATACCCTGGTGTCGCTGAATGATCCCCGGGCTTATATTACTGCAGAACCGGCAACTGAGCAACTGAACAGGCTGCATAAATCTCCTGCGGATATCACTGCCTATGTTGGAGCGCCTTCCGGAGAGAGCCTCGATAATATGTCGTCTAAAATGTCGAATGTAGATACTGCCGTTTATTCTGTGCGCAGCCGTAGCCGCTATTACAGCAGTTATGCTGCTGAACCGGGCGTATTGCTGGGGTACCCTGAACTGTGTTTCAATATGGCGGAAGCAGTTAACCGGGGCTGGATCTCTGGTGATGCAGAAGCCTGGTATAAAAAAGGAATTAAAGCATCCCTCGGTTTTTATGGAATCCCTGCGGAAACAGCGGGTACTGTAACGAAGACTTATGCCGGCCAGCGCTACGACATTCCTTTCGATTTTGCCAATGGCTATTATCTGCAGCCATCTATTAAATACAAAGGGAATAATTCTCAGGGCCTTACCCAGATCCTTACGCAGAAGTACCTGGCATTCTTCGAGAATTCCGGTTGGGAAGCGTACATCAACTGGAGAAGAACAGGAGTACCCGTTTTTAGCGTAGGAGCAGGAACGGGCAACAACGGTGTCATCCCCAAACGCTTCAAATATCCTGATGCCGACAGATCCGCTAATACCCAGAACTGGACGACTGCTTTACAAAACCAGTTCGGTGGGACAACGGATGATATTAACGGGGCGATGTGGCTGGTGAAATAGAATTACGAATTAGGAATTAGGAATTACGAAACAACCCGAAGATATTAGCGGATAATAAGTTCATTATCCGCTAATATCTTCGGGTTGTTTCGTAATTCGTAATTCCTAATTCGTAATTATTTAGTATAACTTAACAATAAGGTCAGTATTTCTTAACATTCAGTTTACATTCCATCGGCACCTTTGTCCCAAATCATTCCTTACGATGCTGAATATTCCCTGGATACAGAAGCGGCTGAAAAATGCGCATCATTTTACCTTTTCACTATATGCGGCACTGGTGGCTTTTGGCACCTATTCCTGCATGTATGCCTTCCGTAAGCCGTTTACAGCCGGTATTTTTGAGGGAGTTACTTTTCTGGGGATCGATTATAAGATATGGCTGGTGATTACACAAACAATTGGGTATGCCTGCAGTAAATTCTATGGGATACGTTTTATTGCTGAGATGAAAGGGAACCGGCGCGCACAAAGCATTATAATGCTCATCCTGATTGCGTGGATCGCATTGTTGCTTTTTGCTGTGGTGCCAGCGCCCTATAATATATGCTTTCTTTTCCTGAACGGGTTTCCGCTGGGAATGATCTGGGGGCTTGTATTCAGCTACCTGGAAGGCCGTCGTAGTACGGAATTCATGGGGGCAGTGCTGTCTGTCAGCTTTATTTTTTCCTCCGGTTTTGTGAAATCAGTAGGTAAGATGACGGTGGTCGACTGGCACCTGTCGGAGTTCTGGATGCCATTTGTTACCGGCCTCGTGTTTATCGGGCCTATACTCATATTTATTTTGTTGCTGGAGCAGATCCCGCCGCCATCTGCAGAAGATGAGCAAATGAGAACGCGCAGGGCGCCGATGAACAGGCAGGAGAGGAGAAGTTTCCTGCATACATTCCTGCCGGGTTTAATACTGTTGATCGCCAGCTATGTGTTGCTGACGGTGCTCCGGGATATGAGAGATAATTTCGCAGCGGATATCTGGAAAGACCTGGGCTTCGGTTCCCAGGCACAGATTTTCACCCAAACAGAAATTCCTATCTCCCTGGCTATTATCCTTATTATGAGCCTGCTGGTATTTGTAAAGAACAACTTCCATGCTTTTATGCTAAATCATATCATCGTAATCATGGGATTTATTACAGCATTGGTAAGTACGTTGTTATTTAAGCAACATCGTCTGGATCCGATATGGTGGATGACGCTGACGGGTTTGGGCCTTTATATGGGCTATATTCCCTTTAATTGCATCTTTTTTGAACGGTTGATTGCAGTATTCAAATATGTCAGCAACGTAGGCTTTATTATTTATGTGGCAGACTCTTTTGGCTATCTGGGAAGTGTGCTGGTGATGTTGGCCAAGAATTTCAGCGGGATGAATCTTTCCTGGAGTCAGTTCTTCTCCAATGCAGTACTGGGCGTTTGCCTCACTGGTATTGTGATGATGATAGTATCCGCCTGGTACTTTAAAAGAAAGTATGAATCAGTGAACAATAAAAGCACCTCGGGAACAGGAAACCACGGAGTGTCATTAGCCGCCTGAAAGCGAAAAAAAAGACATTAAAAAAGGCCAATCGCATGCGATTGGCCTTCCGTCTTTTATAACAGGAATTTAATTAGCTATTCGCGTCTGACGCATCAGCTGCTTTAGTTCCTTTTTTTGCTGGTTCATCTTTGGCATCTTTAAATTCACGTATGCCGCTACCCAAACCACGCATCAGCTCAGGGATTTTCTTACCACCAAACAGCAATAATACTACCAGCGCAATCAGCAGTAATTCCTTGATACCTATTTCCTGCAAAAACAAAAGCGGGATATTCAGAAAAGATGTTGTCATTATAACAGAATTTAATTGTGTGCTTATGTAAACATAAAGTTAGCACGAAATACCAGTTTTTTTGTTTTTTGGAAAGATATTTAGAAATTTTAATATAAAGTATTTGTTAACAGAATATTATAAATTAGAAAATATCACCTCTAGTTTGTCATTTTCCGCTTTTATCCTGGTAATATGACCATAATCCACGGAGATATCAAAGGCATCCACGAGGGGGGTATCGGTAGCCTGCGCTACTATACAGCGGATTACGCCGCCATGCGTGATGAATACCGCATCTTTTCCCCGGGCAATCACCTCTTCCAGCAGCGCTATGCTGCGATTGTACAGCTCCTCGTAACTTTCCCCGCCCGGAATGTGCTCAAACACCACATTATCGGCCCATTTATTCAATGCATTCCGGCTGATGTTTTCCCAGGGCTGCATTTCCCAGTCGCCGAAATTCATTTCCTTCAGCCGGTCGTCTTTTATGTAGTTGTTGCCAAACAGAGCGGCAGCCAGCTTTTCGCAACGCTGTAGAGGGCTGGTGTACACGTCCAGCTGCTTTTGGGGCAAAAGAGGAGGTATCCTTTTCACTTCTTCCTCAAAACTTCCGGCTACATCTATGTCCGACGCACCGTAACAGATCCCACTTTCTATAGCCGGAGTGGTATGCCGGATCAGGTATATTTCCATGTGAGAATACAAAAGCTTAAGTAAATAACTGTTTCCGATACCTGTTGCACAGCTCCCAGGCAATCGCCGGTGTAGCCACCAATCCATTTCTGCATCAGCCGTACCAGGTACCAGCGAGCCAGCAATAATGCCGGAATAGTAACGAGTAGCGTATAGTTTTGCAGGAAAATAATGGCTGCCCCAAATGGCAGACACCCCAGCAGCCCGGCGATCAGGAGATCGGTACGGGATATACCTTTGGCCAGTGGTTTAGCCTTACTATCCTCATTCTCCCGCACATATTTATGCGTGAATATAACGGTAACAGCTGTAAAGCGGCTCAACGGCTGTGCACTGATAATAGCCAGCATGGCTTTGTACAACGGGAGTTCCCGCAGGCAAAGGAATTTGAGCAGCATGATCAGTAAAAGGCCTATCATGCCGTAAGTGCCGATACGACTGTCTTTCATGATCTCCAATATCTTCTCTTTCGTCCAGCCACCGCCGAAACCATCACACATATCGGCGAAGCCGTCTTCATGAAAAGCGCCCGTCATCCATACGCTTGTAATAATTGCCAGTAAGAGGCTAACTGCCATTGGAGCTATACTGCTAAACAGGTAAAGCACGGCTACCATGCTGCCGCCTGTTATCCATCCGATCAGGGGAAGATAGCGGGTTGCTTTGTTAAGCATTTCGGAGGAGTAGGGGATGCTAACGGGAACGGGTATACGGGTATAATACATAATAGCCGTTTGTACCAGCTGCCACTGTTGTTTCATATTGTTCGATTTGACACCTGTGCACTATTGAAGCTCGCCATTTCGTTCAGAAACGCAACGGCACTTTGTATCAGCGGTATCGCCAGTGCCGCTCCTGTGCCTTCTCCCAGACGCATGCCGATCTGCAGTAAGGGGACTACCCCCAGGTGTTGCAGCATCATTTTATGCCCCTTTTCATCTGAACAATGGGCAAAGATGCAATAATCTTTTACTGCTGGCTGCATTGCTGTGGCTACCATACAGGCGGCGGTAACAATGAAGCCGTCTATCACAATCAGCATTTCCATCGCTGCGGCCTGTAGTATCGCTCCGCATATCATGGCTATTTCAAAACCTCCGAAAGTGGCAAGGGCCTGCTCTACCGAAGCCGGGCGGGCATGTTTGGCCACTACCTGCTGTAATACCGCACGTTTCTGCGCCAATTGCTGCACATTGCTGCCGGTACCTATGCCTACGCATTCTCCTACAGGAATATTGATAAAGTAACTCATGAGCAGGGAGGCGGAGGACGTGTTGCCAATTCCCATCTCTCCGAAACCTACCGTATTACATCCTCCTGCATGCAGCAACCTCACTTCTTCTGCACCAGCCTGCATGGCCAGTTTACACTGGTCGAGCGACATGGCAGGCATATGCAGGTAATGCTGCGTGCCCATGCCTATTTTACGATCTTTCAGTAAAGGGTGGGGTGGAAATTCGTGGTTTACGCCTGCATCAACTACGGTCAATGCCAGCTGGAACTGGCGGCAGAAAACATTGATAGCAGCGCCACCCTGCAGGAAATTGTATACCATTTGCGCGGTAACCGCCTGGGGAAATGGATTTACCAACCCATCTGCCGCAATACCGTGGTCTCCGGCAAATACAATAATGGCGGGATGATTAATTGCCGGCGTGAGGGTTTTTTGTACCAGACCAGCCTGTAAAGCAATGCCCTCCAGCATCCCCAGCGAACCGGGTGGCTTCGTTTTCTGGTCTATTTTATCCTGCAATGCTGTTTTTAAGTCCTGTGAAACAGGTGTTACCCGGAAATTATTCATCTTGCCAGTTATTTATTGCGCCTCTTTTTTAATGACTACCGGTATGCCCGATACCATCAGCACTACGGTGTCGGCTATACGTGCCAGGTGCTGGTTGGTCCAGCCTTGCAAATCGGTGAACTTACGCCCTGCCTCTGTTTCTGCATGTACGCCCATCCCTATTTCATTCGTCACAAAGATAAATGTGCCTTCCTTTTGCGTCAGAGCGCCGATCTCATCACGGATAGCCTGCAGCGCCTGGTTTACATCATATTGGAACTGCATGAAAAAATTGGTAAGCCAAAGCGTTACACAATCAATCACTACTACGCGCCCTTCCAGTGGCAACCGGCTCAGGTACATTTCTTCCTCATAGTTAGTCCAGGCCGGGCCCCGTTCGCCTTTATGCCTGCGGATACGGTCGGCAAAATCATCGTCCCACACCTGCGCAGTAGCTACATAAACCGGTTGCCCGCTCAGTGTCAGCGCCAGTTCCTGTGCGTACCTGCTCTTACCCGACCGGGCCCCGCCTGTAATTAACTGAACCATTTTTTGCTGCCCGATTAGTTAAACACTGGCACCGATGGAAAGAAGAAACCGCTATATGAAACTGTTTTCTTCAAAGCTCCGCTGCCGGCATCGTAGATATAAAGTGCATTATCCTTATAGTTCTGACCATAACCCGATTTCACATCTGTGACCACAATAGTATTGTTGCCCGGATTATATCTCACACCTGCGCCATATAATTCGCGACCGGCCGGAATAGTAACAAAAGGAGCCTGTAAAGAGTTGGGATTACCCACTGCATATTTATAAATTTGGTTGCCGCCGGCACCCCAGGGATTGGTTTTACCAATGAATACGGCATTTTCAGTGCTGGAGGCTGTCAACATACCAACATTCCATGCACCCCAGGAACCGTAAATTGAAAACGGAACGGCAACGGTATCTATATGCAGGGTATTGGCATCAATGGAGTACAGGCTGTTGTTCATCGCAGCCCATACTTTCCCATCGGGCGTAGTGGTGAAACCAACATCAGCTTTGCCGAGTTTCTGTGCCACGGACAGATCTGATGTATTCAATGCCACGATACCATCGGCCTGAGAGAGTACCAGCACATAGTTGCCGGCGAGGGTCATACCGCCGATCTGGCCGTTAACACCATCGAGCTTATTGCCCAGTGTCATGCTTTGCAGGTTTACCTGATAGATGCCGCTGGAAGTGCCGAGCAAACCGGCGCCTGTATTAAGGCCCAGGAATGAGTTACCATTCACACCTGCGGGAAGCTGCGAAATACGGCCTGTTTCCTGCATGGTACCGGCATCTGCAGCTACGAAGGCGCCCTGTTTAGATACCAGGTAGAATTTGTTGTTGAAAATAGTACCGAAATCGGTGGTGTTGCCCAGGGTCTTACCAGGATTATTACGCTGGAATACGTACTGGTACACCGAATCCTCACCATTTCTGTAGAAATTCACATCTCCCGGCTCATGACCAAACCAGCCTTCATTCACCAGGAAAAATCCATTTTCGAACTTACCCAGTACTTTGATGCTGTAGTAATAAGTTGCATAGGCATTGCCTGAAATAATTTTATAGGAAACGGTGTAGTCGCCTCTTTGTTTAGCAGTGAAAGTATAGGTAGAATCTGTGCTCACCTGTACACCATTTACCAGCCAGAGGAAGCTTGGATTTTTTACATCGGCCAGCTGTGGACTTAACAGGCGGCTGTCGCCGATGTAAATAGTGTCTTTGCCATCTTTCAATCCGGGTGCGGTGATCCGGGGAGGAACAATATCTGCCTGATTATCCTTGGAACAGGAGGCCAGGCCTGCAATGGCTAAAATTGCTACAATAAAGGAAAGTTGAAATTTGCGTGAAATGCTGCGCATGTGTTGAAGTTTATTTTCGTATGTCTTTTTTTATGGTGATATAGTATAGCCCTATAATGATTTAGAGATTTGGAGCAGGGCTGATCTCGTCTGTTGCCCGTGCTCCAAATCTCTAAAACAATAATTGCAGGAATATTATTGGGCGAAACGCAATCTGCGTTTAACCAGTTCAAAGCTGCCGAAGAAAATAGTACTGTAAATCAGGTTGCCGATCAGTGCATATTTCATGAAAGGAATACCCAGGGCGTAGCATTTGGTTAAACCAGCTATATCCTTTGTGAAAGGCAGGCCGGTAGTGATATCTGTAGAGCCGCTTGCCCATACGCCGAAATTGGATACCAGGAAGTGTATCAGCGCTGCTCCTACTGAAGCAACCACAATATTGCCTACAGACGCTTTCTTAATCAGTAACTGACCCAGTAATACGATGAATACAAAGCTGGCGTAATTCCAGATCCATCCTTTATACAGCAGCCCCTGTGCATACTCTTTGTGGAAGAACTGCATCAGGATAATATCGCTGATAAACAGCGTCAGTAACGGAAAAGCATAAGATTTCCATTTTTGAGAAAACGAAGCGCCTCCGAAAAGGGCCATCGCGCCAACAGGAGTAAACATGGCAATTGGCTGCATGTTTGTGTCAGCTCCCAACACTACGCGTATGATACCAGCTGCCAGTATGAAGAGCAGCAATACGCCAAATCGCGGATCAAGATTTTTTAAAGACATTATGTTGGTTTTAATGTTTACAGATTAAATACGATACCTGTGTTAAAATTAAAGCGGCGGGAATTATATCCTAAAATATCAAAATATTGATAATCTGTTATATTCCGGAAGCCGGCGAAAATTTTCAGCAAGTTACCAAATTTATATTCACCATAGAGGTCCAGGGTATAATAATCCCCCATCGCCCTGGGGCCTTCATATCGCTGCCCTACGTATTTGCCGGTAGCCGATACATACAGGGAGTGAGTTGCCTGGTAGCCCAGGGTGGTATTCAGCTCATCTTTCGGGATCCGGTACAGGTTGTAATAGGAAGAGTCTTTGTTATCCTGTTTTACCGTAATACGACCGTCGGTATGGGCATAATTGGCTGTCAGTACCAGTCCGGGGGCTATCCGCCAGTTGGCCTCCAGTTCTATGCCGTAAGCTTTTTGTTTGTTGGCATTACGATATTGGGAGATGTTATTCACCGGGTCGTAATAAAATATGATCAGGTCATGTGTTTGTCGGCTAAACCAGGTAGCCCGGAAATCCAGCCGGTCTTTCGCCACGCTGGCCTGGTAGCCGGCTTCATAACTGATGGTACTTTCCGGATCCAGGCTCCTGTTGCCGTATACAGAGTATAACTGGTATAGAGTAGGCACCAGATAGGCGGAAGAGATATTAACGAATATTTTATGATGTTGTGCGATCAGATACGAGGGGTTGACCGTAAAGGTGGTGTTATTCCCGTACAGACTGTGATGATTGAGCCTGCCCCCGGCTTCCAGGTTAAACCCTCCGGGGGTATGCAGCTGAAAAGAAGCATACACACTGGTTTGGGTGGTGTGGGAGCTGTCGGGCGACAGTAGCGTGGTGTCCATTACCGGTGAATAGTTTGTGATCAGGTAGTCGCGCTGATCGGTGGCCGATCTGTTGAAGGCCGCGCCTCCAATGAACCGCACCCGGCTGCTGATATCCAGGTTCACATAAGATTCTACCTGTTGTACATTGGATTTGAAAAGTGATTTGTCGTACTTGGAGTAGGAAGATGGATTTACATAAAAAGAGTCATTGAGAATGTCGCGCCGGCTTTGCTGCCAGCTGTAAAGCAAATGCCAGCTGCCTTTTTTGAACTTATATTCCGCATTGACGCCGTTGAGCAGGTACCTGGATTTACCGGTATAGTCCTTATCCTCAGTATAGGCGCCATCATCGAGGTCGTGGTGGTAGTTGCTCCAGTTCAATAAGTAGCCGAATTGCCAGTTAGTGCCGGCTTTCAGTCCAAGCTTGGCAAAAACGCTGTTCTGGCGGAAGCCATCGTTGTCGAAATTGCCGGTATGGGTAGAATCGTAGGCGTCAGAAAATCCTCTTGTAGATTCACGTTTGTAGCTGAGCAGATAAGAGAAATTGCCGGTGTTGCCATGCACATTGGCGCTTCCCTGGAAATCACGATAGCTGCCGTAGCTGATGTTGGCGCCGATGCCAAAAGGCTTAGTTCCTGTTTTGCGGGTGATGATATTGATCACGCCGGCAACGGCACTTGATCCGTAGAGGGTCGATTGGCTGCCACGGAGGATTTCAATCCTTTCCACCTGGTCCGGCGTAATAAAATTCAGATCGAAGGTGTTATTGATCTGGGACGCATCGTTTACCGGCAGGCCATCTATCAGTATAAGCGTGTTGCCATTGGCCGCCCCACGCATATAAACGTTGGGTACGGTACCGGGATTGTTTTCCGATCCGTTGATAATGAGGCCTGTTTGTTGATTCAGGATAGAGCCGATGCTTTTACCGCTGTTTTGCTCCAGATATGCTCTTGATAATATAGTTACTACCTTGCCTGTTTCGCTGGCTTTCTGCGGCCCTTTGGTGGCAGTAACGGTGATTTCATTCAACTGGCTGACATGGCTGGTATCCTGAGCGGTAGCGGAAAGTGCGCTCACAGCCAGTAATAAATAAACAACAAGTGAGGTGTAAATTTTCTTCTTCATTCAATAAATCAAAAAGTCAAAAAAAACAGCGAAGATAAAAGTACAGTGCTACTTCATCTTCGCTGCATTCATCAAAAAGCTAATAGCTTTCTTAGTTATCCCGGCATCCGGGAAATATATTTATCCATTTCTTTAATCTGGCTCACAATCTGCGCAGTAGTTGGTTTCTGTGCCTTAGCGCGGCGGAAATATTCTTTGGCAGATTTAAAGTCGCGGCGCGTCATGGCAATAGAAGCCAGTGTCAGCAGGGCTGCAGCAGAATTTTCCTTGTCAGGAAGCCCTTTCCGCATCGCAATCTTCAGGTTCTGATCTGCTGTTTTCAGGTCATTTTTCTGATAAGCGATAGTACCCAGCTGGAAGTACTGCATGCCTTCGTACTCTTTCATCGGGCTGCCGGAGTTGATACTCTGACGTATGGTAGATTCAGCTTTATCGAGATCGTTAGAGTACATGGCCATATTGCTCTGCATGAAATAATATACAGAACGGATCGGTTTGTACAGCAGTTTAGGGAATTTAATCGTATTCATCAGCGCAGTGGCCTTTTCAATATCACCGGCCTCTACCGCTTCCTGTACCAGCCTCATAGGCCCGAACATCACATGGGTCACCAGGCAAATCACTGCCAGAACCAGTACTACCGTTGCTTCCCACCAGCCTACGGTTAAGCCCAGTGCAATACCGCCAGCCAATAAGATGATGCCAAGCAGCAAACGATATTTAATAAAAAAATTAAATGCTTTCATGAAAAAACAGTTCGTAAATCACTAATTGAGGCAGCAAAGATAAATAAAAAAAACACCTTATGGGTTTTCATTTCCGGCGTTTCAGGTTTGCCATGGCAATAGCCCCTAATATGATGATCACCCCGGTTATTTGCAGCGCCGATATAGGTTCGTGCAGGAAGATGGTGGCAGCCATCACCGCCACAGGTAACTCTGCTGCGCTGAGGATGGCACCCAGCGACACGCCCGTCTGAGGCATGCCCTTGGAAAAAAGGAAAGGAGGCAATACCGTGCCGAAAGCGGCGAGTGGTATACCCCAGGCCCATAATCCCGAGCCGGTCAGCCGGCCGTTGAACAGATAAAGCGGCGGAAACAGCAGGGTAATGATCACAAAGGCCCCGGTGACAATCCAGGCGCTTTTCAGCACCGGCCCCAGTGAAGCGCCTATGCGCCCGCTTATCACGATAAATACAGTATAACACATGGCCGCCAGCATCCCGAAGCCAATGCCTGCCCAGTTCAGGGGGTGCTCGCCCTGGTTAAATACGCCTCCGGCCAGCAATGTGCCCCCCAGTATAAAGACTACTGCCAGCCATTGTACCGGTGTAGGCTTCTTTTTATAGATGATCCATTCGGCCAACATGCTCATCCAGGTAAATTGCATGAGCAGGATAATAGCCACGCTGGCCGGAATGTATTGTACGCTCTGATAATAAGTAATGCTGACGAGGCCCGTAGAACTGCCCAGTATCAGGCAGGTGCGCGCATGACGGTCTTTCAGCCCTGCCATGGGCCTGCCGGAAATAAAATGAATAATCCATAGTGCCAGCATACCATAGCCTGCCTGTATGCTGCATAATTCACCCAGTGTAAATCCGTGCTGATAACCTGTTTTAACTATTGTCGATAATATCCCAAAGCTGCATGCGCCCAGTAGCACAAGCAGTATGCCCTTCCACATAAGAATTGTTTTAGTGAATGTAGTGTGCGAATGTAAGTTTTCTGTTTATGACTTCTTTTTCCCAAGGTTAGGCAATAACCCGGTCAGTAGTCCTATTAAAGGAAGATAAGCACACACCTGGTACACGAATCTGATATTGGTGGCATCTGCCAGTCGGCCCAGCAATGCAGAACCCACGCCACCCATACCAAAGGCAAAGCCGAAAAACAGCCCTGATATCATCCCCACTTTGCCCGGCATAAGCTCCTGTGCATATACCAGGATAGCGGAAAAAGCAGAGGAGAGTATAACGCCAATGAATATACTCAGTACTACCGTCCATGCCAGCGATACATGTGGCAGCAGCAGTGAAAACGGCGCTACGCCAAGTATCGAGATCCAGATTACATATTTCCGTCCAATACGGTCGCCCACAGGTCCGCCGATGAAAGTGCCGGCGGCTACTGATACGAGGAAGATACTCAGATATATTTGTGAGGCCTGAACAGAGACATGAAAACGATCGATCAGATAAAAAGTATAGTAACTCGTCATGCTGGCCATGTAGAAATACTTAGAGAAAATCAGCACCAGCAGGATACCCAGCGAAACGTATACCTGCGTATTCGTTAATGCAGGGCGGTTGCTGTGTTCCGCTACTTTTTTGGGTTTTAAACGGTGGGTATTGGCAAGATACCATTTGCTGATGCTCATCATTACTACGATAGCGACCAGGGCAAGTCCTGAAAACCAGAGCACATGGAACTGTCCGAGTGGCACTATGATCATGGCTGCCAGCAAAGGGCCCATGGCGCTGCCGGCGTTGCCGCCCACCTGGAACAGCGACTGTGCCATTCCATGCCTGCCTCCCGATGCCATATAAGCCATCCGCGATGCTTCGGGATGAAATACCGCTGAGCCCATGCCCACAAGGGACACCGCGATTAGTACGAGATAAAAATGAGTGGCCATCGACAGGCAAACGAGCCCTATCAGGGTAAAGCCCATTCCGATAGCCAGTGAGTAAGGCTGCGGTTTCTTATCAGTATATAGGCCTACCAGCGGCTGCAATATGGAAGCAGACATCTGGAACGTAAAGGTGATCATTCCCACCTGTGAGAAGTTCAGGCCCTGGGAATCCCTTAATATGGGATACATCGCCGGGATCAGCGACTGAAGGGTATCATTCAGGAAGTGAGTGAAGCTGAGTGCCAGCAGGATTGAGAATACCGTTTGCTGGGCCATCTGTTGGGTAGCTGTCTTCGGCTGTTCTGTTAAAGCTGTTTCCATTTTAATTTATTTAAGATCAGATCATCTGATGTTTAAAAACAAAGTTTTATAGGAAGATGACAAATGCCGGTTGTTAATGATGCAGATCTTAGGGTATTTACTATCGATGTTGCCTTATCATTACTGATTGTCGAATACGGGGATCTATGTGATCCGCAACAACGGCGCTTTTGCTACCATCGAAGTCACTATATCCATGATATGATACTACTGATTACCAGACCCGACGATCTACGTGTCCGCAACAGTGGCGCTTTTGCTACTATCGAAGTCGCTGTTCTATGAATGACGCTACTGATTACCCAGCCAGGTGATCTCTGTAATCCGCAGCAGTGGCTCTTTTGCTATTATCGAAGTCGACATATCCCTTAATGGCGCTACTGATTACCCAAATCGGCAATCTTCGTGGCCCACAACAATGCTTTCTTCGGCTCTTTATCAATAATGCTTTGCAAAAGGCCGTCGTGCAGATGCTGACTATGGACGAAGCTGTCTGTATTAACATAACGCACCACAAACGATTGCTTCAAATGGTCCGCTACAATCCGGTACAGGTCGCGCATGATCTCATTCCTGCCCGCCTCTGCGATGGCAAGGTGAAAATTGATATCCGCCTGTATACAGAGCTCCAGCTGATTGGCCGCCGCGTATTCGAAGCGCTTTTTCAGGAAGCCTTTCATCTTTTCAATGTCTTTGTTATTCCTTTGAGTGGCGGCTTTTTCAGCAATCCTCGACTCCAGCAGGAAACGGACTTCGTTCAGGTCCTTGAATTCAGCACGTTGCAAACGTTGCGATAACGCCTCTCCCGTGCCGGACTGCGACAAAACAAAAGTACCAAGCCCCTGCTGTACACGTACCAGCCCGCGATGGGCCAGTATTTTCACAGCCTCCCTTACACTGGAACGCCCCACGGCAAACTGCTGCATCAATTCCGGTTCCGTAGGCAACTGCTGGCCCACAGCATATTTGCCGGAAACAATGAGCTCCTGCAACCTGTCTGCTACTCCTTCAGCAAGACTATGACGTTTTAACGGCGATGTATTTATATTCATCATATCATCTGATGATTGCAAAGATAATCCAATTTTTAAATTTTTCAGTTTTTGAGATTTTTTTTCGGAGATTACCACCTGAAAGGTATGAACAGATTACTGGAGCATATACAACATTGGCCGTCCTGGCAGCTATGGGCCTTTTTTTTACTGGAAAACACGGCTATTATGATAGGCGTGCTGGCGGCAGGTAATCGCCTGCAACGTCAGCCACTCGACAGGATGTTTGCGTACAACCGTCGCCAATGGGTGATTGCGGGGGGCACGAATGTGCTCAACACAGTGGTCACCTGGGTGGGGTTTCAGTTGTGGGCAAACGGGTATATAAAAATCTCCACAGATCTTTCCTGGCGGGTGATCAGCGATGCCCTGTTCCTGTTCCTGGCGATGGATCTGCTGATGTATATATTCCATTACATCATCCATAAAACAATGCTGTATCGCCTCCTGCACCGTTTACACCACGAGGCAACTGATCCGGAGCCGATCGATCTGTTTATCCTCCATCCCCTGGAAACCCTCAGCTTCGGGGCATTGTGGCTGCTCCTCCTGCTGGCCTTCCGGCTTAATTTCTACGGCATACTCATCTATCTGTTTGTAAATGTAGTGTTTGGCATGACAGGTCACCTGGGTATGGAGCCCCTGCCCGAAAAAATGCGCCGCTGGCCGATGTTCAAATACCTGGGTACTTCTACATTCCATCATCATCACCATCTGGATGAACAGCATAATTTTGGCTTTTATACCAGTTTATGGGACCGGTTATTCCGTACCTACGATAACACTATTTAACGTCGCTCATCACTTTCTGTTTTGCGTGTTATCGCAATAAGTTTATTTTGCCAGCTTGCTTATCAACATCAACTGCTATATGAGAAAACTGATTGTATCGTTATCGCTATTGATAACGTTTCGTACTTATGCGCAGGAAGCGCTGAAGTACCAGACACCACCTCAAAGTATTCTGGAACTGGCCATGGCAGCCCCTGCACCACTGGTGGATTTTAACAGCAAAGGTGATGTGATGCTGACTATGGAACGTAGCACTTACCCTACCATTGAAGAATTATCGCAGCCGGAGTACCGGCTGGCGGGAATGCGTATTAATCCTGCTAATTTTGGCCCCAGCCGGGCCGGCTATGCCACTGCCATTCGTATTAAGGCGATCAAAACCAACAAGGAATATCCTGTTACCGGATTGCCGGCCGGCGCGCGTATTGGCCATGTGAGCTGGTCGCCCTCCGAACGGTTCCTGGCCTTTACTGTCACAAACAATACCGCTATCACATTGTGGAAAGCAGATGTGACTACGGGTATAGCTACCCAGGTAAGTACCCGTAGGCTTAACGATATTCTGGCGCCAGCTTTCACCTGGATAAGTGATAACTCCCTGCTGGTTATGGCTGTACCGGCTGCCATCGGCAAGGCACCGGAAAAACCACTTGCGCCCGAAGGCCCTACTGTACAGCAAACCAGCGGCAAGGCTGCACCAGCCGCCACTTACCAGGATATGCTGAAAAATCCTTACGATGAACAGCTCTTCGATTATTATTTCCAATCAGAACCTATACTGATCACCGGTGCAAATGAGCTGGCGATCGGACAGCCAGCTATATATACCGCCGCGTCTCCATCTCCCGATAATCAATACCTGCTGATGGAAACATTGCACCGCCCTTATTCCTACCTGGTAGGGGCTAACCGTTTCCCGGCAGATGTGGAGATCCGGAATATGAAGGGCGAACTGGTGAAAAAGCTGGCCAGCAGGCCACTTGATGAAGTAAGACCTAAAGGCTTTGATGCCACCGGTAACTACCCGTGGCAATTCGCCTGGCGTAATGATGCACCGGCCACCATCTGGTGGGTACAGGCACTCGATGGCGGCGATCCTAAAAAAGAAGTTCCTTTCCGTGATGCGATAAACATGCTCGCAGCGCCGTTTAGTGAAGCGCCACAGGAACTGGTTAAAACGGTAAACCGCTTTGCCGGCATAAACTGGGCCAATAACCAGCTGGCACTGGTATCAGATGCCAACAATACACTACAGAAAGTAAGGGTCTGCCGGATCGATCCTTCCCGGCCCGGACAGGCGTCTGTAACCATCATCGACCGTTCTGAAAACGACCGTTATAACGATCCCGGTACGCCTGTAATGGTGAAGAACCAATATCAGCGGCCCGTTTTGTACGTTTCTCCTAAACAGGATTTGCTGATGACGGCGCCGGGCGCTTCCCCGGAAGGAGACCGGCCGTTCCTGTCTTCATTCAATATCAACAATGGAAAACAGACTATCCTCTGGCGTTCTACGGCGCCTTATTATGAACAGGTAGCCGAAGTGGTAAATCCTGCAGGACCGGTTATCATTATCTCCCGTGAATCTGTTGCGGCGCCGGCTAATTATTATCTGCACGACACACGGAAGAAATCTGCCGTGGTACTCACTAATTTCCCTCATCCACAGCCACAGCTGAAAGGTGTGCAAAAGCAACTACTGAAATATAAACGTAAAGACGGGATCGATCTCACTGCCATGCTATACCTGCCGGAGGGCTATAACCCTGCAAAAGATGGCCGCCTGCCTGTATTGATGTGGGCCTATCCCCGTGAATACAAGTCGGCCAGTGATGCGGCTCAGGTGCGGGGTTCAGCCTATCGTTTTACAAGGGTCAATTACGGTTCCCCCATTTTCTGGGTTACCCGCGGCTTTGCGGTAATGGATGCCACAGAAATGCCGATTGTTGGTGAAGGAGATAAAGAACCCAATGATACTTTTATTGAACAGTTGGTAATGAACGCTGAAGCAGCGGTAAATAAGATCACCGAAATGGGAATCGGGGATAAAGACCGCATCGCAGTAGGCGGCCATTCTTACGGGGCATTTATGACAGCTAACCTGCTGGCACATACGAATCTGTTTAAAGCAGGCATCGCCCGTAGCGGCGCTTACAACCGTACATTAACCCCCTTTGGTTTCCAGAACGAGCAACGCACTTACTGGCAGGCGCCTGAAGTATACTATAAAATGTCGCCTTTCTCTTATGTTGATAAGCTGAAAGCCCCTATACTCCTGATACACGGGGAAGCGGATAACAATTCGGGCACATTCCCCATCCAGAGCGAACGCCTCTATAATGCCATCAAGGGAAACGGCGGCACCGCACGTCTGGTATTCCTGCCTCAGGAAAGCCACGGCTACGCTGCAAAGGAAAGCATTTTGCATATGCTGTGGGAGATGGATGAATGGCTGATGAGAATTAAGAATTGATAGAGAAGAATGAAGAATGAAAGCGGAGATTAGCGAAAATGGTCTTCGCGTTTACTATCTCCGCTTTCATTCTTCTCTATCAATTCTTAATTCGCAAAGAAACAGCTAATAAGTAAAAAGTACCATTATTCCCCTCTTTTCCACAACCCGGTTATCTTCTTCCGCAGTACCTTTGCTGTATCATGACAAAGGCGCTTATTCCGACATATGATATCTGCTCCCTGTCTATAGGGAAACCAGCTTCAGAGGATATGCTGGTGGCAAGGTTTTCAGATTATCTGGCAGCGCATAAAGATATCCACTTCCCGCACCGCCACTCTTTTTACCATTTGGCGTTTTTTACTTCCGGGGAAGGAAGTCATACGATCGATTTTGAGCGTTTTCCTGTAAAGCCCGGACAGCTATATTTCATGATACCCGGGCAGGTGCATAGTTGGTTTTTTGCCGGCGAAATTGAAGGCTATGTGATGAATGTTTCACCGGGCTTCTTTAATGCCTTCCTGCAGGATTCAGGATATGTAGAACGGTTTCCTTTTTTCAGCGGTGTGAGTGCAGAAGGAGTAGTACAACTGCCGAAAACGGCCGTTTCTGTTATAGCCGGGCTGTTTGATACCATGCTTCAGGAAACAGCAGAAGAGCAGGCTTACAACCTGGATCTGCTACGCCTGCTGGTATTGGAGATGTTTATAAAAGTGGCAAGAGCAAGCCGCCAGGGACAGGCAAAACAGGAGCCGCCGCATAACTACGTGTTGTTGCGCAATTTTCGCAAGCTGGTGGAACAACATTATATGCAGCTTCGCCTCCCGAAAGAATATGCGGCACTGTTATATGTGACTCCTAACTATCTCAATGCCTTTTGCCGGCATATGCTGGGTAAGTCGGCCGGAGAGATTATCCGCAACAGAGTGCTGCTGGAAGCAAAACGTTTACTGATCAACGCAGATATGAGCATCGCGGCCATCGCGTATCAGCTCAACTTTGCGGACAATTCATACTTCACTAAGTTTTTTAAAAAATACGCAGGAGTGACACCGGAAGAGTTCCGGAAGAATATTACCTGATAAATCTTCAAAAGTATGTGTGCAGATAAAAATCATGAAAAACCAAACCTGTTGAAAAGCATGTTTGGGAACAAGTGTGCCCGTTGCCGCAGGGGATCTATTTACCTGACAAAAAATCCCTACGACCTCAGGAACTTTATGAAAATGCCTGAAACCTGCCCTGTGTGTGGTCAACAGGTGGAAGTGGAAGTAGGGTTCTACTATGGTACCGGTTATGTGAGTTATGCACTTTCCATTGCGGTATGTGTGGCCAGCCTTATCGCCTGGTGGTTATTTATAGGCTTTTCTATCTATGATAACAGTATTTACTGGTGGCTGGGCGCCAATGCGCTGCTGCTCCTGATCCTGCAGCCCCTCATCATGCGCTGGTCCCGTACCATTTGGATGGCATTTTTCGTGTACTACGATGAAAACTGGTACCTCGGTCCGCCTGAAGGAACCGGACGGTCAAATGCGACGTTTAAGAATGCTATATAGATAGGAATTAGGAATTGAGTGCGCGGAATGGAGAATGCCGGCGGAGATAGTAAATGCGAAGATCATATTCGCTACTATCTTCGCCGGCATTCCTAATTTCCTCACTCTCAACTCTTCAATCCAACCTTTTCGCTTCCATTCTGTTATTTACTGTTAACACGTATAACGTTGGCAACCGATTTGTGTCAAATACGTGGTGATGGGTGACAGAGGAAACGGATGGCTCATGTGTCTGATCTCCTCAATCCGTGGTGGCTTTTACTAACATCAATGCTTAAACGATGATGTTTTTCAGACGGCGGAGGAAAATTTTAGCTTCTCTTTTGCTATGTTGGGGCATAATACCGGGAGTACAGGCACAGGACTCCACTGCAATGAGCCTGCCTGCAAAATGGACCCTGCAGCAGTGCTTTGATTATGCCCTGAAAAACAATATCCAGCTGAATAGCCTGCGGTTAAGCAAACAAAGCAGCGAACAGGATTTGCTCCTTTCTAAAGCAGCCCGCCTGCCGAACCTGACCGGTTCGGCTTCCCAGAATGTAACCGGTGGTAAAACACTGGCAGGAACCAACAGCTCGTCATATAACATTACTGCTTCCGGTAATTATTCCCTCAATTCAAATGTGCCCATCTATCAGGGAGGATATATCAATTACGACATCCGTCAGAAAAACCTCGCAAACCAGGTAGCTGCACTCAATGTAGCACAGCAGATAAACGATATCACCGTACAGATCACCCAGGCGTATCTTAACATACTCCTCGCAAAAGAAAACATCGTGTATGTAAAAGATGTAGTCACAACATCGGAAGCACAGGTAAAACAAGGCCAGCAGCAATATGATGTGGGGAGCCTGGCACTGATCGGACTGGTGCAGCTGAAATCGCAACTGGCAAACGATCATTACACACTTAACACCGTCGAAAATCAATACCGGCAGAATAAACTGGTCCTGAAACAACTACTGCAGCTACCCAGCAGCTACAATTTTGAGATACAGGAACCGGATACCCTGATCTCAGATACACACCTGCATGATTTGCAGGAAGTACAGGATTCAGCGATGATACAACGTCCTGAAATAAAAAGCAGCGAGCTGGGCATTGAAATGTCGAAGCTGGATCTGGCTAAGGCCAAAACCGGTTATCTGCCAACGCTGAGTGCTGGTGGAATTGTAGCCTCTTCCTACAACAGCGGCGCCAATACTGCTTATTTCAAACAGCTGGATAATAACTTTTACCAGCAAATCGGCCTCACACTTTCTGTTCCCATTTTCACCAGGAGAGTAGTGAAAACGAATGTGGAGAAAGCAAAAATAGAAATAGACCAGTCGAAGCTGACATTACAAAACACCAGAACTAATCTTAATCAGACGATAGAACAGGCTTATATCAATGTACAGAACGCTCAGTCGCAGTACGATGCCGCCGTTGAACAGCTGAAATACGCACAGGAGGGATACCGCATCGCAAGCGAACAGCTGAAAGTAGGTGCCGCAAATATTGTGGTATTCCTGCAACAGAAGAATTTGTATGTACAGGCCCTACAGGCTTATATACAAGCGAAATACAATGCTGCTTTGAATATCAGGATATATGATTTTTACAGGGGAGTACCGGTAAAAATATAAATGCATACAGGTATGAGAAAGTATAAAGGTGTCATCATTACATTAGCGATCATCCTACTGATAGTAGTGATCTGGTTTCTCTTTGTCAGGAAGAAGGCAGCGCCGGTTTCCTTTGATACCGCCCGGCCGGAATACGGACATATAGCCACTACTGTTACTGCCACCGGCCGGATACAACCTGTAGACACAGTGGCAGTTGGTACACAGGTTTCCGGTACCATCAAATACCTGTATGTTGATTTTAACAGCCAGGTGAAAAAAGGGCAACTGCTCGCGGAGTTAGACAAAGATCTTTTTCAGGCACAGGTAGATCAGCTGAAAGCCAATCTGCTGGTAGCACAAACCAACTTCGATTATCAGAAGAATAATTTTCAACGCCAGGAGCTGTTATATAAAACAGGAGCTATCAGCAAAGCAGATTATGATATAGCCACCAATACACTCGGTCAGGCAAAGGCCAATGTGGCCAGTGTGGACGCTCAGCTAAAGTCGTCATTGAAGAATTTCTCCTTTACGGAAATCCATTCACCGATCGATGGCGTAGTATTGAACAGGAATGTAAGCGTAGGACAAACAGTTGCCGCCAGCTTCAATACACCCACCCTGTTTGTGATAGCGAAAGATATTACCAAAATGCAGGTAGAATCCAGCGTGGATGAGGCAGACATTGGCAATGTAAAAGACTCTCTTCGTGTAACCTTCACCGTTGACGCCTACCTGGAAGATGTGTTTAAAGGAATGGTACAGGAGATCAGGCTGCAGCCTTCGGTATCTTCCAATGTAGTCACATACAACACGATCATCAATGCGAATAACGACGATAAAAAGCTGAAGCCGGGCATGACGGCCAATGTTACTATTTATACGGCTGAAAAAGACAGCGCTTTGCTGTTGCCTGTGCGCGCACTCAAATTTATTCCGGATTCCGTTCAGTTGAAAGACTATATCATCAAAAGCGCCATGCGCAGAGGGGGAGAACAACACCCCGGCGCAGTGAAGGATACAACCAGCGGAAAATTCAGAAGCACGCAGCGCATCGGCTCTTCCAATTATGTTTGGATACTGAAGGGCGATACACTGATCCAGAAACATATCAGAACCGGATTGAATGACAACACACATATAGAAGTGCTGTGGGGGCTGGATGTTAACGACGTAGTAGTAACCGGCGTCAACGGCGGAACAATGGCTGCATCCGGCGGAACAAGCAGTCCGTTTTTACCGAAAATGGGAGGACGAAGACGATGAGCAACAACAAGATACTGGAATTGCAACAGATCAAACGGGAGTTTATTATGGGCACGGAAACGGTACGTGCCCTCAAGGGCGTTTCGTTTGATGTGCATGCCGGTGAGTTTGTAACCATTATGGGCAGCAGCGGCTCAGGCAAAACCACGCTGTTGAACATCCTCGGATGCCTGGATAAGGCCACAGCAGGCAACTATCTGCTGGATGGCGTAAATGTGGGCAGCCTTTCCCGGAACGAGCTCGCCAGGCTGCGCAATCATAAGATCGGTTTTGTGTTTCAGTCTTATAACCTGCTGCCCCGTACTTCTGCCCTCGAAAATGTGGAGCTGCCGTTGTTCTACAATCCACGGCTCACTACAAAAGAGCGCCGCGACAGAGCAATGGAAGCATTGCTGTCTGTAAAGCTGAACGGACGGGAAGATCATACGCCCAGCCAGCTTTCCGGCGGACAACAACAACGTGTAGCCATTGCCCGTGCATTGGTGAACCAGCCGGTAATGATCCTGGCAGACGAAGCTACCGGTAACCTGGATACCCGTACTTCGTACGAGATCATGGCCCTTATGCAGGAACTAAATGAGGCCGGTAAAACCATTGTGTTTGTGACGCATGAACCGGATATAGCCGCGTTCAGCAATAGAACCGTTATGCTGCGGGATGGAAAAGTGGTAAAAGACAGCAAAAATGAAAATGTAAAGTCCGCGAAAGATGCGCTGGCAGCATTGCCGCCGGCGGAAGACTATTAATTACCCGGTATTATGAGTGCAATAAATCTTATAATGATAGCATTGAGAGCGCTGCAGCGAAATAAGTTGCGGGCGTTCCTGACCATGCTGGGTATCATCATCGGGGTGGCTGCAGTAATAGCCATGGTGGCTATCGGACAGGGATCCAAGGAAAGTATTCAGGGCCAGCTGAGTGCAATGGGCTCTAATATGATCACGATACTGCCCAGCAGCAACGTGTCTGGCGGAGTGAGAATAGGAGGTGATAGTTACCAGTCGCTGACCATTGCCGATGTGATAGCGATCCAGAACAACGCGCAATACGTCAGCGCAGTTTCGCCGGTAGCTTCCACTAAAGGACAGGCTATCTACGGAGCGCTTAACTGGCCTACCTCGTTGCAGGGCGTGGCCCCCTCGTACTTCGATATACGTAAACTGACCATCAAAGACGGTATTGCATTTTCAGATGCAGACGTGGCTACAGCCGCTAAAGTTTGTGTGTTGGGCCAAACCGTGATCAACAACCTCTTCCCCAGCGGGGAAAGCCCCGTAGGAAAAGTGATCCGCCTGAACTCCATCCCGCTTCAGGTAATAGGCACACTGGTGCCCAAAGGACAGAGCTCTTTCGGACAGGATCAGGACGATATCATTATCACGCCTTATACTACCGTGCAGAAGCGCATCCTGGCTACTATCTATTTCCAAAGCATTTACGCATCTGCTGTCAGCGAAGGCGTTTCAGAACAGGCCACCGATGAGATTACACAGATCCTCAGAGGTACGCACCGCCTCCGGTCCGGCGATGAAAATAACTTCCAGGTAAGAACAATGGAAGAGCTGATCAAAACCCTCAGTTCTACCTCCAGTCTGCTTACGATATTGCTGACGGCCATAGCCGGCATCTCATTGGTGATTGGCGGTATCGGCATCATGAACATTATGTACGTATCCGTGACCGAACGTACCCGTGAAATTGGCCTCCGTATGTCGATAGGCGCAAGAGGAGTGGATATATTGCTGCAATTTCTGGTGGAGGCGATCATTATCAGTGTAACCGGCGGACTGATAGGCGTAATACTGGGCATCACCTCTGCCGAAGTAATTACATATACCCTGGGATGGCCTACGCTGGTTTCCAGATCGTCGATTGTATTGTCCTTTGTGGTGTGTGCTTTTACTGGTGTATTCTTCGGCTACTATCCGGCGCAGGCAGCTTCCAGGCTGGATCCTATTGAAGCGCTACGCTACGAATGAAGTGCCGGAACTGCAATCGCAGGGAACTGCTATGCCCGACAGGATCCATTCACGGAATGCGCTTTCTTTTTCGAATTGTACCAGGTTGAGCGGGCGACCGGTGATATCTTCCAGGATAGCGCCATCGGCATGAGTTTCTACCACCCTGCGGGTTGCTATTTCCTGTTCACCGGTAACAGGCCCCAATATCCGGCGGTATTCGAAAACAGCGCTATCGGAGGTATCATTGGCATGTACTACGGCTACAATGAATTCGTATTCTCCAAACCGGCGCAACGACGGGATATCCCTCGCGTTTATTTTATAGCAGGTACCAGGTATCAGTTGCATAAGCGTTTTTTTAGCAGCTAAAAAAAGCCGGCAGGTTTCCCTGGACCGGCTTGGCAGTTATAGGTAAGCAATTAGCTCTTCTTTTTATCGTGTATCTGGCTTTTTTTCAGATATACTTTTTTACCCTTTTCGTCGACGATGAATTTGCGGTCTTTTTTATCGATGTAAACCGTTTCACCATTAGGGCCTTCTTTGTCTTTGTATATCTTATCAGTTACTGTAGAGGCTCCTTTTACCGCAATAGAGGCCGTTTTATGACCGATTTTTTTCACAGTCTTGTCGATCCCCTGTGCAAAAGAATGTTCGCCGGCTACCAGTAAGGCAGTACTGAAGGCGGCAGCTATTAAAAATTTGGGAGTTTTCATGTTTTGTTATTTAAGTTTTAAATGATGGCTTATACGAACTCTAGAGTCAACAATAATGCCATAGCTTTTGTTTACTGAGAAACAGCTTTTTATAAATACATTTTTAGTTTATTTCTGGGTGGGTACCCGGGAATTTCCCGGGTGTTGGGTGTTTATTTATTTCGTATATTCATACACGGTAATATCCGCCTATGAAGTTGACGTTGAAAGGTCTGTATCTATCTGTTCCTACACCTTGCGAGGAGAATTGGAGCGACATGGTGCCCACCGCAATGGGCCGGCATTGTAATACCTGCAACCAAGCTATAGTTGACTTCTCCTTGATGTCAGATGCTGAAATATTTGCTGTTATCAGTAACAGTGAGGGAATGTTGCCTGGTCCTTTTCAGGAGGATCTGTCAGGAAGATGTATACCTGCGCCAGCTATTGCTGTACGGCGGGCCAGGCTGGTGGCGACGTAATAAAAACACCTATCGGACGGCCCGTTTGCCCGATAGGTGTTGCCCGTTATACTGTCGTTGCTCAATTAATTACCCCAGAAAATATCTTCCTGTTGCAGATCAGTTGCAAATATTTTAGCTGCAACAATTTGTCCGTCTTTTACCGTGTATACGTCTACGTTATCTGTGTGTAGTACTGCTCCCGGCCTGGTGGCTTTCCATGTTAATACCACGGATGCCTGATCGCCATTTACCGCAATGTTCTTGATATCCGCCAGCGTCATCGTGTTGCCGGACACTTCAAACATACCGCCGACCATTTGAAAAACTTCGCCGCTGGAATTTTTAATACCGGAAAAACGGTTGCTGCCTGGTTGTTCCCATTTGATTTCCGGTTGAAGTAATGCGCCTAATTTTTCAAGGTTTACCTGCTGTACTGCGTTTACGAATGCTGTTACTACGTCTAATGTTTGCTTTTCCATTTGTATAAAGTTTAATTGTTGATGAATTGATAATGCAAAGCTAGCATCGCAGCACCCCGTATCTTTTATCTTTATACGACAATTACTTACCATTTTACGACAATCTGATTGTAGGTATATTTACATTATGAAACAATTGGTATTAAGTATCATTGCCTATGCAGTACAGCGCGATGTCGGTGCAGAACTGCTATGCAAGCTTTCAGGAATTGATATTGCTTCATTGAAGCAGGATAACGGAGCGCGGGTAACGGTACCGCAGTTGCAGGAGCTCTGGTTGAATGCAAGCCGGCTCACGAATGATCCGTTGTTTGGCCTGCACCTGGGCGAATCCATGCGGCCAGCAGCCCTCGGCGTTGTAGGGCAGATTATACAAAGCAGTGCAACAGTAGGAGAGGCGCTCACGCATGCTGCGGCGCTGACACATATGATTACAGATCAGTGCCGGCTCGAGATCATCCGGAGCGCCGGGGCGTTTACAATCAGGCTGGTACCGGCGGAAGATTACGGTGCTACACCTCCCTACGCATTCCGCCAGTTAATGGAATGGATCATGGTAATGGTAGTGCATGAACTCGATGGACTGATGCTCGAGAAGATAGTACCACATACGGTACGCCTGGCATACACAGTGCCTTCACCAACTGAATACGAACGGGTATTCCGGGTGCAACCGGTGAAAAGAACTGGTGAGTATGCCATCGTTCTGGATGGACGTTATTGGGACGAGCCTGTTCTGACAGCCAACTACGAGTTGCAGAACCTGTTGCTGCAGAAAGTCAGCAGTATGCCGCAGCCTGAAGGGCAGACACAAACGCTGCGTAACCGGATCTATAATTATCTGCTGGCAAATTCTTATCTGGGTGTAACTGCCCTGAACGATATGGCCGCCAATTTCAACATGAGCGCCCGCAGTTTACAGCGGAAGCTCAGGGAAGAAGGGGTTACCTACCAGGATATTGCTGATGAAGTGCGCCGCTCGCTGGCCGTGTATTATATTTCATCCGGTAATTATGCATTGAAAGATATTTCCTGGATGCTGGGCTATAACGAATTAAGTGCTTTTACGAGGGCATTCAAAAGATGGACGGGAAGTGCACCAGCCCATTATCAGTCGTTGTAGTTGAGAAAGGTATCCTTATGAACGATACCCCATCTTTTTACAAAAATGTATTCCCCTTTTTCGAGGGCAGTGATATATCCCTGCAGCCAGGCTTCAAAGGAAGGTGCTACAATGGCGCGGTGACTATCGTCGTGCCAGAATGTAATCACCTGGCCGCAGGTACCTTCCGGTGCAGGATCCAGATCGATGCAGAGGTGGTTCCCGAAGCCATCGCCTGTAAAGGGCACCCATAACGGGTTCCACCAGTCGTTTTTAATACCGGTATCCGGGGTGGAAAAAATAGGCTCTTCATTCCAGGAAAAGGTGCCGGCGTCGAGCAGGTCTTTCCAGTGATGCCATTGCGTAATAATATCTTCCAGGCTCAACAACTGATCCGCGTCTACCAGTCCGGCCCTGGCCTTTTGCTGGCCATCGTGAATAGCATAAAATTCTTTGAAAGAAGCGGGCATGGGCGTTCCTGTCAGCCTTTCAAGTTCTTTTACCGCATCCCGGGTTGCTCCCGGCCGCAGTATATTTAGCAGTCTTGGGGCATGCTGCTGCATCCAGTTCTCCCATCTGAGCCAATATTGCTGCATCAGGTAATTTGTTTTAACTA
This sequence comes from Chitinophaga sp. 180180018-3, assembly GCF_037893185.1. Taxonomy (NCBI): domain Bacteria; kingdom Pseudomonadati; phylum Bacteroidota; class Chitinophagia; order Chitinophagales; family Chitinophagaceae; genus Chitinophaga; species Chitinophaga sp. 180180018-3. Next base: position 7,014,256 of record NZ_CP140772.1, on the reverse strand, counting down.
CTATAAAGATGTAAAATTTTGCCAATAATTTTATTCATTCCTGCTGCTTGTTTTTTATCCGGTAATAATCAATAATTTTGTAACTCTGTATAAGAGAACAACATCATTAAAAATAAATAACTCCCTTATGGTACAGTTACCTAAATTTCTGATTGCAGATGACCCTGTAACAGACCCGGAAAATGAGTATATTTTTCATACGGAAAAACCCCGCTTCTTCGCCAAACGTGTAGAAGAAGATGAAGAAACTGCCTATATCGATATTGTTCACGAGATCGATAATGTGGAAGAGTTTTACAAGAATGCTCCGGAACAGAAACAGGAACTGCTGGAACAATTGGAAGACTGGTACTACTCTTACATGGAATGGCTGGAAGATGATGGAGAAGAGGAAGAAGAAGAGGAGTAGTATCTGAAACGTACTTGAAAGCGCCTGCCGTTGGTGGGCGCTTTTTTATTGCATCTCATCGTCTTTTTGTTGCATTTCCTTCCTGTAGGCAGAAGGGTTGATGCCCTTGTATTTTTTGAATATCCTGTTCAGATGGCTTTCGTCTGTAAAGCCCAGCTCATCAGCGATCTCGCCCACCCGCATACTGCTGTACTGCAGCCTGGTTTCCACCAGTTTCAATTTGTATTGTATGATATATTGCTGCAGGCTGTCGCCGTTATTGCGCTTGAAATATTCACTCAGATAAGTGGGTGAAATATTGAAGTGCACTGCAATCTGCTCTGCCCGCAATTTCTCCGGCGAATAAATATGTTCGTGTATGTAATGCAGTATATTCAAAGATGAGTCCGGCCGGGTAGGATGTTTGGGCGATTCCGGCAACTGCAGTTGTATATTGCGGGCTATCACCATGATCATGGTATTGATGATTTGCTGAGCCAGTTCCCGGTGGTAAGGCTGCTGGTTAACCAGTTCCCGGATCAGGGCCTCTATCAGGGCTTTTACCAGCGGCTTGTCGGCCTGGTTTTTCAGAATACAGCCAGGCATATGATTGCTGTTCTGGAAGATGAATTCCAGTTGCTGTATCCATTCCTTTTGCTGATGCTTCAGGTAGATGTTGTTGAAACGGATAAAAAAGAATTTAGTGGACTCCTTTACATCAAAAGAGTGATAGTCCTGGGGCATTACCAGGTATAGTTTACCCGGACTATAAGGCAGCTGGTTCTTGTTAACACATTGTACGCCATTGCCTTCTACAATATATACCAATTCAAAAAAGTTATGCTTATGAGGATCTATCGGGCATTCCGTACACTCCCGGTATTCGATCTCAAAAGGCTGGTATAAATTCTCTAGCAGCATACCTGCAAAAGTACAGAATGATCCCAAGAAAGTACAAATTTTATGACGGTAAACGCCAGACCTTTGGGCTATAAAATTTAATATAAATGGAAAACAATGCTATCGTATTCTTTTTGCTCAGGCTGGCAGTAGCAGCCAGCATGTTCGGGCATGGACTGGTGAGGTTGCCCAAGCTGAACGGATTCAGCGCCTGGATGATGAAGAGTTTTGAAAAGTCGATGTTACCAGATCTCCTCATAAAGCCCTTTAGTTACGTATTACCGATTGCGGAATTTGCGATCGGGTTGCTGCTGATAGCGGGGTTGTTTACACGTATCTCACTGGTAGCCGGCGCAGCAGTGATGATAATACTGGTATTTGGGTCTGCGATGATCGAAAACTGGGATGCCATTCCTTCACAGCTGATTCATGCTGCTTTCTTTGGCATGCTGCTGGTTTTTATTAGATATAATACCATCGCAGTTGACCATCTTGTTAAAAAATAGCGATAAAATACCATCAGCAGATAATTAAATTAAAAGAACGCCGCTTCCTTTTATGGAGCGGCTTTTTCCATACAATCGGGCGTATAAATCCCGCCTAAATTTCTTATATTTATTACAGCACCGGATATCCGGTTCCTGTTTACACATACCCCTACTGTATTGAGCCGATAGCTGTTATTAATCCCTTATTATCAGACCAATGAAACAGTTGATCCTTATACTTTCATTGTTTACAATAACGATTCATGTTGTTGGGCAAAACTGCAGCAATCCGTTGAAGATTGTAGTATTAGGTTCTTCAACAGCCTGGGGGAACGGGCTGCCCAGCCGGGATAGTGCGTGGACCTTTCGCTATGCGCGATACCTGAAGCAATACCATAACAAGGCCGACACGGTGATACTACTGGCAATAGGTGGTTACACCACACAGCATATTATGCCTACCGGCACCCCTCCTTATACGGTGTTGGGAAACACTTTTCTGGTAGATACCACGCACAATATCACCTGGGCTATCGCTCTGCATCCGGATGCTATCATCATCAACATGCCTACAAATGATGAGGCGCGTGGTTTTCCGCTGGATAAACAAACAGCGAATTTCCTGGTACTGAAGCGGGAGGCGGCTTTGCATCATATTCCCCTGTGGGTGTCTACCACACAGCCCCGCAGTAATCTTGGTTATACGGCAGCATTGCACCTGGCTCAAATGAAAGATACTATTCTGCATTATTTCGGAGCTAAAGCAATAGATTTCTGGACGGGCCTGGCGCTCGCCAATGGCTTTATTGATCCGGCTTACAACAGTGGTGATGGGGTGCATTTAAGTGCAACAGGCCAGCGTATTTTATTTGAAAGGGTAGTAGCGAAACATATTCCGGATGTATTGTGTGGGGGGATAGCCGGAACCGACACCTCCGGAACACAGCAGGGGCCGCCCCCGCCGGATAGTACTTATATGTCGCGGTTTGTTTTTCCCAACCCGGCTACCGATTACCTGGTCATCCCGTCTGTTACTGCATCTTCGTTTGTATTGGAGGTGTATAATACAGCAGGAACAAGATTGTTGAGTGAACGCCGTTTGGGTAAAACCACACTGAATGTTGGCGGCTGGGCGCCAGGCGTCTATTTCATTATTATCAAAGATGGAAAGGATACCTACCGGACCCGCATGGTGAAAATTTAGGAATTTTTTCAAAATGGCTAAAAAAACAGCGCGGATTCCTGCTTTTCAGCTATTTTGCGAATGAATAGTTTTGTGCCCTAAGCGGTTCTCGTCCACATCAAACCATTTATATGATATTGAAAGTGCTGAATGCCATACTGATCATTTTTGCAGCATACATGGGCTTCAAACAGGGAATAGCCATGATAGGCAACAAGCCGGAAATGGTAAGTATGTTCGGCCGTTGGAATTTCAGTACAACCGCTATCATGATAAATGGAGTGGTAACTGTATTGAGTGCATTGTTGATATTGTTTCCAAGAACTTTCCTGTTAGGGAATTTTCTGATGGCAGCTTCCATCCTTATGATCATCTGTTTTCATTTGAATGACAAAGAGCTGAAAGGGGCAGCCATTGAATTGCCATTTTTTGTATTGAACCTGCTGATTATTTACCTGCAACACCCGCTGGCAAAATGAAAAAGATATTGTTTGTTCTCGCCTGCTTTTTCACCTTGCAGGCCAATGCGCAAAAACACAGTACTATGAATACAGATAAGCTCACCAACGACATTGTAAAAAAGGCGATTAATGCGCTGCAGGCCGGTGATAAACAGGCATGGACGGCTTTATTTACGGCAGATGCTGAAATGTTCGATGATGGCAGGAAGATAGATTTAAAATCATTCTCCAATGATGCGGTGGGGCATGAACGCTTTACCAGTATCGATAAGGTAGAGAATAGCGGCCTGGATGTATACGGCCGGTTTCATAGCGACCGATGGGGCGATTTTAAGACCTATTTCAAATTTCACCCGAATAAGGATGGCAAAATAACCCGGCTTGAAATTGGCCAGGCGAATTACTGACAGCCGGAGTATTTATAGTAGTATTTTTTTATAGTAACCGGAAGATTTAACCTGGTATCCCATCTTCTTATAAAATACATGCGCAGCTGTGCGTTCCTCTTTGTGGCCACAATTGAGTAAAACAGTATGTGCGTTAACGTTAGTCGCCCATTCTTCTGCTGCTGTGATTAGTACCCGGCCGATGCCTTTTTGATGATACCTGTTGCTGACTACAAAGGCGGCGATCCTTACATATTTTCCATCTTGCTCAAAAAAATTATTAACGGTACAACCAGCCATCCCTACCACTTCTTCATTAAGGACTGCGAGAATTGTTTTGTATCCGGGCTCTTGTTTTATTGCCTCGAAACGAGCGGCCATAGCGGGAGCAGCGGTTGGATAGCCGAGCTCAGTCATCAGCAGGGCCATTGCATCTATATCGGAATTCCGCGCGTCTCTGGTTGTAATCTTATCCTGCGACATAAGCATGTGCTATTGAGATTTCAAAAGTAATGATATTTTTATGGCTACGATTGCAACAGCCAGCTAACCAATTGCTTCGGGTCAGCGATGCTCCAGGAATGGGGATGGCGTGTATGCGCGGGCTCTCTGTAACCTTTGTTGTCTGTAGTGAGTAACACCGCCCGGCGATTACCCAATCGTTGCAATTCATTGATCATAGCTGCCTGATCAATGGCATTGAAAGAAGTATAGTCGTATCCACGTTGGCTTAACCACCAGTTTACGTCGGGCTCTGTGATGAGCAGAACAGGCGTGTCTTTTAATATCCTGACAGCCCTTTGCGTTACATCAGAAAATGAATAAGGAGAGCGGTTGTAGAAATTTTGTAAAGCGGTTTGTGGGGTGCCCTGCATCTCTTGCGAGATCCTGTTTATCATGTAAGGAATTTCGTCGTTGGGTTTGCTGTTACCTGAAATCCGCATGATGCGGGTGGCTGCATTATAGAACCGCTCGAAGTCGAGCGGAGGGTCGATGCCAAAAACTGCTTTGGGCTTTACCGGGTAATTTTTTTCAATTGCCAGCTCCGTATACTTTACAGCGCAGGTACCGCCGATAGATAAGCCCCCGATATAGAAATCCTTTTGCTGTAATTTATAACGTGCCAGCACTTTCATTAGCATGGCATTTAATGACTCCTGCGTGGCGTCGTCAACGCCAAAAGAAGATATACCGGTGGTGAAAGTAGGGATGATGGTGAGTATACCCTGTTCGGCAGCGTAGAAAGGAAGTGTGGTTTGTTGCAATACATATTGTGGCGTTTGAAATGCACCGGGGATCAGGAGCATAAAAGCCCTGACAGGATGGTTGGCTGGTTGTACTGCAATGTAGTAATTCGCTGTGCTATCGCCGGGAGTGAGGTATATGGTTTCCGTTTTCTGGCCGTATGTGCTAACAGCATACAGCATAGTGAGAAATATCAGCGTTATGCTTTTCATGATAATGAGTTAATAAATACTTAAATACACCGGTGTCGTCATGGATGATGTCCGATGCCACCGGAAATGATAATTGGTACAAGTTAGCATTGGATTTAGTTAAGTTTTCAGGTAGTAGCAGGCATCATGATTAGATATTGAAAAATAAAGTAGCGGTGTTTACTTATACTAAATTTATTTTATGATATTTTCGTTTCGACAAGTGAACAATTGCCCTGTTTACAATTGCGCTGCATAGATAGATAGTTGCTATGGTGTTGACTTTGGGCGCATCCTGTGGATCATTGCGAAGACAAATGCCATTATAGAACCCTTAATTTAATTACACAACAATGAAGAAGATTTGTTTACTAGGCAGTGCTATCCTGCTGTGCTTTTCCATGAATTCAATTGCGTCCCTAAATCCCGTTAAAGGACAAAAGCCTGTGAAAGCAAAAGTTGCCCGCCCGGCATCGGTATCCGGATTCATCAACAACACTTCGTCGTCCGCAACAGCGTTGGTTACACTTACCAATACAGCTACCGGAAAAAGTTTCGCTTTCGACGTGAGCCCGGGTACTAATCTTTCCAATCTGACGATTGACGATGGTACTTATACTATCAATGTTGACAGTCAATCGGGCACGCTTCACATTTTTCGCTGTGTGAACCTGCAGTACGGATGGAATAACTGGGCGCCTACACCGTACACGTATAGCGATTACAATACTACCCGTGATGGTAATATGGTGATAGTAGTGTATTAGGAATAATCCGGCTATTGTGGTTGGACCATAATAGCCGGATTTTGAATTTGCCATTGGAAGATTGAATACCCTGCCAATTGGCTTACCGAGGTCGGCCTTTTTATTCTTGTCTGTGAATAACTCTTCGTTTGAGTCCTTTTTGTTTTGATTATCAGTTGTTTAGAAAAATATTTCTATTGTTCCTGCCTCCGATATCTAATTTTCTTAATTAAAAAACTAATCTGGTGTATGGCAGATTGGGCTGTCACATATGGCATTAATGCGCTAAATTTATTGTATAGATTCAGATGTTGACAGCCGGGTATTAACATTCAATAAACAGTTCTCGCAATCCATTGATATATATTAGGTATCTATAATGTACCTACAACTGACATGAAACCTCTAAATATAACCGTTATGCACATAACCCATGTTGTGAAAACGATATTGGAAGCGGGCACCCAGTCGTGTGAGCGGAAGGAAGATGCGAAGAGAATCAGGATAATTAATTGTTTGTGTTTAATTACAGCATTGGCAGCCTTTTCCATTGGCAGTCTCATTTATGCCTTTACGCTTAATCTGAAAATTGAGATTCCTGCGATCTGCGAGGGGATATTATTTTCGTTCGTTATTCTCCTGAATTGGAGAAGGGAGTATAACATGGCTAGTCTTGTTTTCCTCCTATGCCATACGATTTCTGCACTTTATTTTGGGGTTATTCTGGGGCCGGTAATAAATATTTCACTCATTGCCGTATTTCTGTTTGGGTTATCATTTATGGTATTCAAATCGAAGAGATTCAGAACGGTGGCGATATGCGCAACGGGGCTGACACTGGTACTACTTGAGGTGAATTTTTATTATCAGATTTTTTCACCGGTATATCTTTCCCGGGAGAATCAGTTTTTATTGAGATGGATTGCTTTAGTAGTATTTCTTGGTTTTGATGTTTTAGTGATTACTTATTATGTCAAGGAGAATAATTCATTGTTATTTTCCACAAAAATGTATTCCAGAAAACTTGAAACTACTGTAAAGCAATTAGAGTTTGCCAATTTGTCGAAGCGGGTATATCTGAGAGAAACCAGCCACGAAATACGCACACCCTTGAATGCTGTTTTCGGGATATCTCAATTGCTGGAGATGATTATGAAAAAGGTGTCAGATGAAAATGAAATAACAGATTATGCAGCATTAAATGAAATGATAGAGCTGGTGACCAGCTTAAATGCGGCCAGCTATCATACCCGTAATATTGTTAATAATGTATTGGAATTATCGACTATCGAAGCCGGCAAAATAGATGACATTCATAAAGTAGTGTTTCATTTGAAACCCTGGATCGAGAGCATCGTACATATGCATAAATATATTGCCGAGGAAAAAGGGATTAGGTTGGCCGTTGTTATTGACGAGTCAACGATGGCCTCACTGCTGGTCGCGGATAAGGTGAAACTGACGCAGATTGTAACCAATCTTTTATCTAATGCAATAAAATTTTCACCGGAATTTGGAATAGTTAACCTGCAATTATTTACTGGAGGAAAGAGCCTGTATCTGAAAGTTACAGATAATGGGGAAGGGATCAGCAAAGAAATGCAACAATCCATATTCGAACCCTTCGTAACGGGGAAGAACGGCTTTATTGAAGGCACAGGGCTGGGGCTATATATCACCAAGCATCTGGTAGAGTTGTTAAATGGATCTATTACCTTAAAATCTATACCTGCAAAAGGAACAACATTTGAGGTTTGTTTCTCGGATGTATTTGCGGATGCGTTAGATGGCAGTGATGCTCAGGAGCATTGTGATCTTTCGTTATGTAGCCTGAAAGAAAAAAGGATATTAATGATAGATGATGATAAAATGGCCCGCACCCTTGTGAGCAGATATTTGACAGGTGCGGGCAGTCATTTTATTCAAGCGGAAAATGGCATTGAGGGAATAAAGAAAGCCCGTGAAGAAAAACCAGATGTTATTATCCTTGATTCACATATGCCGGGCATGTCGGGGAAAGAAACATTATTGCATATTCGTCATGATCAATCGTTATTTAACATTCCCGTTATATTGGCTTCTGGTGATGTTTATAAAGAATCTAAAGAGGAGTTATTAAATGCCGGAGCGAACGATTTCCTGACCAAACCTCTTAAATTCACGGAATTACATAGAGCAATCAGCCAGGTTATACATTGACAGACAATTGACCATCCTTCAATTCTCCGGAGGGATGACCAGTTATGCCGGTGCTGTAACGCTTAGTAAGCGTTAAAGTCCAATGTAAGTATCCATGTATCATTAGCGACAGGTTTTCCACGTAGGCATCAACAGTGGAAGAATACACTCCAAAATCATGATGTTCATTTACAAGGAGGCAATAATCACTTAAATCCTGATTATGGAAATCCACAGCCAGTTTATAAGCTTCGTCCATCGTACAATTTTTCTCATGCTCCATCATCAACACCAGGTTTAGCACATCATTCCCTTTTTCCATATGCGCAGAAAAGTAATCGTTACTCCAGGATAATATCCGGCAGGTCAATTTTCCAAGCCCCTGTAAAGTAGGATGCGCCAGTACATCACGAGGTAATACACAGCCGGTTATTAATTCTGCCAGGTTCACCAATGGATGAACGTTAACAGCCTTTTCCCGTATGGTAATGAACTGCTCCCAACTTGGAAAGATCAGATTTTTCCTGAACGGAATTTCTTCCTGAATCCCATCAAAGTACATTGTCAGACTTGCAGTGAACCGGTTGAGCCAGTCTTCAGAGCCGAATTGCAACAATTCGTTGCGTAATAGTGGCAGATGCCGGTATAAGGGTTCTTCCGTATTAAGCACAGTGCCCTGAAGACAGGAGAGGGCTTTCTGGTGAATTGTCTGTAATTCACTGACCGTTGAGAATTCAAATGAATCATCAATAGTAAAGGCCCATAGAAAGAAGCGGCAAACAGCCGTGAGCTGCGCTTCACTGGCTTTGGGAAACATGCATCCTCCTGCATGTCCTACACCGGTGGTCAGGTATTTTTTCTTTACTTTTTCAGGAAGAAAAGAGTAATCATCCTGTAGCCACTCACTGATTTTTTTTTTCCATTTTTTGAGCGTGAGGATTGGTTGCATAAGGGAATGGGTAACGCAGTGCGTTAAGGTCAATTGTGTTCATAGTAAACGGTTTTAAATTAAAAAAGCTCTTTGTTTTGAGTTGTGGCTTATGGTCGATTGGGAGGGCAAAAAAATGGACAAATCTTATAAAAAGAGAAAGGGTATTATATGTAATTTATATTCACTGCTAGGCTGATAATAATTCAGTTTGCATACTGAGTTATATAATATTAAGAATTTATAATGAATAATTATACTCTGAAGCAGCGGCAGCCGTGGAGTTTTGGTATAAAAGAGGTGTTCTTATCTTGTGAGGGGTTAATAATGGTGGATTGTAGCTGTGGAGTTACTAATACCAGGGAGGTTGATATGGGGCAGTAGATCTTGCATTATGGTAACGGCGGATTTGAGGTTGGGCATATCATCAGGAGGTGAAAAGCTTTTCACCTCCTGATAGATTAGCCTCTCTAAAAACGGACTCTCTACTTTTTTTTCTAAAGTATCTACCCTTGAATTTAGTGCTGAAATCATTTTTGCCAGTTCAATGTTTTCCTTTTCCAGCTCCAGACTCTTTTTGTGTTCCCTGATGAGATATAGCGTCAGCTCTTCTACTTTTTGTAATAATTGTTTGTTCATTTCGCCTAAATCAACGCCATGTGTTTCTATTTCCTTTGCCGACGGAATTCCTGGTAAATGGTTATGAACGGCTACATAGTTTTCTACCTCTTGCAATGAAGGTAAAGCGTAAGCTTCGTGAAATACAAAATCCGGCCATCCTGTTTGAGTAACCTTTATCTTTTTCGCAGAAACATCGCCGTTGACAGAAAGTTTGGCTTGAGGAACATTGGTTCCAATACCAACGTTACCTGTTGACGATTGGATGTACAGTCTATCTGGCCCAAGTACATACATTGTGAGGTCATTCGATGCGTTTGTTCTTATACCAACATCCTCGCTATTATTTTGAGGATTCTTCCAGGCTATGTATTTATCATTAGGCAGCGTTAATTTGTTCAACGGATTGGATTGTGGTATCTTATGACGGAGTCTGTAGCAGGGAAAGTAGATTTTTCAGTATATCATCTTTCCACTGAAGTCCTCAGAGAAAGAGGGGACTATGGGTTAGATCCAGATGAGATACTTAAGCAGGATAGAGGGGCTCTTTTTATTTTGAGAAGTAGTACCACAGCCTATAATCTTATGGATGCAGGAAACTGGTTATGGGGAAATGCTAATAATCGGCTAGGTAATAGTGCATCTAAGGCATTACAGCTTGCAACGACGTTTAATAGTGATGATTCTGATGCCGATAAACGGGCTATCATTTATGGCTGGTATTATCAGGCAGGATTTAGAACTTCCGTTATAACTAATAAATAAAAATATGAGAATTAGATATTACTTGTCATTGTGTCTTTTATCGTTAATATTAACTTGTTGTTACTCTAAAGAAGAAAAGTATAGAAGACAAAAGGCGATGTGGAATCAAAGGCTGAAGGAGGCACGGGAAAGGGACAGTTTGGAGCAGCAGCAGAAATTTGTAAAGGATACAAGTAACGAAGTTAAATAAGATGCAATTACATAAAGTGTGTCAGTAAAAAGTTGTTTAACTTTTTGCTGACACACTTTATGTAATTGCATCCCTTTCCCTCTCTTTCCTCCAAACCCCACCTCTGTAAATGAAAAACGCCCAACTTCAGTAAGTCTGAAATTGGGCGAGTAAACATTCTTGTAGCCTCAACAGGGATCGAACCTGTATCTAAAGTTTAGGAAACTTCTATTCTATCCATTGAACTATGAGGCCATCCTACCCGGCTTCCCGAGATCGGGTTGCAAAAGTAAGGGTTTTAATTTAATATTTAAAGACTTTCTATATCTACTTTCCCTGCTGCAGGAGCGTAAATACCATCTATTTCCTTCTTAAATTTCTCCAAAAGTACTTTCCGCTTAACTTTCAGCGTAGGCGTCAGTTCTCCGGCGTCAACCGTCCATTCGTGAGGCAGTAGTACATATTTTTTTATCTGCTCTATATGATTGAAGAACTGATTGTACTTGTCGACCGCCTGTTTGAAAAGATCCTGTACTTCCACATTACTGAGGAGCTCTTCATTAGACCCGGCTGATATTCCCCTTTTCTGCGCCCAGCTGCGCAGGTTACTGAATGATGGTACTATCAGGGCTGCCGTGAATTTACGATCTTCTCCCACCACCATGATCTGCTCTATGTAAGGCGACTCCTTGAATTTGTTCTCAATCGGCTGCGGGGCCACAAATTTACCGCCTGAGGTCTTGAACAGCTCCTTCTTACGGTCTGTGATTTTCAGGAATTTATGGTCGATGATCATTCCGATATCACCTGTATGAAACCAGCCATCCCTGATGGCTTCTGCCGTCAGATCGGGGCGCTTATAGTAGCCAATGGTAATATTCGGGCCCTTGCAAAGAATCTCACCGTCTTCTGCAATCTTTACTTCAATACCGTCTATTATAGGGCCTACACTCCCGAACATCCGGTCCGTTATATTGTACCGGTTTACACTAATTACCGGCGATGTTTCTGTAAGGCCGTAGCCTTCCATCACCGGGATGCCACCTGCAGTAAATATTTTGAGCAGACGCAGCTGGCAGGCTGCTGCCCCGCTGACAATGGCTTGTATATTACCTCCCAATGCAGCACGCCACTTGCTGAATATCAGTTTGTTAGCCAGTTTTAGCTGGATGTTGTACCAGGTGCCCTGATTTTTGTTGATTTCGTATTGCTTACCCAGGTTCACCGCCCAGAAAAAAAGTGCCCGCTTAATTCCCTTCAGCTCCAGCCCTGTAGCCATGATCTTTTCGTATACCTTTTCCAATAAGCGCGGTACAGTGGTGAATATGGTGGGTTTTACTTCTTTCAGATTATCTGCAATGGTATCCATGTTTTCTGCATAGTAAATGGGCACCCCTGCAGCGAGAAACAGATAGGTCACCATTTTTTCGAAAATATGATTCAACGGCAGAAAACTGAGTGCCTTAGCATCTTTATTAACCGGCAGGTACGGCTGGCAGGTCAGTACATTCGACATGATGTTATGATGCGTCAGCATCACGCCCTTAGGAGTACCCGTCGTACCTGATGTATAGATGATGGTGGCCAGTTCATCAGGAGATATCTGCTGTTTAATGGCTTCTATCCCGGCAAAATCAGCTTCATTGGCCAACTCCAGTACTTCTGTCCAGTGCCGGGCCCCGGGCACCTGATTGAAGGTAAAGATCTCCCTTATGGTAGGAAACTTGTCCCGCATGGCGTTCACTTTGTCCAGCAGATCTTTATCACTTACAAAGAGGATACGGGCTTCTGCATCGTTCAATACAAAGGACAGTTCGTGTTCGCTGATCGTAGGATATATCGGTGTAAGCACCGCTCCCAGCTGCTGGCAGGCCAGGTCCGTCAGGATCCACTCAGGCCGGTTAGGTGAGATAATCGCTATTTTGTCTTTTTCTTCATTATGCCGGATGCCTGCTCTGATCCCAAGTTTGAGCAATCCGGCGCCCAATCTGAGCGTGATATCTGCGACCTCTTTGGTACTGTATTTTCTCCATTCTCCTTTTTCCTTGCCTGCTAACATATCTTCCTTTGGATAGTTAGCCAGCTGGTGAGCAATCACATCAAATAGTCGCTGCGGTTGGTCTGTCATGCTATTGGGTTTTATTTACAGGTATCAGTCACGATTGTGCTGCAATTTCAGCCTCTCATATTCCCCAATGTATCATCTCCATGATAGCAATTGAAGTAGAGAAATGCCAGCAGTATACCCCATACAAGTGTCGGCCATACCGGCCAGGGGGTACTGTGAGATTTATCACTATCCGTCAGAAACCAAACAGCCCATAATCCCAGGTTGATAACGAGGTAGATGATGAGATGGGATTTAAAACCCGCCCTGGCCTTGGCTATCCGCCAAAGTCGGTCGTCCCTTTCCTGTTTAGTTTCCATCTGAATCAGTTTTACGTGGTTGTCTCTTAAATTTAAAATTTTTTATTGGCTTCAGAGAGAAAAAAAACGGGTCTAACGGATGGCTGTGATATGGAATGAAATATTTACCTGAGAGTTGATGAGCTTATCCTGTAACGACTTATCTGCCCGATACGTAATGCCCCATTGGGTGCGGTCTATATTGAAATTAGCTACGGCATTGATAGTCTTGTTGTTAATCGTCACTTTCGCAGGGAATGAAATATTTTTGGTGACGGATTTTAAGGTAAGATTCCCATTGATAATATGCGTGGCGTCTTTTAACGTAAGTTCGTCGCCCACCGCCGGATGAAAGGGCGCTACTTTGGTGATCTCGAAAGTGGCAGCAGGATATTTATTGACATCAAAGAACATTTCTCCTTTCAGCTCAGTCTCCAGCTTATGTTGCATGATGGTATCACCAGCCAGATCTATATCCCGGAGCGAATGCATGTTGATGATAAACTGGCCGCCAGTGATAACTGTATCTTTCACATAGAGCGCGCCTCCGGCTAGTTTCAGGCTGCCATGATGTTTGCCTGTTGGTTTGGTGCCTATCCACTCTACTACGCTAACTGCCGTATCGGGCTGATATGCATTGCCGGTGCCCGCCTGCACAGTTTGTGCTTCAGTTATCCTGGCCTTGTCGGCTTTAGGTGCCTGTTCACAGGCTGTGACGCCTGAAAACAACACCGCAATGATGTACAACCCTTTTTTCATAAATCCATATATGCTTTAAAACGGGCATGCAGCCGGCTGCGTGCCCGTTGGTTATTTGAGTCTAGCCCGCCAGTTCCCGGTTGCCTACCCAAACAAAGCGTTTCATAATGAACTCCTGATTGGTAAAGCTGGCGTTCCCGGCAGGATTGCCTCCGGTAACGTGAAAATCGGAAAAAGCAGCATGCTGGTTTACCCAGATAAATCCTGTAAGATTAAACGACACCGGGGTAAACACACTATTCATTTCTTCCGTTATTATTTCTTTTGTTGCCGCATCTGTGGTATATGCACCGCAGGTGATAGCGCCATATTTCTGAGCCATCTGCCGGGCCAGTTGTATACTATGGCTGGTATCCCTTGTTTTAATGATCAGCACTACCGGGCCGAATAACTCCTTCTCATAGATCGCGGTATCCGCACTGGTTACTTCCAATATAGTGGGTGCGCAAATGCGCGCATGGGCAAATTCTTCATTGGGTACCTCCGCTCCTGCAAGGATCACTTTGCCTCCCAGTTGCCGGGCATCTTTTGCACGGGTTAGTGTGGCGTCGTTCTGAATGGCGCCCAGCGTGCCTGCGCCCATTTTGGGATTGCTGACCAGGTTTACAACTGCATCTTTAAATTGCTGTACCACATCGTTGAAGGGCACAATGCCATTCGACGTCTTAATACCCTGCTCGGGGATAAAGAAATTTTGTGGTGCAGTACACATCTGCCCGGAATATAAACTAACAGAAAACGCAAGATTCTGCAAAACAGGATCCAGGTCGGCAACACTGTCGAGGATAACTGAGTTTACTCCCGCTTTTTCAGTAAATACTGTTTTGCCCGGAAGCGACTCTACATAATTACCAAAAGTATTACCGCCGGTATAATCGATCAGCTTTACATCCGGATGCTCACAAAGTTCTCTGGTAATCAGGTGTGCTGAGCTGTCGGCTGCAAGCTGGCAGAGATGCGGATCATAGCCGTTGTTGTTCAGGGTATGCTGGATGGCCCCTACTACAATAGCAATAGGCAATACCGCCCGCGGATGCGGTTTTACAATCACCGGATTACCAGCTACCATATCGGCGTATATACCCGGCAAACTATTCCATACCGGGAAGGTGGAACAGCCGATTACCAGGCCAACCCCTTTAGGAATAGGTTTAAAGGTTTTATACAACTTAACACTGGTTTTACCCATTGGCTTTTCCCAGGATAGTTCCGGCGGATAGCGTTGTAATTCCTGGTAACCGGTGGCTATGGCCTCCAGTGCACGATCGCTGGCATGCGGACCAGAAGCCTGAAAGCTCATCATAAAGCTCTGGCCAGTAGTATGCATGGTGGCGTTCGCAATATCAAAAAAGTAATCTTTTATACGTTCGAGTGTTTCGGTGAGTATGCCAGCTCTTTCTGCTACCGGGAGCTTAGCCCAGTTTTTGCCGGCAGCTGCGGCTTTCGTCACCAGGTCGTTTACCAGAAATATGGGATAGGTAATACCCAACTCTTCCATGGTGTAGGGAGATACTTCCTCGCCGCCCCAGCCGGTTTCCCCGGTTTGAAGCAGCTGCCTGAAAGGCTTACCCAGTAATTGCTGATAACTCTGTACGCCCTTTGCATGGGCCTCTTCACCGTATGCTTTGGGATGCTCCGGATACTGCGAATAGAAAGTTCTTTCGTGATTTGCTTTTACGGCGTTGTCGATGATGTTTTGGTGTTTGTTGACGAGCATATTCAGATTTTGAGATCTACAATTTACGGATTTAGTCATTCAGTTGCTACAGCAACTAATTAACTAAATACCCGTCAATCAAAATTTATTCAAAAACTAATATCCCGAATTGATCAGCGTAAACCGGCCATCGTTGTAATACTCATCTGGTCTGGGCTTCAGCGGATTAGCACGTTGATACTTCAGGAAATCATCATAATCCTGTTTATGCAGCGCTATCCATCCCTTATAATTGCTCTGACTGGCCGCAGGGCCGAACAGCCACTGATTATATGCCTCAAAGTATCCCTGGCGTAACAGATTGCGCTGAAAATCGAAAAGAGCGTATGGGAAATTCTCCGCGTTGGTGTTAAACCAGTCTAACAGGAATCGGGTACGTACCATGATGAGTGCATCCGGATCTATGCCGCCGGTAACTACACTGATCTGCTTGCCCATACAGGCCTTGTACGCCTCTACAAATCCATTACCACCCTTTCTGCCTTTCTTATCATCCGGCATGGCGCTTTCGAACAGCGACGGATCATTGAACAGCTTTTTATAAGACTCCAGCACAATATTCCTTATCTCTGCAGTACGGGTGGTGAAGCTCTCCATGTTCATGAAGGTTTCGCCATACAATATGCACCAAAGCGGATTATTACTGTAGTAATAGGTTTTGGTAGCGTTGTAATAGTTACCCGGGAACCTGGGATCCTGCTCTATGCCTTTGATCCAGCTGCGTAAAGCAGCATCGTACATTTTGAATTGCATCTGCAGGTTACCATTGTCGTTGTATAATTCCCCGCTGTTGGGAAATTTCCTGATCGCACGCTCATACATACGCTGCGCAGTTTTCCAATCCTCCCTGCCAACATAGATGTTCCCTGCTATCTGGAACACCTGTACATCTGCTTCTTTACTGCTTAACAACGGTTCGATAACGCTTTTGGCTTTTACCAGGTCTCCCTTGAGATAATAGGTAAAACCAAGCTGTTTTTTCAATTCAAAATTGTCAGGATCCAGTTGCAATGCCTGATTCAGCACCAGTATGGCATTGGAGTAATCTCCGGTACGAATGAAGCCGGTGGCTGTATTGTATAGCTCTTTGGCATCCTGCGCAACAACTGTCTGTGAAATTAGTATCCCTGCTATAAAAAATGCTTTCAATAAAGAAGACCGTATGTTCATCCCTGTCTGTTCGTTTGTTGTAAAAGTAATGAAAATGAGATAATGTGCCGCAGATCAATCTCCGGGCTTCAGGTTACAGGGATTAAGTGTCTTATATTATTAAAATTTCTTATCCAGATGTTTTCAGGCAGGAGCCCTCCGTGCCTGAAGGGTAGCAATGCCGTTTACTGTTTTTTAATATTTATTTAGATGAGATGAGTAACCAGGCCATCCCGTAATTTCGGTTCAAACCAGGTGCTTTTGGGAGGCATGACATTACCACTGTCGGCGATATCGAATAACTGCCGGATTGTGACCGGGAAAAGGGCGAACGCTATTTTCATATCGCCGCTGTCGACCCGCTTAACCAGTTCACCAAGGCCCCTGATTCCGCCTACAAAGTCAATCCGCTTGTCGGTTCGCTGATCACTGATACCCAGGAGTTTATCCAATATGTTGGCCGACAGGATAGTGACGTCCAGTATGCCAATCGGATCCGTGGTATAAGTGCCTTCTCTGGCTACCAGCCGGTACCACCTGCCATCGAGGTACATGCTGAATTCATGGAGCATGCTGGGGGGCTGGGGCAGATGGCCTATTTCCTCCACGGTGAAATCATAGTCCAGGCGTGATAACAGTGCTTCTTTACTCATACCGTTAAGATCCCTGACCACCCTGTTATAGTCCAGTATCGCCAGCTGGCTGGCCGGAAAGATGGTGGTAAGGAAATAATTGACCGGATTTTCAACGGAGGTGATCTTTCCTGCCAGTTCAAACTCTTTCTGTACAAGACTGGCAGAAGCCGCCCGGTGATGCCCGTCGGCAATGTAAGTGCAAGGTACTTTCGTGGCAAACAGGGAGGTTATTTCCTGTACAACCGCAAGGGAGCTGATCACCCAGATGGTATGTTGTATGCCATCTTCTGCTGTAAAATCGTATGTGGGTGACTGTTGTTCCTGCCAGCGGTCGATCAGGGCGTTTACTTCCGGTACATCGTTATATGCCAGGAATACGTTGCCTGTTTGCGCTTTGGTGGTTTTTATATGATTGATACGGTCCAGTTCTTTGTCGGGCCGCGTAAACTCATGCTTTTTGATAATACCGTTATTGTAGTCCGTAACGGCAGAAAGGCATACAAGCCCTGTTTGCGCGCGTCCGTTCATAACAAGTTTATAGATATAATAGGCAGGCTGCGATTCCTGGAACAGCGTCCCCTCGCTAACCATGCGATGCAGGTTTTCCGCTGCTTTATCATATACCTGCTGGCTGTGTATATCTACGTCCTCCGGCAGGTCTATTTCTGATTTGGAAACATGATAATACGAATAAGGATTGCCTGCCGCCGCCGCTCTGGCTTCCGCGGAACTGAGCACGTCGTACGGCCTTGCGGCTACTTTTGCTGCCAACGCTGCCTGAGGTCTTACGCCATTAAAGGGTCTGATGATAGCCATGGTATATGATATGAGTGAGGTACAAAAGTTAGAATAAAAAATACTAACTGCCAATAACAAATTACGGATAGCTGCAGGTGACAAAGAAGGGGCCTGACCGGCCCCTTAAAAAATTTCTTTTATTCCCATTTGGTTAACAGCTTCCATAATCCCGTATAAAATAATTTCTTTTTGTAATACTTAAGAGCGGGGAGGAGCAGTTGTGTGGTAACATATTTCTTTTGTGTTGGCGCCAGTTCATTCATAGCATCGAGGGCCCACCGTTTATATACATGCTTATATGCTTTTGTGTGCCGCCATTTCTGAAGAGTCTGTTGCTCTGCTCTCTTCATTTTAATGGTATCCTTCGACATATTGTTGTCATGAATCCTGTAATAGGCCAATACTTCATCAAGGAAGCCGTATTTGTATTCGTATGCTATCCTTAACCACATGTCCCAGTCTTCAAGCACCAGGTTTTCATCAAAGCCACCGACTGCAACATAAACATCTCTTCTCATCATTGTGGTCAGGGAGGGAACGAAATTTCCCCAGAGTAAATTGTAAAAGTCGCAGGTAATCTCCTCTCCATTCGGATAGCTCCAGCTCATATTGCCCTTGCTGTCAACAAGGGTTGTTTTTGTAAAACCAAGGGCCAGATCCTGGTGTTCTTCTAAAAAAGCAACCTGTTTCTCAATTTTGTCTTCTTTCCAGTAATCATCAGATCCCAGATAGCAGATATATTCACCTGTTGAATGGCCTCTGATGCCGTTATTCAATGCTGCACATACCCCCATATTTTTCTGCCTGACAAGGGTAAAACCATGTTTGGCTGCCAGTTCTTCTAATATCTGGCCGGATTTGTCTGTGGAGCCGTCGTCAACTACTACAAGTTCGATGTTGGGATATGTCTGATGAATAACACTCATCACACACTGTTCAATATATTTTTCACGGTTATAGCATGGCACAATTACAGAAACCAGCGGTTGTTCTTTGATCATACGGATGGTTTAATGATTTGATAGGGACAAAGCATAGAACAATTCTACAAAAAAGATACGGATTTAGAGGAAGACAGGTTAAAACTATCTCCTCTAAACCCGTATCTATGTTATACTATCTTTTTTATTATGCCTTTTTCAGTGAGAAGTATTTCATGGCTTCCACCATTACTTCTACGCTCTCGTAGGGGAGGGCATTGTACATAGATACCCGGAATCCGCCGGAAAGGCGATGCCCTTTGATACCTACAATATCTTCTTTCTTGCAGAATTTCAGGAACTCTTCTTCCATCTCTGGTTTATCCATGATGAAGCAGGCGTTCATTTTACTACGGTCTTCTTTTACCACGGTACCACGGAATAACGGGTTGTGGTCGATTTCGTCGTAAAGCAACGCAGCTTTTTTCTCATTGATTTTTTCAATGGCGGTAACACCACCCTGTTCTTTCAACCAGCGGAGTGTAAGCATAGAGATATACACGGCAAATACAGGCGGGGTATTCAACATGGAACCATTGTCGATGTGATTTCTGTAGTCCAGGATAGCCGGTATTTTGCGGCTTACCTTGCCCAGCAAACTTTTGCGTACTGCTACCATGGTAGCGCCGGCAGCGCCCATGTTCTTCTGTACTCCGGCATAAATCAGCGAGTACTTGTTGAAGTCCATGCTGCGGCTGAGGATATCGCTACTCATATCAGCTATCAGGGGTACGTCGGTAACGGGCGTCATCTGCCACTGTGTACCATAGATGGTATTGTTAGTGGTTATATGCAGATAACTCGCCTGTGGCGGGATCGTAAACTGCTTGGGGATGTGATTGTAATTACTCTCCTTGGAGCTTGCTACAACGTCGGTAAAACCAAACAATTTTGCTTCTTTAATGGCCTTGTTAGACCATACGCCGGTGTCTACATACGCAGCTGTTTCACTGCTTTCAAGCAGGTTCATTGGTATCTGCATGAACTGAGTAGTGGCTCCTCCATGCAAGAAGAGGACTTCAAAGTCGTCATCAAGTTGCATCAGCTCCCTCACCAGGTTGCGCGCCTCGTCCATTACCGCAATAAACGGCTCTGTTCTGTGACCAATCTCCAGTATAGACATCCCCGACCCTTCAAAGTCGATAAGAGCTTTACTGGCCTTGTACAATACCTCGTTAGGTAATACAGAAGGACCTGCGTTAAAATTATGCACCTTCATGTTGCGATTCAGATTAAATTCATTTTTTGATCTTTCCACTTTGTTTTGGTTTTTCTAAGGAAACGGAAAAAAAACGGCACGGGTGTTTTAAAACCGGTAAGGCGCGTGGTGTAGGACAGGTTAAAAGATGGTCTGGCAAAGATAAAATTTCTTTTCTAATTATTATGTATTGCCATAAATATTTTACCGTTTTACTCTTCCCGCGCAGGCAATCGGCCATTCATCCATTGTTGCTGAAGCTTTTCTGCCTCCTCCTGCTCTCCGGGGGTAGGCGTGGTGTGAGCCAGCTCCTGCAACGATGGCTGCCCGGCGTTCACCCAGGCGGTGTACCACGCCGATGCTACAGCCGCTATGGCATTTTTCATCCGACGTTCTACCATATCACCCATCGAAAGTGAATACGCTTTCGTATAGTCTTCAGCGTAAGTACGTATCAATACCCCATTCCGGTTTTCGTATGCATAGCGCCTACCCACCGGAAACTGCCCGCTTAACTGTTTTTCATAGCGTAAAACCGTATCAGCGGCCATTCCGCTGGCACTGATAACATCCCAGATAAATTTCCGGGGTACTGCAATATAACAGGCTTTGCCCGCCCAATAGTTGTATTCACGGTCGGCCAACAACTCTGGTATGCGCGATTCCCACAATCCGTGAATGCCGTCCTGCCCCGTCAGCTGGCCGTTGTGGTTGGAACACGCATGCAACGGCACGTGTGCATCGGCCATATAATGCCCCAGTTCTGCCGACAGCTTCAGTATACGCTGCTGATCCCGTTCCCGGAATGCTGCTGTCAGCCATGCCATCATCTTCTCTAGATGCCAGGGAAGTATACCGTTTCTGTTCAATGAATCTGCCGTGTAACGCGCCACCGCATCGGACCAGCTGCGGGGAATGTTCAGGTAAGGCGGCTGGTCGAACAGATCGATATCAATATAATGCCTTGCGCCTTCCGCCGCTACGGCGTATCTCCGTTTATCCGGATCCGTGGCGTGTATGGTCAGATACTCCAGCTGTGGCTTATACAGCACCATCATCTCCGGCGGCAGGCAGAAAACAGCCAGCCGGTTGATCCGCTGATGCGCAAAAAATCCCCATGCCCCGGCCTGGGAACACGGTATCATCAATATAAAAAACAGGATAAGCGCGGGAATCCGCAGGTTGGTGTGGGTTAACATCTGGTTGGGTTTTAGGAAAACAAAGATAAGTCTTTAGTAATCGCTATAGATACTAAAGACTAAAAACTAAAGGCTAAAGATGCTTATAAATTAGTTACACCTCCACTTACCGCAAATTTCATGGCCTCACCCGCTGAAACATTGGTCAATGGCTTCACCTTCTCCTTAGGCACCATAAACACTTTGCCAGTAATGGCATAAGCATGCGGAACGTATACCGCCATATAACCTTCCAGCCCCAGGTTACTCACATCCGGCTGGGTAATGAATCCCATTTCCCAGACATCCTGGCCATAGATCTGTACCAGCACCGGATGATCAAATTTTTTCTTCTCGCCCACAAAAGCATCAAACACATCCTTAACAGAGGTATAAATATACTTGATGAATGGCGTACGCTCCAGTAAGTGGTCGAACAGATCGAAAAGACGGCCGATAATAAAGGATGAACTCAGATAGCCTACCACAACGATCAGCAGCAGTACTAACACAAAGCCCACTCCCTTATACTTCAGGAAGTTGAAAGAAGTGCCCTCAGGGATGATCTCCTTCGGAATGAGATTGTCTATGGTAACAAACGCCCAGTACAGGGCAAACGCTGTTATTCCTATGGGCGCCAGTATCAGCAACCCCTGGAAGAAATAACGTAATAACCTCGATGCAAATGCTTTAAATCTGAGCTTGGGAGACATGGTTCAGGATTAGATCCGCAAAATTACAGAATAGCTGCTAGCTTTTAACTATCGGTTTTAGTTCATTCATCCTGTGACCATTAGTTGGCTGCATATAAAAAAATATTACTGGAAACTTTGGAAGTTTGTAAAGTTTCCATAGTTTTGTTCTGCATAACAACAGCGTTATTGCCGTTAAATTTATGGAAGTACAGGAACGCATTATGGACACGGCTTTTGGCCTGTTTCGTCAGTTTGGAACCCGCTCCATCACCATGGATGACATTGCTGTAAAGATGGGTATCTCTAAAAAAACACTCTATGCCCATTTTACAGACAAGGACGATATGGTGTCGCAGACGATAGCGAGGTTCATACAGATCGTTAATGAAGAGTCGCTGGAAGACAGACGGAAGTCAAAAGATGCCATCCAGGAGCTGTTCCTTGTGATGGATATGCTCGACAGGCGCCTGCGGAATATGAACCCGGTTATTATCCTCGATCTCCAGAAATTTCACGCTAAAGCTTATCAGGTGTTCCTGGATTATCAACATAATTCCCTGGCCAATATGATCCGCGAAAATCTGGAAAGAGGTATCAGTGAGGGTGTTTACCGGCCGGATATAGATATAAGAATACTGACATATTATCGGATACATGCCTGTATGATCAGCTTTCAGACCGAGGTATTCCCTGGTACATATGATATGAACAAGGTCGCAAAAGTATTATTGGAAAATTTTCTATACGGAGTAGCATCACTTAAAGGATACCATCTTATTGAAGAATACAAACAACTATCGCTAAATAAATAACACTATGCTATCAATCAAAAGGCTCACCAGTATGGCTTTATTCGGGTGGCTGCTGTTTGTGGCTGCCAGTGCGGGAGCCCAGCAACAGGTCGCGTCGGAACCAATCCGCCTGACGGCCAAAGAAGCGGTTGACTATGCACTGGCTAATCAAAGCACCGTCAAAACCGCTAAACTGGATGAACTTATCCAACTGGCGAAGAATAAAGAAGTCAGCGGTCTTGCATTGCCTAATGTTGCAGGAACCGGCGCATACCAGTATAACCCCATCACGCAGAAACAAATGTTTAACATGAAGAACTTCGGTCTTCCGGTGGATTCATTTGTAGGCGTTTCTTTCCAGTTGCCTCATAATCTCATGGGTGAAGTAAGACTTACCCAGACGCTATTCGACCCCAGTGTACTCGTTGCCCTGCAGGCCCGGAAAACACTGGAAACACTGGTGGCACAGAATGTGACCAGGTCAGAAATAGATGTGAAATCGAGCGTATATAAAGCATACTACAATGTACTTTCTGCCAACAAAGCGCTGGCCATCCTCTCGGAGAACATCAATTCGCTTGATAAAATATTGAAGGAAACCAGGGAAATTTACAAGAACGGGCTCGCTGAGAAACTGGATGTAGACCGCCTCGTGGTACAATATACTAACCTGGAAACGGAGCAAACCAAACTCCGCAACCTGGTGGAACTGGGCACTGCTTCCCTGAAATTCCAGATGGGAATGCCACTCAAACAGGCGATTGTACTTACTGATACACTTTCCACACAAAGGATAGTAGCAGATGTGCTGGACATGGATAAATTCGATTACTCCCAGCGCATCGAATACCAGTTACTCGAAACCCAGAAGAAAGCTAATGAATATGATCTGAAAAGATACCGCATGAAAGGGTTTCCTTCATTGCAGCTTTTCGGTGCAACAGGCGCGCTGCGCGGAAGTGATAAATTCGATTATTTCAAAACACAGACATGGTACGGGTACGTCAACACAGGCCTGAACCTTTCGGTTCCCATCTTCTCCGGTTTGCAGCGCAAACGGCAGGTAGATCAGGCGTGGCTGGCGGTTAAGAAAAGTGAAGTGGCTATTGAGAATGCCAAACTGGGCATAGACCTGGAAAGAGAACAAGCTACATCTACCTTCCGGAACAACGTGCTCACCCTGGAATCTCAGGAGAAAAATATGCAACTGGCGCAGGATGTATATCATACCACGCAGGTCAAATACAGGGAGGGCGTTGGTTCCAGCCTGGAAATGACCACCGCGGAAAATGACCTGCTCACTGCCCAGAATAATTATTTCACAGCACTGTTCAATGCCATCGTGGCTAAAATAGATCTGATGAAGGCATACGGCAAACTATAGCTTAATCATTACAATCACCATTCACTACTCATAACATGACAACTAAAAGATATTCTTTACTGATCCCCGTCCTTACGCTTTTACTGGCTGCCTGCGGCGGCGGTGGCGGCAATAAAGCTGCCCAGCTCAAGCAGCTGAAAACTGACAAGGAAAATATCGACAAGAAGATCGCTGACCTGGAAAAGGAATTAGGGGTGAAGGATACTGTACAGAAGATGAAAGATGTGACAGTGACTATGATAAACGATACTTTGTTTGAACATTTCATAGATGTACAGGGAAGCGTGGACGCAAGAGAAAATGTGAATGTATCTGCCCGTGTTCCCGGTGTTATCACTGCTATCTATGTGAAAGAAGGACAACAGGTAAAACAGGGGCAAACCCTGGCACAGGTGGATGATCAGGTGCTGAAAGCTAATATGGCTGAACTCCGCACCCAGATGGACCTTGCCAATACACTCTTCGAAAAACAAAAGAACCTCTGGTCTCAGCAAATCGGTTCTGAAGTACAATATCTCAATGCTAAGAATCAGAAAGAAGGTCTCGAAAGGAAAATGGCTACACTGCAGGATCAGATGTCACAAACCCGCATCATTGCACCCATCAGCGGTACGGTGGATGCGGTGATCGCTAAACTAGGCGACAATGCTGCACCCGGCGCTCCCGCATTCCGCGTTGTAAATGCCAGCAACCTGAAGGTAACTGCGAATATCGCTGAAGCCTATGCAGGCCGTGTGAAAGAAGGAGATCAGGTAGATATCGTCTTCCCGGA
Organism: Chitinophaga sp. 180180018-3; assembly: GCF_037893185.1. Taxonomy (NCBI): domain Bacteria; kingdom Pseudomonadati; phylum Bacteroidota; class Chitinophagia; order Chitinophagales; family Chitinophagaceae; genus Chitinophaga; species Chitinophaga sp. 180180018-3. Next base: position 6,989,148 of record NZ_CP140772.1, on the reverse strand, counting down.
TATTAATCGCCAGATGCGGGCCACTGTTGCTTTTGCTTCCAGAACCATCGATCCGCTCAGCCGTACAATAAGGGTAGAAGTACCCATGAAAGCCGACAATGCACTGCGCCCGAATATGATCGCTCATATGCGCATTGTTGACTATACCGCGAAGGATGCGGTGGTAATACCTGTAGGCGTTATCCAGTACACCTCCGGTAAGCCCTACGTGATGGTAGCACAGAATGCTAACGGTAAAATGGTAGCACAACGTAAAACAATTGAACTGGGTCATACCTATAATGATAAGGCAGAGATCAAAAGCGGACTGACAAAGGGTGATAGAATTATTACTACTGGTTTTCAGGGGCTGAATGACAACGACCTGATTAAATTATAAAGCTGCTTTTATCAGCTAAAACCAAGTGTATGCAAGATAATCTCCATAAAGAATTCAAGCCTACCAGTTGGGCCATTGATAATAAGGTAAGCATTTACGTGGCTACTATTATCATTGCATTGGCTGGTATCATTTCTTATATTAACCTGCCTAAAGAGCAGTTTCCGGAAGTAGTGTTCCCGCAGTTCTACATTAATACCGTTAATGCAGGTACATCTCCGGAGGATGTGGAAACCACGATCACCAAGCCTATCGAGAAGCAATTGAATGGCATCTCCGGCGTAAAGAAGATCAAGAGTATTTCCATGCAGGATTTCTCTGCGATCACGATCGAGTTCAATGCCAATGAAGATATTGAAGCTGCCCGCCAGCGGGTACGTGAAAAAGTGGATGATGCTAAAAAAGATCTGCCACAGAACCTTACACAGGAGCCGCAGATTGTGAAGATAGATGTATCGCAGATTCCTATCATGAACGTAAACCTGTCAGGAGACTTCGATCTGCAGACCCTGAAAAAGTATGCGGATGATATGAAAGACAGGATCGAAGCACTGAATGAAATCACCCGTGTCGACCTCGTTGGAGAACTGGAACGTGAGATCCAGATCAATGTCGATAAATACAAGATGGATGCTGCGAGAATCAGCTTCGATGATATCGTGCTTGCCATCCAGAATGAGAACGCCACCATCTCCGGCGGACTTGTAGCAATGGATGGCCAGAAGCGTACACTCAGCGTAAAGGGAGAATACAAGGATCCTTCACGTATCGGCAATATCATTGTGAGAGGTCAGTCTGGAGCTACCGTGTATCTGAAAGATGTAGCTACGGTGGTCGACGGCTTCCTGGAGCAGGAAAGTTATGCCCGCCTGAGAGGTAAGAATGTAATCACGCTGAACGTTATCAAACAGAGTGGTAAGAACCTGATCGATGCTTCCGATAAGATCCGCGAGATCACGAAAGATATGAAAGAGAACTACTTCCCGAAAAATCTGGAAGTAACTGTTACAGCAGATCAGTCTAAATCCACCCGCGTAACCCTGCACGATCTGATCAATACCATCATTATCGGCTTCCTGCTGGTGACGCTCATCCTCATGTTTTTCATGGGAGCCGTGAACGCGATCTTTGTGGCGCTTTCTGTGCCTATCTCCATGTTTATCGCCTTCCTGCTGATGCCGGTGTATGGGTTCACGCTAAATATGATGGTGCTCTTTTCTTTCCTGTTGGCACTGGGTATAGTAGTGGATGATGCGATTGTGGTGATCGAAAATGTGCACCGTATCTATAATCAGCGAAAGGAACTGGGAGTCGTCAAGGCTGCCAAGATAGCCGCGGGGGAGGTGTTCCTGCCGGTATTCTCAGGAACACTGACGGTATTGGCGCCATTTGTGCCGCTGTTATTCTGGCCTGGTGTTATCGGCAAATTCATGTTCTATCTGCCGGTAACACTGATCACTACACTGGGAGCTTCACTTATAGTGGCTTATATTATCAATCCCGTGTTCGCCGTGGATTTCATGGACCAGCATGAAGGTGAAGAGCATCCCAAACCAAAATTCGACAGGAAATTCACCATACTCAGTGTAGTCTTTGCCGTTATAGCACTGATTGGCTACGCCAACAGTTTTGGAGTAGGAAACTTTGTTGTGTTCGTATACCTGATGATCCTGCTGGAACGTTTCTGGCTGGGCGGTGTGGCGCGTCGCTTCCAGAACAATTTCTGGCCCCGGGTGCAGGAACGTTACAAACGTGTTCTGAAATGGTGCCTCGTTGGCTGGCGCCCGGTGTGGATTGTGATCAGTACGTTTGTACTGCTGATCTTCAGCATCATGCTTACCGCCATCCGTAATCCTAAAGTAGTGTTCTTTCCACAGGCAGATCCGAACTTCATCTATACTTATATAGAGCTGCCTAATGGTGCAGATCAGAAGTATACTGATTCCATTACCCGCATCGTGGAAAATCGCATCACCAAAGTGGTAGGTGCCAATAACCCGATCGTGGAATCCATCATCTCCAATGTGGCCAAAGGCGCCGGAGATCCGTCGCAGATGGACCTCAGCACGCAGCCTCAGAAAGGTAAGGTGACAGTAGCCTTCGTAGAGTTCGGCGCCAGAAAAGGACAATCAACCGTACAATATCTCGATAAAATACGTCAGGCAGTAAAAGGTATCCCTGGTACCAACATTACTGTGGAACAGGAACAGGGCGGCCCTCCAACGGGTAAACCAATCAATATCGAGATATCCGGTGATAACTTCGATGAACTGACCAGCTCTTCGTTTAGGCTTAAACGTTACCTGGACTCCCTGCAGATCGGTGGCGTGGAAGAACTGAAGAGTGATTTTGAAGATAACAAGCCGGAGATAGTAGTGAACATCGACAGGGAGAGAGCTAATGCTGAAGGCATCTCTACCCGGCAGATCGGCGGAACGCTTCGTGCTGCATTATTCGGCGCCGAAGCCTCCAAAATCCGCGATGCCAAGGACGAGTATAAGATCATGGTGAGACTGAACGAAGATCAGCGCAATAATATCAATAACCTGATGAACCTCAACCTGGTGTACCGCGACATGAATATGGGCGGGGTAGTAAGGCAGGTACCACTGTCGTCTGTGGCGGATATTCACTACTCCAATACCTACGCAGGCATCCGGCGCATTGATCAGAAACGGGTTATCACCCTGTATTCCAATGTGTTGACAGGATTCAACACAAATGAAGTGGTGCAGAATATCCAGAATGCGATGAAAGACTTTACTCATCCCGGTTCTGTAACTATCAAAATGACGGGTGAGCAGGAAGATCAGCAGGAAACCATGAACTTCCTGTTGATGGCAATGGTAGGTGCGTTTGGCCTGATCCTGATGATTATGGTAACCCAGTTCAACTCTATTGGCAGGCCGATGATCATCTTTATGGAAATCCTGTTCAGTATTATCGGGGTGTTCCTGGGCTTCTCCATCTTTGGTATGGCTATTTCGATTGTAATGACTGGCGTGGGTATCATGGCACTGGCTGGTATAGTGGTGCGAAATGGTATCGTATTGGTGGAGTTTACGGATTTGCTGATCCAGCAGGATACACCGGTGTATGACGCAGTGGTGGAAGCCGGCCGCACCCGTATGACACCGGTACTGTTAACCGCTATCGCAGCAATATTGGGCCTGATCCCGCTGGCAGTAGGGCTGAATATCGATTTTGCGGCGCTGTTTAGCGAGTTCAATCCTCATATATTCTTCGGAGGTGATAACGTGGCATTCTGGGGGCCATTGGCGTGGACAATGGTATTCGGTCTGGTGTTTGCGACTTTCCTCACACTGATCCTGGTGCCGGTAATGTATGCGATGAACAAGCGCTCCATCGACGTGCTGGATCGCTACCAGTTCCCGCGGAACCTGAAATATGTGCCGTTTTTGGTACTGATCCTGAAATTATTCCTGAACCGGGATGAAGTGCGGAAACTGCATGATCCCAGGTACATATCGCCCAAACCCTATGACTTTTTTCCAAAACCTGAGGTAAATGAAGACGAGCCGGTTTACGGGAAAAAAGTAGACAGGGTGGTCGTTAATTAAGTTTTTTTCAATACAGTGTAACAGTTGTAGGTTAACAGTCTCCGTCCCGATTCCTCGGGACGGATTTTTTTTGTATATTGTGGTCGGTAATCTTTTTTCCGTCATTAACAAATTTTAACATTTAGAATGAGTGGCATTTGAATAGCCTTTATTACTTTTGACCCCTCAGACAGTTCAGACGCGTTACTAGCCATATATAGCCTTAGCCTTATATGCCATATGATGAAATAATGTATTATTTAAGATAAGACAGTCTGTTTAGAAACAGTTTAAGGCCATTTAGCCTGTAAAATGAAATCAGAGAAATAAGATACACGGGCACAGCTTTCTTGACAACAATAGCTAACCGCCATTAAGAGTTGATGTTGAAAGAACACGAATACTAAGGCGAAAGATTGGAAGACCATGGAGTACGTAGCGTCATTAGCATATGCTAAAGAGAGGGACCAGCAGGAACCGTTATATAAATTCAGAGAACAGTTTTATTTTCCACAACGTGATGGCAAGGATGCTATTTATTTTTGTGGCAACTCACTTGGATTACAACCCAGAAATGTAAAAGGAGCTATAGAACAGGAGTTGACGGACTGGCAGCAATGTGCGGTAGAAGGCTATTGGGCCGCAAAGAATCCCTGGTTATATTATCAGCAGTATTGCAGTAAGCCGTTAGCGGCTATAATGGGAGCCAGCAGGGAGGAATTGACAATAATGAATACGCTTACGGTGAACCTGCACCTGATGATGCTTAGTTTTTACCGTCCAAACAAACAACGGTTTAAAGTGTTAATGGAAACGGGAGCTTTCCCGAGTGATCAATATGCAGTTGAAACCCAGGTAAAGTTCCATGGTTATGATCCGGAAACAGCTATTATAGAGGTTTCTCCCAGGCCTGGAGAACATTTGATAAGATTAGAAGATATTTTAGAGGTTATTTACAGGGAAAGTGATAGCTTAGCATTAGTTTTATTTGGAGGTATTAATTACTATACCGGACAGTTTTTTGATATACCTGCTATTACAGCCGCAGCCCATAAGGCAGGCGCATATGCTGGTTTCGACCTGGCGCATGTAGCTGGAAATATACCGGTAGAGTTGCACAACTGGGATGTAGATTTTGCCGTTTGGTGCTCTTATAAGTACCTGAATGGAGGTCCCGGCGCGGTAGGAGGCGCATTTGTGCATGAAAAACATGCCAGCAACCGGCAATTTATGAGGCTGGGAGGCTGGTGGGGCAATGAAGAGAGTGCACGTTTTAAAATGGAAAAAGGATTTGTGCCAAAAAAAGAAGCTGAAGGATGGCAACAAAGCACCGCTCAGGTGTTTAACATGGTTAGCCTGAAAGCATCCCTGGAATTATTTGAAGCGGCCGGTATCGGCGCTTTACGTAGCAAAAGCATCGGAATGACCAATTATCTGGAGTTCCTGCTGAAACAGTTGAAAGGCATAAATTTTCAGATCATAACACCGGAAAATTGTAATGAACGAGGCGCTCAGCTTTCTTTACTGTTTAAAGAAAAAGGTAAAGAGATACATCAACGGATGACCAATGCTGGTATAATCGTTGATTGGAGAGAGCCTGGGGTTATCAGGGTGGCACCGGCACCTATGTATAACACCTATCAGGACGTATTTCATTTTTATGAAATCATAGCTAATATTGCTTCAAACGCTTAATTAAGTAAGATGAATTTTGAGAGAAACGAACGCCCCCGCAGGCCTTACTCTTCTGATACCAACAAAGAGAATGATCCCAATAAGGAGAAAGGCGATGACAAACCCAATTTAAATAACGAGCGGGAGGGCGGTAAACCCGACTACAACAGTGGCTCTGAAGAGCGCACTGGTTACAATCGAGAAGGCGGATATCGTCCGCGTGACTACAATCGCGATGGCGGCTATGACCGCGGCGGTGGTGGTAATTTTAATCGTGATAGCTATAACAGCGGCGGCGGTTACGATCGCAGCGGCGGTGGTGGTTACGATCGCGGCGGTGGTGGCGGTGGCTACAATCGCGGTGGTGGTGGTTACGACCGTGGCGGCGGTGGAGGCTACGATCGCGGTGGCGGTGGTGGTTACAACCGTGAAGGCGGTGGAGGCTACGATCGCGGTGGCGGTGGTGGTTACGACCGCGGTAGCGGTGGTGGAGGCTACGATCGCGGCGGCGGTGGTGGTTACGACCGCGGCGGCAGCGGTGGTGGTGGTTACGATCGCGGCGGTGGTGGTGGATACGACCGTGGTAGCGGTGGTGGAGGCTACGATCGCGGCAGCGGTGGTGGTGGCTACGACCGTGGTGGCGGTGGTGGATACGACCGCGGTGGCGGTGGTGGATACAACCGTGGCGGCGGTGGTGGAGGCTACGATCGCGGTGGCGGTGGTGGTGGTTACAACCGTGACGGCGGTGGTGGCGGTGGCTACAATCGCGGTGGTGGCGGTGGAGGCTACAACCGTGGTGGTGGTGGCGGCGGCTACAATCGCGGCGGCGGTGGTGGAGGCTACAATCGTGGTGGCGGCGGTCCCCGTGGCGGCGGCAACATGCGAAGAAGCCCCCGACCCTTCGAGCCTAAACCAGATAATAAAATTTACTTTATCGCCCTGCTGCCAACAGCAGAAGTGGGTAAAGAAATCATAAAGATCAAGCAGGAATTCGCTGAGCAGTACGGCCCAATGTACGCATTGAAAGTATTGCCGCATATTACCCTGCAGGTACCTTTTACTGCTGATCCGGCACTCGAAAAAGCTTTTTGTGATGAACTCACCGACTTCGCAAAAACACAGGCACCTTTCGAAGTGTCCCTGAAAGGATTCGGTACCTTCCCGAACAAACAGAACCGTGTGCTGTTCATTAACGTGGAAAAAAGTGAAACCATGTCTGCTATGCACCGTCAGCTGATCAACTTCCTGCGTAAGGAATTCGGATTCAGTACTATGCTGGCGCGTACCGGATTTACACCACACGTTACTGTTGCTTTCAAAGACCTGACCGACGAACAGTTCAACAAGGCATGGCCCGAGTATGAGAACAAGGAATACGAGGCAACCTTTAAGGTAAATAACCTCTACTTCCTTCGTCATAATGGCAAGTCATGGGAAGTATTGCAGAAATGCAAACTGGGTGGAGCCTGATAATGGCGCCCTTACATTATAAAAAAAGGCCTCCGCAAATGCGGGGGCCTTTTTAATATAAACACAGACAGTATAACAGTCGAGGATATACGAAATTATTGTTTGATAACATGCCCGGATCCTTTCACATCCAGTGTTATTCCCGGATTCCCTGAATAATAAATATTACCACTGCCATAGATACGGGCATCCAGGTGTTTCCTGACCAGTATAGTGTGTTCTCCGGATCCACGGATAGTGATATTGGCATTCTGCACTTCCATATTTATTGCCGCAATGTTGCCGTCGCCATTGATGTCGCTGTCGATGCTATTGGCACTGCCTTTTAACGCAATATTACCGGACCCGTTGATGGTAGTGTTCAGGTCGTTGGCCGCCAGCAACAGACTGGCATCGGAATCGCCATTCAGTTCATATTTGAAAAGGGAAGTACGTAAGGTGTCCTTATTATCCAATGATCCGGAACCATCAAACTTTACCCGTTGATAGATAGGGTTGTGTACATAGATTTTGATGGGTTTATGGCGCCTGATATTCACATTGTTTCGCATCCTTACAAATAAACTATTGTTGTGTATGCCGGTTTCAATGGCCCCGATAATATTATCTTCTGCCCTTAATTCCACTGCACTGGTATTTTCCTGTAGCAGATGTACCTCAAATGGGCCGGATACTTCCACATCCGTGAAAGGGCCGGTAGGGCGGATTTCGGAAACAATATTACCGGATCCGGTAATATTGTCGCGGGTACACCCGGATAATATGATACTGAAGATGGCTATCATCAACAGTAACCATCCAACACTCAAGCTGGTATACGTAATAATGACCTGTTTCTTCATAAATTTCATTTTACAGATACTTACTCTGAAAAAATGACGTCTATAGAAACAGTTACCCCTATGGAAGAAAATAATTTTTTTGGAAGAAAGGGGCTTAAAAGAAATAAGCCGGCCGTACAGACGTACGGCACCGGCTTTTGATTAACCCCTATGAAAACAAACTATTGCTCTTATGTCATTCAGAAGTTGTGAACTTCCTGTTATAACTTGTTTTTGCAATTACGGTGCCACAAAATTCAGGTAACCGTTGCTTTAACATATCATTTGGAAGATATTAACAATTGGTTTGTATAATTACCGGGACGCCAAATAAAGAAAAGGCCGTCACATGTAGTGTGACGGCCTTTTTACAGCTTATAACGCTGATATTATCTTCTGTTCAATTTGCTCAACAGGCGAAGTATTTCCAGGTACAGCCATACCAGGGTTACCATCAACCCGAATGAAGCGTACCATTCAAAATACTTGGGAGCACCCTGTGCTGCACCCTGCTCAATCATATCAAAATCCAAAATCAGATTCATGGCAGCAATTCCCACTACTACCAGCGAGAATATGATACCAAATGTACCGCTGCTGTGGATCAGTGGCATTTCGATGTGGAAAAGACGGAGCACAATCGCTATCAGGTAAAAGATGGCGATACCCATCGTTGCAGTGATCACGATAGATTTGAAACGCTCTGTAGCCCGGATAACACCGGTGCGATACAGTACCAGCATGGCGATGAAAGTACCGAAAGTGAGCCCTACTGCCTGCAGCACGATGCCCTGCCACTGCGCGTTAAACGCCGCCGATACCGCTCCGAGGAATAAACCTTCTGCTATAGCATAGGCCGGCGCAAGATAACCAGACCATTCTTTCTTGAAAATAATAATCATAGCCAGTACGAAACCGCCAAAAGCGCCCCCGATCATCAATGGCATTACTGTACCGCTGCCTCTCATAAACTGTCCCCAGGAGAAAACAGCCGCCGCCATCAGCATCACCAGCAGAAAAGACATTTTATTCACAGTACCACGGATGGTCATGGTTTCTCCCGCCAGGTGAGGGGCTTTGTCGAATACACTTTGTTTCAGTACAGGGTTGTTCGATTGAAATAGTGCCATAAAGTATAGTTTAAATTTATGGGTTAAAAATACGATTTCATTTTGTTCCGGCACAGCGTTAACCGGCCTATTCATCAAAATTAGCATTTTTTTATAACGATAACTTCCCGTTATTACCCATAACCAGAAGTAATGGGAATGGCGCGTTTTATCTTTAATAGTCTACCAAAGTTGTGTACTTTTGTGCTCAAATCGGGAGAATCTTTGCAGATGTGGTATTACTACCATCCGATTGACTAAATTTACATCCTTAAATGTAGACTTTAAAAGAACTAAATAGATGTCCAATACCTCGATTCAACAACTGGAAGACGTCGTGATAAAGTTTGCCGGCGACAGTGGTGATGGGATGCAGTTAACAGGTACCCAATTCTCAAATAATACCGCTTTGGTCGGAAATGACCTCAGCACATTCCCTGATTTTCCTGCTGAAATCCGTGCCCCAATAGGTACTTTGCCCGGGGTGAGCGGTTTCCAGCTGCATTTCTCCTCCAACAGGATATTCACTCCGGGCGATGCCTGCGACGTGCTCGTGGCGATGAACGCAGCTGCGTTGAAAGCCAACCTGAAGGGGTTGAAAAAAGGCGGGATCATCCTCGCCAATACAGATGGTTTCGATGCCAAGAACCTGCGGCTTGCCAACTATCCGGAAGGGATCAATCCCCTGGAGGATGGTTCGCTGGCTGATTACCAGCTTCATACCATGGACGTGACCAAAATGACCCGCGAAGCATTGAAAGATACTTCATTGGGCATGAAGGAGAAAGACCGTGCAAAGAACATGTTCGTGCTTGGATTCCTCTACTGGTTGTATGATCGTAATATGGAAAGCACCGAAAACTTCCTGAAGGATAAATTCGGTAAAAAACCGGAGATTCTGGAAAGCAACCTGAAAGTGCTGCACGCCGGTTACAATTTTGCAGATACCGTGGAAGCCTTTTCTACCCGCTATCGCGTGGAGAAAGCCCGGATGGAACCAGGTACCTACCGCAGCATTACCGGAAATACCGCGCTGGCTTACGGACTGGTAGCGGCTTCGCAGAAATCCAATCTGCCCCTGTTCCTGGGAACCTATCCGATTACACCGGCCTCCGATATCCTGCACGAACTGAGCAAATTCAAGAATTTCGGTATCCGCACATTCCAGGCGGAAGATGAAATAGCAGGTATTACTTCTGCTATTGGAGCTTCTTACGGTGGCCATATGGGCATCACCACTACTTCCGGCCCGGGTATGGCACTGAAAGGCGAAGCCATGGGGTTGGCAGTAATGCTCGAAATTCCGTTACTGATAGTGGATATTCAACGTGGAGGCCCTTCTACGGGGTTGCCTACCAAAACCGAGCAGTCGGACCTTCTGCAGGCTTATTATGGCCGTAACGGTGAATGTCCGATGCCTGTGATATCAGCGTCCACACCAGCCGACTGTTTTGAAGCAGTGTTCGAAGCTTTCCGCATAGCGGTTAAACATATGACGCCGGTTATTTTCCTGAGCGACGGCTACATCGCCAATGGTGCAGAGCCCTGGCGCTTCCCGAAAGCTGCCGACCTGCCTTCCATTGAAGTGAAATTCAAAAAAGGACTGGAAGAAGGAGAGGAGCAGTTTCTGCCCTACCACCGCGACGAAAACCTCGTACGCCCCTGGGCTGTTCCCGGTACACCCGGACTGGAGCACCGGATCGGCGGACTGGAAAAGCAAAATATCACCGGAAACGTGAGCTACGACCCTGAAAACCACCAATTGATGGTGAAAATCCGCCAGGAAAAAGTAGACAAGATCGCAGAACACATTCCATTACAAAAGATAGAGCTCGGACCAGAAAAAGGAAAAATACTGGTGCTGGGCTGGGGCTCTACCTATGGCGCCATTAAAAGCGCGGTATTGGAACTGCTCGCAGAAGGTCATCAGGTAGCACACGCCCACCTGAGGCACCTGCGTCCGTTCCCTAAGAACCTGGGCGAGATCCTGCATAGTTATGATAAGGTGCTGATCCCTGAAATCAATAACGGACAACTGATCAAGATTATCCGTGATCAATACCTTATTGATGCACAAGGATATAACAAGATCATGGGTGTACCTATCACCAAAGGCGAACTGGTAACCAAAATCAGGGAAATGCTCGCATAAAGCATCGCTATATATTATTTCAATACACACAATAAAAAATCCTGTCCATCGTGACAGGATTTTTTGTATTTTCCAATACAGGGAAGCTATTTGCAGCTACTGCTTCCCTGTATTATCAGGATTAAGTTTTTTATTATGAGTAACCTTTTTCGTGTATTGTTTAACGTTATAACAGTAGCTGTGTTGTATTTGCCGGTCAGTGCCCAGACCAATACTTTTGAGGTGCGTATCGCAAACCATGCTGTAGGTACCATTGAAGCTAACCGAAAACTGAATGGCGACAATAAAAGCATCATTATCAAAACGCGTATACAGGTAATGTTGTCGAAGATAAACAGCGACATTGTCAATGAATACAACAACAATATACTTACTGTTGCCCGCTCCTCCCGTATTTCCGGCAAAACCGGGGAAGACAGACAAACAACTACCCGCCGTAACGGTAAAGACTATACGATTACTATGAACGGAGAACAATCTGTGCTTGATAACGCAGAAATAGAGTCGTGTGTAGCAGATTTGTATTTTGCTGAGCCCAGGCATGTAAACAGGGTGTTTTCAGAAACGCTGGGCCGCTTTCTGCCATTAAAGGCAATAGGAGGAGGTATGTATGAACTGATATTGCCCGAAGGGAAGAAAAATATATATAAATATGAGAATGGTGCTTTGGTGCTTGTAGAGGTAAACCACACCTTCGGGAAAGCTGTTTTTGTTAAGGTTAGTTAATTCGTAAAGAGGCCTTATAAAAGTGCAGCGAAGATTATCCAATAATCTTCGCTGCACTTTTATAAGGCCTAAAAAGCTATAAGCTCTTTTTCACTATCTGCGTTTGAATGAGATTAATGTTTAACGACGGTGTTATCCTTGTTGTTGTCACGGAAGAAGAGCATGAACAGTACCAACACTACTGCGGCTATACTGGCAGGAATCAGCCAGATGCTGTGCCAGTTGTGAGTATTGCCGGTTTTATATGCTTCTACAATAGGCCCTGAAATCAGGAACCCAATCAGCATGCCTACTCCATAGGTGGCCAGGGTAACAAATCCCTGGGCGGAACTTTTAAATTCTTCACCTGCAACTCTGTCGGTATAGATCTGGCCGGTCACGAAGAAAAAGTCGTAGCAGATACCATGTAATACAATGCCAACGATCAGCATCCAGTAATTAGCATCGATATTGCCGTATGCAAACAATGTGTAGCGTATAACCCAGGCCAGCATGCCCAGTGCCAGCATTTTCTTTACACCCAGCCTGGCAAAGAACAGCGGCATTACCAGCATGAACAGGAATTCCGACATTTGTCCCATCGATTGTTTGCCGGCAGCTGCATTCATGCCAATTTCATTCAGGAACGGATTGGTGAAGTTATAATAGAATGCCAGTGGAATACAGATAGCGATAGATGCGAGGAAGAACAGCAGGTAAGAACGGTTCTTCAACATACGGATAGCATCCAGGCCGAGTATCTCTTTGACAGAAATCTCTGTTCCTTTTTTCGCAGGAGGTGTTTTGGGAAGCGTGAAACTGAACAGCCCCAGCAGGAGAGACGCTCCTGCTGCCATTTTAAAAGTATAGTCGAGCGTGTTTGATTTTTCCCACTGCAACCAACCGATCAGCAATCCGGCAATGATCCATCCAACGGTGCCGAATACACGAATAAAAGAAAATTCCTTGCTGGGATCACTCATCTGCCTGAAGGAGATGGAATTTACCAGCGCCAGCGTAGGCATATACAGGATCATGTACGCCAGTAATACAGGATAAAAACTATCAAAGCTGGTCATTCCTGAGCAGGTCCACAGTAAGGCAGCGCCTATCAGATGTATGACGCCCAGGATTATCTGAGCAGAGATAAACCTGTCTGCAATAATACCCACGATGAAAGGGGCTATCACGGCGCCGATCGATTGGGTTAAAAAGGCTACGCCTACCTGGCTGTCGGTTGTGTCCTGCAGGTTCTTCAGTACAAAGGTGCCTAATGTAACAAACCATGCTCCCCAGATGAAAAATTCGAGGAACATCATAAAAGAAAGTTGAATCCTGACGACTGGTCTCATAACGGCTAATGCTTTAGAAATTGAATCTTGATGAACCGTTTAAGATAGTAAAATTTTGATAACTGTCTTCCAAAATAATGATGGATAAAAGAAACTTTACAGGTTCATCAGGTATTTACCGGATCTTTCTTCCGGGCATAACTGCTATATCGGAACCCGCAGCCAGCAGCGCACTCCGGGGCGATTGCTGTAATATGTTTTCAAAGGCTGCTCCATAAAGTAAGCGGGTGCTGCAGTGGTAATCATAGTGGGTAACCGGGTGTACCAGCCACTTAGGATGGGTCACCTCATATTCTCCGGAAGTATCACTGTTCAGCCGGGTGTAACCCCAATAATGTTCGGTAATGAATGCGGCTTCACTGTCACCGGTAATCGCCTGGCCGGACTGTAGTGCTGTGGCGCTCACATGGTTCCATTCTTCCCCCACTTTCCACCGGTAGGAAACTTTTAATGTGGCATCATCCGGGAATTCCCAGTTATGCGCCATCTGATGAGTAGCGTAATGTTCTTTGTAAAGGGTATTTGCTACGAACGTGATCAGTGGCCGTGGCACCAGTTCTTTCACGAATACCACGCCTCTTTTCCAGTCATTTCCCTCTTTGTACCGCACATAGAACCGAAGGTTCACTTCCTGAAAGGTCCTATGCCCGGGCAGACTGATTCCTTTTACCCGTGTGTTTTCAAACAGGAATCCTACCAGGCTTACATAATGGATATTATTCCAGGTATCCAGCTCAGTGTGTGCAGGCAGGTAGGGTAGCAATACAGAAGGATCTGCTTCAAAATTGAGCATCAGCAGGTTTCTCCAGGCTGCAGTCAGGAACGGGCGCATGATTATCCGGCTTTTACAAGTTTTGCGTAGTATTTACAGGCTGGCCTTAGTCCGCATTCGCCACATTTCGGGCTTCGCGCCAGGCAGGTATAACGCCCGTGCAGAATCAGCCAGTGGTGCGCAATATGCACCAGCTCCTGTGGTATATGCTTCAGCAACTGTAGTTCCGTCTGCAGCGGGGTTTTAGCGTTTGTAGTAAGACCAATACGTGCAGATACACGGAATACGTGGGTATCTACAGCCATATTGGGTTGCTGATGTACCACCGAAGTGATTACGTTGGCTGTTTTGCGGCCTACGCCGGGCAGCTTTATGAGCTCCGCAACGGTGGCCGGTATTTCTCCGTTAAATTCCTCTACCACCATCCGGGCCATGCCTATCAGGTGTTTGGTTTTGTTATTCGGGTAACTGATGCTTCTGATCAACGGGAAAAGATCATCGAAGGTGGCTTTGCTGAGCGCATATACATCCGGGTACCTTTCAAAGATAGCAGGGGTGGTCATATTCACCCGTTTATCAGTGCATTGGGCCGACAGAATTACGGCAACCAGCAATTGGTATGGATTATCGTATATAAGTTCAGTTTCGGCATTGGGCGCATGTTCCTCAAAGTACTTGAGAACGAATGCATAACGCTCTTTTTGAGTCATGCCATAAAGATAGGAAAAATGAAAAATACTACTCTTCTTCGCGTGCTACCTTGCCTGCAGCATAGTCGAAAATAAACTGCAATGTGGCCGGCCGGGGCGAGTAGCATACTGTATTGAGCGCTGCTTTGCTGTCTTCAAAGCTTGCCTGCTCTTCCCGGGTTAAAGAAAGTTCCTCCTGGTAATGTTTGATATCACTTTTTGTAACAAGACACAGGGTAGACAGTACAGAAAGTGTAAAATTACTCATGCATTATTATTTTAATACCAAAAAATAGGTTCTGTTTTTATAACGAAAATGGGGAAGAATCTATTGTTAATTTAAGATAAATTTTTAAGACCTGCAATAGAGAGCTGAGGCTTATTTCTGTTGGGAGGGGGAGATGATGAAAAGGTCTTCATTATCCTTTTTCATATAGTATTTTTCCCGGGCAAATTTTTCCAGTTTTTCGGGGCTCGACAGCAGCTCCTGTTGTTCTTCGCGGGTTTGCTTTATTTCCTGGATGAAGAAATCCTTTTGATTTTCCAGTTTATTCACTTCTGTCTGGTACTGGTACTGCGACATGAGGTTAGTTTTGTCGAGAAAAGCGATCCAGATTACAAAAGCAGCAAATGCTATGAAGAACTTGTTCTTCAGGAACTTAGGCAGCTTTATGGACTTCCAATTCGACATGCAGGCAAATTACAAAAAAATAATGGCCGGAGCACGCTCCGGCCATTAAATATTCAAAAACGAAAAATTATTTTTTTACGCCGATAGCGTTGGTAGGGTAGATAGCTACCTCTCCCAGTGCTTCTTCGATACGCAGTAACTGGTTGTATTTCGCCATACGGTCGGTACGGGAAGCAGAACCGGTTTTGATCTGGCCGCAGTTCAGTGCTACGGCGAGGTCGGCGATAGTAGTATCTTCAGTTTCGCCGGAACGGTGGCTCATGATAGAGGTATAGCCTGCTTTATGCGCCATGTTTACCGCATCGATCGTTTCAGTAACAGTACCGATCTGGTTTACTTTGATCAGGATGCTGTTGCCGATACCTTTGGTGATACCTTCTTTCAGACGCAATACGTTGGTAACGAACAGGTCGTCGCCTACCAGCTGTACGCGTTTGCCGATAGCGTCGGTAAGTTTTTTCCAACCTTCCCAATCATCTTCAGCCATACCGTCTTCGATAGAAACGATAGGATATTTGTTTACCCATTCAGTCCAGTAGGCAACCATTTCGTCGCTGCTGATCACTTTCTGGGAGCTCTTATAGAACTTGTAAGATTTAGTAGCTTCATCGTACATTTCGCTGCTGGCAGCATCCAGGGCGATAGCTACCTGGGTACCAGGCTCATAGCCGGCCACTTTGATTGCTTCCAGTACAGTTTCGATGGCTTCTTCGTTGCTCTGGATTTCAGGAGCAAAGCCACCTTCATCACCTACGTTGGTGCTGTAACCTTTCTTTTTCAGTACAGATTTCAGGTGGTGGAAGATTTCAGTACCCCAGCGCAGTGCCTCTGAGAAAGAAGGAGCACCTACCGGTACGATCATGAATTCCTGGAAGTCGATTTTATTATCAGCGTGCACACCACCGTTGATGATGTTCATCAGCGGAATAGGCAGGGTGAATGCATTCACACCACCGAGGTAACGGTACAGTGGCTGATTGCTTTCTTCAGCAGCAGCTTTGGCTACGGCCATACTTACTGCCAGGGTAGCGTTAGCACCCAGTTTTGCTTTGTTCGGAGTACCATCCAGTTGGATCAGCATCTTATCGATACCGGCCTGATCAGTAACTTCCCAGCCAATCAGCTCTTCAGCAATGATGTCATTTACATTTTTAACAGCCTGCAATACACCTTTACCCATGTAAACGCTCTTATCATTGTCGCGCAGCTCTACTGCTTCGTGTTTACCGGTAGATGCGCCGGAAGGAACGGCAGCACGGCCAAAATGTCCGTCTTCTGTGGTTACATCAACCTCGATTGTAGGATTACCACGGCTGTCGAGGATCTGCCTGGCATGGATTTCTGAAATAATACTCATAATTCGAAATATTAGTATTTGTTAGTTTATGCTACGCCTGGCTTTGGGCTCTTAAAAGACCACTATCCAACAGTTAACAGCTCAATTATCAGGCGTTCTTCGTTAATTCCCGGAATATTGTTTCCAGGCTTTGCGAATTGCTATGCAAAGAAAGTATGTTCCGGTTATTTATCAAAGCAAATTGCAACAGGTTTTTTCGCACTCCATCCACCTCGCTGGTAAACAGCTGCCAGCTATGGTCTTCCCGGGCAGCCACCCTGGTCACTCCCTCAATGGTCATTAATTCTGCTTCCGTGACCGGTTCGGCAAAGGTAACCTGTAAATATCCATTTTGAGTGCTGTTTTGCTGAAGTAATGATAATTTATCATCAGCAATGATCTTACCCTTGTTGATAATGATGACCCTGTCGCAAAGCGCCTCTACCTCCTGCATAATGTGCGTGGAAAGTATCACCGTTTTATTGGCGCCAAGTTCCTTTATCAGTTGCCGGATATCGGCCAGCTGATTGGGATCAAGGCCGGTAGTGGGCTCATCGAGGATCAGCACTTCCGGGTCGTGCAGCAGTGCCTGGGCCAACCCTACGCGCTGTTTGTAGCCATTAGAGAGGGCGCCTATTTTTTTATGCTGTTCCGGCTGCAACCCTGTGAGCCGGATAACTTCCGCGATCCGCTCCGGTCCCGCCTTGCCCAGCTGATGTATACCCGCTATGAATTCCAGGAATTCCTTTACATACATATCGTAATACAGTGGGTTCGATTCAGGCAGGTAGCCAACCCTGCGCCGTACTTCGAGCGATTGCGATACAATATCGAATCCACATACACTGGCCTGACCACTGGTGGGTGGCAGGAAGCCGGTAATCATCTTCATGGTGGTGGATTTACCTGCCCCGTTTGGCCCCAGGAAACCGGTAATCTCTCCCTTCTTCAACGAGAAGGAGATCGCGTCTACCGCCCGCTGTTCGCCATATATTTTAGTAAGCGCTGATACCTGGATCGACATGTACGATGCATATTTTGCGGGAACTAATGTACTATAAAATGAGGATATATCTGTTTTTAACGCTGGGTTTTGGGTGCGATGCCTGCAGTTACAAATATACCGGTGGTAATTTTTAAACGGTAACGGGCATACGAAACTGTGGTTGGGAAAGCCTTGTTTTATAAAGGATTGCCCCATGATTTTATAAAACGCTGTTAATCCCCCTGTTACCGGGTAGTAAAAAATCTGTTTTCCCTACATTTGCATATTATGAAGAGAGTCATTGGTCTATTTTGTTTACTACCACAATTGTTACAGGCGCAATCCATTCCGGTAAAGGACTATCCGCAAGGTTATTTCAGGAACCCGTTGAATATTCCCATCGTGCTGGCAGGTAACTTTGGTGAACTGCGTCCCAATCACTTCCACTCGGGGATGGATATCAAAACAGAACAAAGGGAGAATCTGCCCGTTCATGCCGCGGCCGATGGTTACGTCAGCCGTATAGGTGTTTCCCACACGGGTTTTGGCAATGTGCTATACATTACTCACCCCAATGGATACACGACTGTTTATGCGCACCTGAATGCCTTTTTTCCGGCGCTGCAGCAGTATGTGAAGAAACAACAATACCAGGCTGAAAGCTGGGCCAGTGATCTTGAGATCCCTGCCGGGATGTTCCCTGTAAAGAAAGGGGATTTTGTTGCCTGGAGCGGTAATACCGGCGGTTCTGCAGGCCCGCATCTTCATTTCGAAATCCGGAATACACAAACAGAAAAACCCCTGAATCCTCTCTTGTTCGGATTCGATATTGCCGATACCCATGCTCCTGATGTATCTCGTATTGCTGTATATGACAGGGAAAAAAGCATCTATGAGCAGCAACCGGTTACGATGGCTGTAAAGAAAGCAGGCGGAGAGTATGTAACCGCCCAGCCGGTGATCAGGGTGAATGCTAAGAAAGTGAGCCTGGGGCTGAATGCCATCGACCGTATGAACACTGGTAATATCTACGGTATCTATGAAGTTACGCTCTATCAGAATAATCAGCCCGATATTGATTTCCAGCTGGACAATATCGGATATGATGAAACCCGTTATCTCAACGCGCATATCGACTATAAAATTAAAAAGGGGGGAGGCCCGTATTATCAGCTAGTGTTCTCGCTTCCGGGCAATAAACTTGATATCTATCACGATCTGAAAGGAGATGGTACTATCGATCTTTCAGACGGTGGGGTGCATGATGTGAAATTGCTCGTGAAAGATGCCTATGGTAATACTTCTACCGTAAAACTGGCGCTCCAGTTTTCAGGTAACGAGGCTCCCGACAAGGTTTGCGCCAATACCATGTTTCCGGATTCCCGCAATATTTTTGAAAATAACCAGGTAGAGTTCTACCTCGATGAACAGGCATTGTATGATAAAATCTGCTTTAATTACCTGGAAACTCCGGCAGAATCTGCAAAATATTACTCCAACATTTATCATTTGCACAATGCACTCATACCAGTGCACGATTACTTTGATGTAAGGCTCCGGCCTTCCCGCCAGGTACCTGAACAGCTGCAATCAAAGGTGGTAATGGTGAGGGAAGGACAGGGCAGCAGCACATCGGGCACTACGTTCGAAAACGGCTGGTATAAGGGTACATTCCGGGATTTTGGAAACTTCCATTTGGAAGTAGACACCATTGCTCCTAAAATCACGCCCATTGGGGTAAAGCCAGGTGCGAACCTTTCCAAAGCCGGTAAAATTGCGTTTGCCATGAATGATGCCAGTGGCATTAAAAGCTATCGTGCAGAGCTGGATGGCAAATGGCTGATGTTCTCCCGCAGGGGTAACATACTTACCTATACATTCGACGAACATTGCCAGCCTGGTACCCACACGCTGGTATTCAAAGTAACGGATGTTGCCGGCAACACAGGACGTTATTCCGTAACATTCAAACGCTAACAAATAAACTACATCATTAAGCATATGACCCACTTACAAGAAGGCGATAAAGCTCCGGTTTTTAAAGGAAAGGACCAACACGGTAAAACTGTGTCACTGACTGATTTCAAAGGTAAAAGAGTGGTCTTGTATTTTTATCCGAAAGACATGACACCGGGATGTACTGCCCAGGCATGCAACCTGCGCGATAACTACAACGAGTTGCTAAAAAAAGGCTATGCAGTAGTAGGTGTAAGTACTGATTCCGAAAAGAGCCATCAGAAATTCATTGAAAAATATGATCTTCCATTTACGCTACTGGCCGATGAAGATATGAAAATCGTAAACCAGTATGGGGTATGGGGCGAAAAGCAAATGTTTGGCAGAGTATATGACGGTATCCATCGTACTACCTTCCTGATCGATGAGCACGGAAAAATTGCCCATATCATCACACGACCGGATACGGCGAATCATACGCAGGAGATATTGGAGTTGTGGAAGTAGAGAGGTGAATTAAGAATATAGAATTAAGAAATAAAGAGAAGGCCTTAGCAGATAATAATAATCGCTAAGGCCTTCTCTTTATTTCTTAATTCTATATTCTTAATTCTTAATTATCTCTTCTGTCTTTGTTTCCTGAACAGGTTACCGGTTTTGAACTTGTTACCTTCAGGGCTACCTACGCGGTCCATTGCGCAACGGAAACCTACCGTGTTGGT
This sequence comes from Chitinophaga sp. 180180018-3, assembly GCF_037893185.1. NCBI lineage: Bacteria > Pseudomonadati > Bacteroidota > Chitinophagia > Chitinophagales > Chitinophagaceae > Chitinophaga > Chitinophaga sp. 180180018-3. The sequence goes on along the minus strand of NZ_CP140772.1, from coordinate 6,968,775 downwards.
GGCCATATCTTCCTGCATATAACGGCGGGTACCCGGAGAGAGCCAGTAAGCACGGTCGTTCCAGCTACCACCTTTTACCACATGGGATTTATCATTGATAAGCGAAGTAACACCATAGCCATATTCTACCTGTGACAAAGAGTCACCATCCAGGTAGTTGATCACGTCACCTTTCTGATAGTTCAGGCGGTTGGCGCTTTCTTCATCAGTTACATCGCGCATTTTCAGGTGGCCAAGACTGTCTTTTTCAAACTCTTTATTTTCATTCATATAAACAGTCTGGAACTTGTTACCACGGAAGTAGTTGAAGTCTTCCCCGTCGATTGGGTTGAGCGGCCTGTATACATCCAGTACCCACTCAGCTACGTTGCCGGACATGTTATAGATACCGAATGTGTTGGGATAAAATGAGCGGACAGGGCCCGGAATAGAAGCACGGTCGTTCAAACCTCCGGCCACACCCATGTTATCACCGGAGCCACGTTTGAAGTTGGCCAGGAACTGACCCTGCATGTTGCCACGGCGTATATCACGCAGCCCGCTGGTATTGGTGCCCCAGGAATATACCTGTTTGTTCATGATCAGCTCTTCCCCATGTTTGCCTTCTTTTTTGGAAGGGCCGGGGTTCTGACCTATGTATCCTAAAGCCGCATATTCCCATTCAGCTTCTGTCGGAAGGCGGTAGGCAGGTAACATGATACCGTCTTCAAATGCAGCATGACGAGGAGTTCCGTCGGCATTTTTAAACTGACTTTTTGCGCCTTTTGACATTTTTCCCGGTGTGCCCTCATAAAGACCGGCAGTATAGGATTTGGTATCGAAAGTATTGTCGTCTGACTGATTGTTAACATCTGCTTTGGAAAGCAGGCCTTTATCCATCAGCAACTTTTCGTTTACACGGTTAGAGCGCCATTTACAGTAATCATTGGCCTGTTTCCAGGTTACACCCACTACCGGATAATCGTTATAAGCCGGGTGGCGGAAATAGTATTCCACCAAAGGCTCGTTGTAAGCCAGCTCGCTACGCCAAACCAGGGTATCAGGAAGGGCATTGCGGTATACATCCGGGAAAGATTCCCCATACACACGGTTCAACCAGTATAAATATTCACGGTAGTGTACGTTGGCAACTTCAGATTCATCAATGTAGAAAGAGGAAACAGTGATGCGGCGCGGAATATTATTCCAGTCGCCCATTACATCCTGTTCAGTAGCTCCCATGGCAAAAGTACCACCCTGCACAAAAACAAGGCCCGGACCCGTTTGCTGGTTTACATTTTTAGCTACGCTGAAACCGCCCATTTTCTGGTCGTTATAGTTCCAGCCGGTAGCGGAAGAAGATTGCTTCTTCTTACCGAAAAGTCCCCCGCCGTCCTTATGACAGGCACTCATGGATAGCATTACGCTGGTACCTACGAGCAATGATAAAGAGGTTAATCTAGGCATGCGATACAGCTTTATGTCTGGTATATTTACAGTAAACGCAAATGTACTCTTTTTTATTTTATGGCGAAAAAAATTAATTTGTAATTTGCTGCCAATCGTCTTCCCAGGCAAGGGAGGGCTGTAGGCATCAATCGTCCGTAAAACAGCGATCAAGGTAATGAAACTCAGTTATATTTTTATTGGAATATTCCTGGTATTCTTCCCGGGCAGGCATGGAATATATGCCCAAGGCAGTTTACGGCAGTATAAAAAAAATTCTGTGCTGGCAACCGGCTCCTGGTATAAAGTGGCCGTTAGTGCTCCCGGTATCTGTAAGGTCAGTGCAGCCCTGCTGAGAAGTATGGGGGTAGATACCAGGCAATTACCTTCCACTGCCCTCAGGATATATGGTTACGGCGGACAAATGCTCGGAGAAGCAGTGAATGCCTTTCAGTACGATGATCCGCCCGAAACAGATCTGTATGTGAATGACGGAGGCGACGGGATATTCGATGGGGATGATTATGCCCTTTTCTACGCACCCGGGTCACATAGCTGGCAATATAACACCAGCTTCGGTACCTATAGCCACCAGCATAATCTCTATGCCGATACAGCCTGGTACTTCATTACCGTGGCAGGTACCGGGGCAAGAATGGCGATAGCCCCATCCGTTCAGCCCACAGGCCAATCTGAACGCACATTTGATTACCACGATTTCTATGAGCGCGACAGCATGAACTTCCTCAACAGTGGAAAGCAATGGTGGGGGCAGGAATTCAGCAAAGTAGCCGGGTTGACCCAAAGTTACCGGTTTCAGCTGCCAGCCCCTCCCGAAGGATCCGCAGCCATAACACTACGGGTAGCCGCCCGCAGCGGGAGTGGCTGTAATTTCAATGCAACCGTTAATGGTGCTGCCGCGGTCAGTAACCTGTATCTGTTGCCGGTTACAGATAATGTATTCGAAGGTGTGGCCACTGCCGCTGCTGGTACCGGTACCGCTGGTGCCCGCGGGCCGGAGCTGGATGTGGGAGTTGAATTCGTGCCAGGTAATATCAATGATCATGGATGGCTCGATTACATAGAGGTGCAGGCCCGGTGCCCATTGGTACTTCCCTCATCCGGACAACTGAGCTTCCGAAGCGCCCATTTACTGGGTAGTGGCGGAAATTCATTGTTCACTCTGCATAATACCAATAGTCAGACGCAGGTGTGGGACGTGACAGATCCACAGCACCCTGTATCCGTGTATACTGTGCAGGCAGGCGATTCCCTGCAGTTTGCCGGTGCAAATGACCGTTTACATGAATTTGTGGTATTTAACCCACAGGCTGCTGTAGCGCCATCCTTTGCCGGAACTATTGCTAATCAGGACCTGCATGGGCTTCCGGCCGCCGATATGCTGATCATCACTACTCCCGCACTCCGGCCGGCAGCAGAGCGGCTGGCAGCTCTCCATCGTTCTGCAGATCAGCTGCAGGTAAACGTAGTTACTGTTGATCAGATTTATAATGAATTTGCATCCGGCTCGCCGGATCCTACAGCCATCCGCAATTACGTGAAAATGGTATGGGACCGGGGGCCGGCCTTGCGCTATCTGTTGCTTTTCGGGGCTGCTTCGTACGATTACCGGCAACGGGTAAAAAATAATACAAATGACATCCCCTCCTGGCAAAGCTATGCCTCCCTGGATGCCATCCGTTCTTATGTTTCCGACGATTTTTTCGGGATATTGAAAGATGAGGCAGATATTAACAGTACTGGTACGCCTGACCGGCTGGATATCGGCATTGGCCGAATACCGGCCAGAAATGCGGCTGAAGCAGGGCTGATGGTCGACAAAATTGCGCGCTACCTGCAGCCTTCTTCCTTTGGCGTGTGGCGTAACCGCGTAACACTGATTGCCGATGATGGAGACGATAACCTGCATTTCAGAGATGCGGAAAAGATGAGTGAAGTGGTTGCAGATAACGCGAAACAGGTAAATACCGGCAAGATCTACATCGATGCTTACCCTAAAGAGCAGGGAGCGTCCGGACCCGTTTCTCCAGAAGTGAATAAAGCCATCGCCGCTGCTATCAACAATGGAACCCTGGTATTGAATTATTCAGGGCATGGCAGCAGCTCCCGCCTGGCTGCCGAAAATATCATGGATGTCGGCAGCATCGATGCCTGGCATAATGAAAATGCACTCCCGCTGTTTATTACGGCTACCTGCGATTTCGCTCCATTCGATGATCCCGGAATTACTTCCCTCGGGCACAAAGTTCTTCTTCGGCACAGTGGAGGAGCCATTGCCCTAATGACTACTACCCGCGCGGTGTTTGCGGCTTCTAATCAGCTGATGAACGCCAACTACCTGAAAGCTGCTTTTTCTCCAATGGCCGACGGAAAGCTGCCGGCTCTTGGCACAGCCGCCATGGTGGCTAAAAATCTTACCTATAATACATCCGCGGATGCCGTCAATAACAGGAAATTTCAACTACTCGGCGACCCGGCACTGGCCCTGGCGTTCCCCGTATACAGGGTGGTGACCGACAGTATCAATGGACGAAGTGTGGCAGATGGCGTAGATACCCTGAAGGGGCTGGGATTGTACACCATCAGTGGCCATATTACAGATGCCCGCGGTAACCTGATCAATGACTACAGCGGAATATTATATACCACGATCTATGATAAGCCTGCTGTACTGAAAACCAGGGGGAACGACCAGGGGAGCCAGGCGGCCACTTATTCTCTGCAACGCAACATATTGTTCCAGGGCACACAAACTGTTGCCAGTGGAAAGTTTTCCCTTACATTTGTGGCACCGCAGTACCTTCGCGAAGGTGCCGGAAGGGGAAAGATCAGCTATTACACCAGTAATAATGTGCGTGATGGAGGTGGATATTTTGATAACTTTACCACCGGTGGCCTTTCACCTGATCCCGTTAAAAAGTCGTCAGGGCCGGTAATAAGCGCCTGGTTGGATAGTCGTAGTTTCCGGAATGGAGGGATAACCGGTCCGGATCCGTTATTGATCGCAGACATAAGCGCCAGCAATGGAATTGATATCTCGGGGAATAATGAACAATTCCGTATTACAGCCATTATCGATAGCACAGAATATATTGTTTTAAATGATTATTTTGAAGCATCTTTGGACAGTTATAGAAAAGGAAGCATATTGTTTCCCCTGAACGGGATGTCGACAGGTGCACACAGGATTACCATTAAAGCGTGGGATGTTTACAACAATGCTGCCACCACAACAGTTTTCTTTAAAGTAGCAGCATCGGGGTCGCTGGCAGTGGATGAGGTGAGAAATTACCCTAATCCTTTTCACGACATAACGCGTTTTACATTTGTACACAATCAACAGAATGGAGAGCTCCAGTTGACGTTGCAGGTGTTCTCGATAACAGGACAACTGGTGAAAACTTTGCGTAGCACAATAAATTCCACTGCCGGTCGTTTTGATGGCATGCCCTGGGATGGACGTAGTGATTCGGGAGCAAAATTGTCTGCAGGACTATATGTATACAGGTTGATTATTAAAACATCAACGGGAACGAAGATCCGGGGCGGTAAGTTGGTTTTATATTGACCTATGCATAACAATAATTTTTACCATTATCCCAATTAAACCCCCTTTCTGTATTATATTAATAATTAAGATTATTTTTACATCCTTATCAAATACGAAAACTGCATGATCCGAAAGGTAACAATGGGCCTTGTGTTCATTTACGGTACTTTCATAAGTTTTAAAGCCTCAGCTCAGATTTCAAACCCCGGGCAGACAGATGGGCGTACAAATGTCATCAACACCGCAGTTCCATTTCTGAGAATTACACCGGATGCACGCAGCGGAGCTATGGGAGATGTGGGAGTAGCATTGTCGCCGGACGCAAATTCTATTTATAATAACCTTTCTAAACTGCCGTTCGCAGATAATGATGCCGGCGTTGCAGTGACCTATACTCCCTGGCTGAAAGAGCTGGTGAATGACGTTTTCCTGGCTAACCTTTCGGGATTTAAGAAGCTGGATGATAAGCAGGCATTAGGTGCTTCATTGCGTTATTTTTCTTTGGGGACCATCAATTTTACAGATATCACCGGTACTCCCACAGGCGATTTCAGACCCCGTGAGCTGGCATTTGATATGGGGTATGCCCGCAAATTATCTGATCATTTCGGAATAGGATTAACTGCCCGTTATATCTACTCTAATCTTGCAGGCGGCCAAAGTGCCAATAGTGTGATCATTAGGCCAGGTAAGGCTTTTGCAGCAGACCTGTCAGGATTCTATACGAAAGATTTTGAGAAGGCCGACGGATTGGTGAACAGGTTGAATATCGGTATGTCTATCAGCAATATCGGTACTAAAATATCTTACCTCAGTTCTGCAGTGAATAAAGACTTTCTGCCAACCAATCTCGCAATCGGAAGTGCTTATACCGTTTCGCTGGATGAGCAGAACCAGCTTACCTTTGCATTAGACATTAACAAACTGCTGGTGCCTACCCCCGATTCTGCCGGGAAATATAAGGAAAAGAGCAGCCTGGAAGGAATATTCAGTTCTTTCGGCGATGCCCCTGGTGGATTTAAGGAAGAATTACAGGAGTTAATGTATTCTGTTGGTATGGAATACTGGTATAGTAACCTGCTGGCTGTTCGGGCCGGATATTTTAATGAAAACAAGAACAAAGGCAATCGTAAATACTTTACTGCCGGTGTAGGTATTAAGTATGAAGGCTTTGGCTTAAACTTCTCCTACCTGGTGCCCTCTGGTAGCGGTATTCAGCGAAATCCGCTGTCGAACACCCTGCGTTTTACACTAACAGTGGATCTGGGCCGGAAGGATGATAACAGCCGGACAGGCTGGTAATAAACAGATAGTTGATTTTAATCATGTAAATAGTGTAATCCCTTCGCATTGCGGAGGGATTTTTATTTTTATTGCCTTACCTTGCGAATTGGCAAAAAGATAAAATAACTAAACTATGAGCAGGATACGTATCGGATTAGGGGTAGATTTCCACCAGTTGGTTGAGGGACGGGAACTTTGGCTGGGCGGAGTATTGGTGCCGCACCATAAAGGAGCGCTTGGCCACAGCGATGCAGATGTATTGTTGCATGCCATATGTGATGCTATGCTGGGCGCGCTTTCCCTGGGAGATATCGGAGTGCATTTCCCGGATACTGACAACACTTACAAGAATATCGACAGCAAGATATTACTGACCCGTTGTGCCCAGTTGATAGGGGAAAAGGGGTACCAGGTGGTAAATGTAGACAGTACCCTTTGTTTACAGGCGCCGAAGATTAAACCATACGTAGCCTCCATGCAGGCAGTAATCGCTGAAATATTGCATATAGGTATCGAAGATGTATCTGTAAAGGCCACCACCACCGAGAAACTTGGATTTGTTGGCCGTGAAGAAGGTGTTACAGCGCATGCAGTTGTTTTGCTGGAGCACATCACCCAGTGAAGAATTATGAATGATGAATGAAGTATTAAGAAGGAGTGTGAAGATATTAGTGAATGTAAAATTTTGATATATAGATAGATAAATAAAGATATATTTTTTATATAAAAATTTCTATTCACAGATATCTTCGCACTCATTCTTAATTCTTCATTCCTGATTTGTAATTATTTCAAATATCTTTGTTCAATGGCAGATATTATAGTGAAAATTATCAATAAGTCTGGTAATGAATTGCCGGCCTATGCGACTAAAGATGCGGCAGGAATGGATCTTCGCGCTCACCTGGAAACAGCTGTCACCTTACAGCCTCTGGAAAGAATGTTGATACCCACCGGCCTGTTTATGGAACTGCCAGCAGGTTACGAGGCGCAGCTGCGGCCACGGAGCGGACTGGCTATCAAACAGGGGCTCACCCTGCTGAATACACCCGGCACGATAGATGCGGATTATCGGGGAGAAATCAAGATCATTATGATCAATTTATCTAACGAACCGCAAATAATACAGCCTGGTGACCGCATTGCCCAAATGGTTATTGCCCCTTTTATTCAGGCAGTAATCGAACCAGTAACAGTGCTGACTGAAACTGAAAGAGGTACAGGTGGTTTTGGACACACGGGCAAATCCTGACAAATGCGGATACTGTTCACCGTTATAGGGCTGACTGGCGTTTTACTGATGGGAGCGTGCAGCGGGGCAAAGCAATCTGCTTCCCACGAAAATACCTCCGTCAGGAATGCTGCTGTGCTTGCGCAGCGGTCGGATAGTCTTTTCTTTGCCGCCCAGCGCTCGAAAATGCTTGGCGACTTCCGTACTGCTATCACACAGTATTCAGATTATCTTCGGTTGAATAAGAATAATGCTACGGTTAACTACGAGCTGGCGCGCTTACTCATGGCAGATGGGCAGAACCCGGCCGTAGCCCTGAGCTTTGCCCGGAAAGCAGTTACGCTGGATCCCCAGAATCACTGGTTTCAGGTGACATTGGCAGATGCCTATGCGGTTAATGCCCGGTTCGACAGTGCCGCTATCGTTTATGATGCACTGTCAAAAAAGTATCCGGGTAATGAAGATTATCTCTACAACAAGGGAGTACTGCTGGCGAAAGCCAACAAACCTGCTTCTGCATTAGCTACCTTCAACGAGCTGGAAAAGAAAGTAGGGGTAGTGGAAGAACTGATCTATCAGAAACAGAAACTGCTGCTGAAAATGAGTATGGTAGATGAGGCCGCAGCGGAAGTAAAAAAACTGATCAGCCAATCTCCGGAGGAAACCCGCTATTATTACCTGCTCGCTGAAATATTCGATGCAAACGACCGGGAAAAAGATGCAGCAGATGTATACTGCAATATCCTGACAAAAGATCCTGATAATCCCAGAGCGCTGATTGCCCTGGCCACTTATGCGCGTAAGCACAATGATATGGTCACCTACTGGGATAATCTGAAAAAAGCTTTCGCCAATTCTGATTACAGCATTGATGAAAAAGTGGCTTTCGTATATCCTTACCTGCAAATGATGAGCCTTGATACCACAAAGCTCAGTGAAGGACTACAGCTCACCGATCTTATTATCAGGGCGCATCCCAAAGATGCCAAAGCATTTGCATTGCGTGGAGATATGTTCTCTCAGGCCGATATGCTCGATAGTGCTGAAATCAGCTACAGAAAAGCACTCAGCCTGGATGAATCCCGTTTTTCTGTATGGTATCAGCTGATGTGGATCTATTCCCGTAAAGATGATCCTACCGCCCTGCTTACGCTCAGTAATACGGTAACAACAAAATTTCCCAAAGAATTTATGGGCTATTACTTCAAAGGAGTAGCGAGCTTTCTGTTGCAACAATACCCCAATGCTATCAGTTCTCTGAACACCGCACTGGAAATCGGCAACGGCGATAAGAAATTCATGGGGGATATTTACTCCCTGCTGGGAGATTCGTATCATGCAACCGGGCAACACAGGCTATCAGACAGTGCCTACGAACGGGCATTGCTCTTACGCCCGAAAGATGCCCTGATCATGAACAACTACAGTTACTACCTCTCACTGCGCGGCGAAAATCTTGACCACGCCGCGGAACTGTCGAAGGAGTCGCTCGAATTAGAACCCGATAGCCCGACATTTATGGATACTTACGCCTGGATACTCTTCAGGCAGGAAAAATTCACGGAAGCAAGGCAGTGGATAGAAAAAGCACTGCAGTATCCGGAAGCCCAGAAGAATCCGAATGTGCTGGAGCATTATGGGGATATCCTGTTTAATCTGAAAGAAGTTACAAAAGCAGTAGAATACTGGCAGATGGCCAAAGACAAAGGAGCTTCCTCTGTAGGCCTTGCACGTAAGATTGCTGAAAAAAGATATATTCAATAAGCTGGCGGCGCAAAGAGTCATCAGCCTTAAGTTCATTACTCAATGGAGAGGAAAAATATAGTCACGTTTTTAATTATAATGATTGGTCTTGGTATGGCGGCTTGCCGTCATCCTAAACAGCTGGCACGGAATTCTTTCCCGGCAGCGGACACAGGTAGGGTGGTAGCTGTAAAAGACAGTGCATCTAATGAAGAATTAAATCGCTTTACCGGCGAAATGCTGAAAGGAATTCATGTAAATCATATTGATTTCAATACGTTTTCCGGCCGGGTAAAACTGGCTTTTGAAAGTGATAAAAAAAGCCATAATAACCTGAATGCGACTTTCAGGATCAAGAAAGACAGCATTATCTGGGTGTCGATATCAGCACCGATTGTGGATGAGGTAGTAAGAGCCGTGATAACACCTGATAGTCTTAAAATGTATAACAGGCTCGACAAGCAACTGTTTCTCCGTAAGATGGCAGATGCTGAGCAGTTGCTGGATATACCTTTTGATTTCCAGACCCTGCAGGATCTGCTGATCGGTAATCCGATCTATCTTACGGATTCTGTTTATCAGGTCGTTAAAACACCATCTATTATTTCGTTTAGTTGCGATCATGCAAAGTTCGTGAGCCTGTTTAATGTGTTTGCAGATGATTACGGACTGCAGCAAAGCAAAGTGATGGATAAGGATAGTGCCGGCATTGCAAAGCGTTCCTGTGAGCTTACATATGGCGACTATACGAAAGTTGCTGGCCGGAAATTCTCCACCACACGTCGTATATACGTAGAAGAGAAAAATGTAACCAAAGTAGCGTTGGACTTCACCCGTTACGATTTTGATATACCACTCAGTTTCCCATTCAACATGCCGGCCAACTATAAACGCATGTAAGGGGCCGCTGGTTAAATGTTAGCTTCATTTAACCATTAAAGGTTTGTATATTTATTTAATTTGCAGTTACTAAAACAAGTCATGTTGTATTTGAAGAAGATTATCCCGTTTATATTGATGCTATGGTTCGTACCGGCTATGTTGGCTGCCCAGAATAGTGGGCAACAGCAACAATCGCGGGAAGAGCTGGAGCGTAGAAAAAGGGAGCTGCAAAAAGAGATAGAAGAAGCAAACGAACAATTAAAGGAGACAAAAAAATCAACCCGCGAAAGCCTCGGACAATTGCGTGCCCTGCGTGATAAGATCACGCTGCGTACCCGTCTGATCAATAATATCAATGAAGAGATCAACTTCATAAATGGAGACATCAACACGGCGGCCAGGGATGTGAAAACCCTGCAGAAAGATCTGGACACCCTCAAGGCCCAATATGCCCAGCTGGTAGTGTACGCCTATAAGAACCGGTCGTCTTACGACATGATGAACTTCATTTTTTCCTCTCAGAGTTTTAATGATGCGGTAAAACGTTTTCAATATCTGAAACAATACCGGGAATACCGCAGGCGTCAGGCAGATAACATCGTTTCCACACAGGAACAGCTGAATAAAAAGATTCAGGGCCTGGAAACACAGCGTACCAAACGTTCGGATGCCCTTAAAACAGAGCAGGATCAAAGAACGATTCTGGAAGACGATAAAAAAGAAAAAGATCAGGTATTAACTAAACTGAAGGGCCGTGAAAAAGAGCTGGTAGCAGATATTAACCAGCGAAACAAGGATGCCCAGAAAGTACAGGCCGCCATCCGTGCGGTAATTCGCAGGGAAATTGAAGAAGCGCGCCGTAAAGCAGCAGAGGAAGAAGCTGCCCGCCGCAAAGCTGCGGAAGAAAAACGGAGACGTGAAGAAGAAGCCCGGAAAGCTGCAGCACTGGCCGCCGCAGAAAAAGCGAAAGCTGATGCCGCCGCTGCTGCTAAAAATAATAATGCCGCCACACCTACTCCGGCAGTTCCTGAAAAACCAGTTACCAAGCCACCGGTAGCCGCGCCCGAACCCGAAAAACCTGTTGCCCGTACAGAAAACGTACTGGAAGCAACCCCGGAAGCACTTGCGCTGTCCGAAAGCTTTGAGGCTAACCGCGGAAAACTCCCATGGCCGGTAGATGCAGGGAATATCATTGAGCATTTCGGTATCCACCAGCATGCTGTAATGGAACATATCCAGGTACCTTCCGATGGTATCGTTATTGCCACTAATAAAGGCGGTGCGGTAAAATCTATCTTCGACGGGGAAGTAAAATCGGTAGTGGTGATGCCGGGATCAGGCTATGTTATTATTATTCGTCATGGACAATACTTTACTACTTATGTACGTTTGCAGACTACAAAAGTGAAGAAAGGCGACATGGTGAAAACAGGGCAGGTAATAGGTACTGCCAGCACCAATGATCTTGAAAATACCGGTGAAGTGGAGCTTCAGATCTGGAAAGGAATTACCAAACAGAATCCTGAACAGTGGATCCGGAGAAGATAATCTGTAGAAAAGCAAAAAATAAAAAGCTATTGTGATAATAGCCGATGTAAAACTGTTAACCGGTCATTGGCTTTTTATTTTTTTGTTTTTTGTATCGCACTAACCAAATGCTTATTGTTTGAAACGGAAGTTGATCCCTCTTTTGATGGCCTTGTGGCTGTTACCTGTACTGCTATACGCGCAAAAAAGCAGTAAGCAGTCGCGCGCCGCATTGGAAAACCGGAAACAGGAACTCCTGAAGGAAATAGAAACAGCCACCAGAGAGCTGCAGCAAACCAAAAAATCGACCCGGAAAAATCAGACACTTCAGCACGAGCTGCAGCAGAAGATTGCTGTCAGAAATGAACAAATCCTGAACATCAACAATGAAATCAGCCTGATAAACGGAGATATCCACAATACCAACAATGATGTAACCACCCTGGAAAAAGAAGTAGATTCACTCCGGGCGCGCTATGCACAACTAATAGTTTATACTTACAAAACGAAAGACTCGTACAGCGTATTGAGTTTCCTGTTTGCTGCCACCAGTTTTAATGATGCCTTGCGCCGGTACCAATACCTCCAGAAATACCGGGAGAACAGGCGGAGGGAAGCCGAAAATATGCTGTCTACTAAAGCCCTGCTGGGCCAGAAGCTGGTAGCCCTGCAGGAGCAACGTGCACAAAGAACCGGGGCCTTACGGGTAGAGCAGAAACAACGCGGGAGTCTGATGGCTGATAAGAAGGAAACAGATCAGACAATAGCTCAGCTGCAAGACCAGGAACAGGAGTTACAACAGCGGATCAATAAGAGTAAGGCAGAAGCTCGTCAGGTCGACAAAGCCATCCAGGACGCCATCCGGAGAGAGATTATTGCTGCTCAGAAAAAAGCGGCCGCCCAGGCGCTGGCCCGTAAAAAGGCGGCAGAAGCTAAACGCAGAGCCCATGCAGAGGCCCGCCGGAAAGCTGCGCTGGCTGCGGCAAATGCTGCAAAGAAAGCTGGAAAGAAAGTGAAAATAAAGCCTGAAAAGATAGAAAAGGAAGAGGATACGGAAGATGATGAACCTATGGCCAAAACCTCCACTGAAGACGTATTGGTGGCTACTCCGGAAGCACTGAGCCTTTCCCGCGATTTTGAATCGAACAGGGGCCGCTTACCCTGGCCGGTGGATGCAGGGCGCATTACAGGACATTTCGGGGCAGGAAGAATAGGCAAAATTGATGTGGAACATAATGGCGTGATCATCGCTACTTCCAGGGGAGCCGCTGTTAAAGCGATCTTTGATGGCGAAGTGATTATGGTATTTATGATTCCCGGCGCAGGATATATGGTTACCCTGCGCCATGGGAAATATTTTACCAACTATGTACGATTAACGGATGTACGGGTGGGTAAAGGAAACAGCGTGAAACGCGGCCAGACCCTCGGATTGGCTGCTGCCGCTCCGGGTAGCGGTAATGGTGAAATAGAATTACAACTATACCGGAATGCAGTTAAACAGAACCCGGAAAGATGGATCCGCTCCCGTTAAAGCAACTGTACCTGTTTTTGCAGCACTTCCTCATACAACGCTTCATATCTTGGAATGATATTATCGATATGGAAACGTTGTGCCTGCTCTAAGGCTCCACGCCTTACTTTTGCCAGCAGGGTTTCGTCTTTCAGTAATTTAATGGCATGTGCCGCCATACCGTCAACATCTCCTACTGCACTCATATAGCCTGTTTGGCCAGGTATATTGATTTCCGGAAGACCGCCAGCATTGGAAGAAATCACCGGTACCTGTGCTGCCATGGCTTCCAGCGCAGCAAGACCGAAGCTTTCATATTCAGAAGGCAGCAGGAAAAGGTCGCTGATAGACATTACATCTTCCAGTTGTTCCTGTTTACCAACAAACCTTACATCTTCACAAATACCCAGTTCCCTGCAAAGGCATTCTATGGTAGGCCTGTCTGGCCCGTCGCCCACCAGCAGCAGCTTGGCTGGAATTTCCTGTCGAACCTTTGAAAATACCTTTACCACATCCGGCACCCTTTTCACCTTACGGAAATTGGATACGTGCAGGAGGATCTTTTCGCCGTTGGGGGCAATGGCATTGCGGAAATGCGGCATCTCACGACGGCTGAAACGCTGTGTATCCACGAAGTTGTAGATCACGGATATATCTTTTTCTATGGGAAACGACTTATAGGTTTCGTCGCGCAGGTTCTCCGATACGGCTGTGATGGCATCGGATTCATTGATAGAAAACGTAACCACCGGCTCATAGGTTTTATCCTTTCCTACGAGGGTAATATCTGTACCATGAAGCGTAGTAATAAATGGCACTATTCTGCCATGTTTCCGGGCAATCTGCTTGGCCATATAGGCAGTAGAAGCGTGCGGAATGGCATAGTGTACGTGCAGCAGATCCAGTTTCTGGTTAATGATTACATCAACCATGGTACTGCTGAGTGCCGATTCATAAGGCGGAAAATCGAAGAGCGGGTAGGTGGGTACCTGTACTTCGTGATAATATATGTTGGCGTGAAACGCGTTAAGCCTTACAGGTTGCTGGTAAGTTATAAAGTGGACCATATGGCCTTTGTCTGCCAGGGCCTTACCCAGTTCAGTGGCCAGTACCCCGCTACCACCGTAGGTTGGGTAACATACTATTCCTATTCGCATGTGTTCTTGTTTAACATCCCGCAAAGGTACTAAAAAGCGGAAAGTATGCGGTCAAAGGTGGATGGCCGGTAAACAGCAGGCAGGATGCAGTGGAAACCCTCTTTCAGCCTGCGCCAGCAGGAACCTGGATATTGCTTTAAGCATTTAGCTACTTACCATGTGCTTTTTTATTAGTTTTAACCATAAATTAACCTGCTGATGAAAAAATATTTAGTGCCAATTTTAGTGGCCTGTTCGCTGCCAACCATACTGGTGGCCCAGAACAGGGATTCTGTTACACTAAGAAAACTGGCTGATGAAGTATTGACCCATAGTACCGCTTATGAGAACCTGCGGACACTCACCAAGAAAATCGGCGGCCGGCTGGCCGGCTCCCCTCAGATGCCAAAAGCTGAACAATGGGGCGTAAAGGCCCTGAAAGCTGCCGGAGCAGATACGGTGTACCTGCAGGAATGTATGGTGCCGCATTGGGTAAGAGGGGCGCGGGAAGAAGCCAGGATTATCTCTGCCCGCCGGGATTTCGTACCACCACTGAATGTACTGGCATTAGGAAACTCAGTAGGCAGTGGCCCGGAAGGGATAACTGCACCGGTACTGGAAGTAAGTTCATTCGATGACCTGGAAGCAAAGAAAGACCAGGTAAAGGGAAAGATCGTTTTTTATAACTATCCGTTCAATCCAACCTTCGTTAAAACATTTCACTCCTACAGAGATGCTGTACAATATCGCGGCAGTGGCGCAAGCCGTGCTGCGAGGTATGGTGCGGTGGCGGTAATTGTTCGTTCCATGACGCATGGCGCCAATAATTTTCCTCATACCGGCGCTATGAAATACGACAGTGCATGGCCTAAGATACCGGCAGTGGCTATTGGTCTGGAAGATGCCGACCGCCTGAGTCAGCGCGTGAAAGGCGATGCCAGTGCAAAAGTATTCCTGCGTACTAATTGTATGATGCTGAAAGACACCATTGGGCATAATGTTGTCGCAGAGCTGAGGGGTAGCAGGTATCCGGATCAATATATCACAGTTGGTGGTCACCTCGATTCGTGGGATGTGGCAGAAGGTGCACACGATGATGGTACCGGTTGTGTACAGTCGATCGAAGTACTGCGTGCATTCAAAGCACTGGGCATGCAGCCGGAACGAACGCTCCGGGTAGTCTTATTTGCCAACGAAGAGAATGGCGGCAGGGGCGGCGCCAAATATGCAGCCGAAGCCCAGGCCCGTGGCGAAAAACACATTTTTGCACTTGAAAGCGATGGCGGTGGCTTTACTCCCCGCGGATTCTCTACTTCCATGGATGCTGACAAAAAGGCAAAGATGATTAGCTGGAAACCCTTGTTTGAACCCTATGGGATATACGATTTTGAAGAAGAAGGAGGCGGAGTGGATGTAGGTTTCCTTCATGAAAAGCTGGGCGTGCCCATGGCGGAACTTTCCCCTGATTCGCAGCGTTATTTCGATCTGCATCATGCTGCCAATGACCTGTTTGAAGCGGTAAATAAAAGAGAACTGGAACTGGGTGCTTTTGGTATGGCAGCTTTGCTTTATCTTGTAGATCGGAATTTCTGATCATCCATCACTAAATCTTATTTATGGGACGCTTTGTCTTTATTGTCGTATCTATCATTATCCTTGTACTTGGAGGTGCATTCTTTTACAAATACTATTTTGTTTTCGGACAGGGCGTAAAAGCCGGAGAACTGAATTACTTTGTTCAGAAAGGATACATCTTTAAAACCTACGAAGGCAAATTGATCCAGTCGGGCTACCGGGGAAAAGTAGCCGGCACAATCCAGTCCAATGAATTCCAGTTCTCCGTAAGCAGCGAACGTGTTGCACAACAACTGATGACTGCCAGCGGAAAACAGGTGGAATTGCACTATAAGGAATACCTGGGCTCAATTCCCTGGAGAGGTTACAGCCCTTTTATTGTTGACAGTATTATTTCTATCCGGGATGCGGTGAGATCGGATTTACCATAGAATGGAATTACGAATTAGGAATTACGAATTACGAAAAAACGGGGAGATAGTAGCGAAGTTGATCTTCGCATTTACTATCTCCCCGTTTTTTCGTAATTCGTAATTCCTAATTCGTAATTCTCATCCTGCATAGATCAAAAAAATCGCTGGCCTCTTATGCAGCTCCGGCAGTGCCTTCTTCCATTCTTTGACCGTTTTGGTTTTAATGAATTCGGCAGGATCGGTAATGTCTGCGGCAATACACAATTGCGTATGGTCTTTACAGTTATCCAGTATGTCTTTCAGAAGCTGGTTGTTGCGGTAAGGCGTTTCAATGAACAGCTGGGTTTGCCGTTTTCTTTCTGAAACCTGTTCCAGTTCTCTGATCATCTTTATTCTTTCCGGTGGTTTAACAGGCAGGTATCCTACAAACTGGAAGTTCTGGCCGTTCATACCGGAGGCCATTAGCGCCAGGAGTACTGAGTTGGGACCAATCATGGGTATCACCCGGGCATCAATGCTATGTGCCAGCTTTACGATCAGGTGGCCAGGATCAGCGATAGCAGGGCATCCTGCTTCACTCATGATACCGATATCTTTTCCTTCCAGTAATAGTTGTTTGGCCAAAGTAAGGTCGGGTGGCTGATTTTCATTCATCAGCAACAACTGAAGCGCATCTATATTGATACTTCTGTCGAGCGCCTTTAAATAGCGGCGGGCGGTCCGTTCATTTTCTACATAAAAAACAGATAACTGCTGAACGATGGCAGTTACATAGGCAGGAATACTGAATAGCGCATCTGGGCTCAATACCGTCGGGATCAGAAACACTTTGCCGGGAGTATTCATTATTTCAGTCTTTTGTTTTGTAAGTCAATTGTAGCTGCAATTACGGCATAAGAAGGCGC
The DNA here is from genome assembly GCF_037893185.1 of Chitinophaga sp. 180180018-3. Lineage (NCBI taxonomy): Bacteria > Pseudomonadati > Bacteroidota > Chitinophagia > Chitinophagales > Chitinophagaceae > Chitinophaga > Chitinophaga sp. 180180018-3. The sequence goes on along the minus strand of NZ_CP140772.1, from coordinate 6,951,570 downwards.
CAGCATCCAGCCTATCACAGGAATCATCATAAATATATAAAAGACCATTCCATTGCCCAATGCCATTCCTCTGTGCTGGCGGATGAAAGCAATACTCTGTGACATGTTCAGCCGGTGACGCTCACAGCTATAATCCATCATCGAAAAACCATAGAAATAGGATTCTATAAAAAAGCCTACCATTGGTGTCAGCCATCCAACAATGGGAATAAAGGACACAAGCAGCAATATCAGGATAGCGGCAGTCTGGTACACAATATTGCGGCACGACATCTTAATCCCCCGCACTATATCCTGACCCAGCTGTGCCCAGCTGAAAGGGAAATCCTTGTGTTCGAGAATAGCCTCCGTTTTTTCCGACAAATAGGAAAAAACCGGAGAGGCAACTATCAGAAACAGGTATTTAAAATAGGAGAAATACCAGTACACAAATACAATGCGGACGGAGAAAGCCACCAGTATAAATAAAAAACTCAACCAGCTGCTTTCAAGATCCTGTACCCATTCGGTAATATGTAACAGCTTAGTCAGGTATTCCACGAAGTCGCCGGAATAACCCCAAACAAAATAAAATCCGGTAAAAAATAACAGGCAGTAAATGATGCCCGGAATCAGGATCCACTTCCACAGCTTGTGTTGCAATATAAAGTGATGGGCTTTCCCGTAAGACTGGACAGCCGACAGTACTTCTCTGAATGAAAACAATGCCTGAGTTTTTTTTAAGTAATAGAATGTCTGTTTGTTCCCTGTTCAGGAAAAAACGAAACTAAGGCAAAAATCGCATGATTTACCTGATTTTTTTTGATATCCCCCTGTCAGTCGGCATAACCGGCCGGAAATTATGTAAACCTGCTACTAGAAACGGGGACAGAGCGTTTTGTATTTATTGTTCTGGTTCCGGGTGTGAATATAGATGAGGGAAAGTTCCAAACCTCCCCTGTAGTTGGATGCTGCTTTAAGACTGGATACGTTGGTATCATAAGTCAGCCCCACCTGGAATCCTTTTATTTCCAGCCCAACATACGGTATAACGGCATCTTTGGCGCGATACCAGCTACCAAGATAGAAGGTGGTCGGTTGGTCGTTGTCGTCGGTCAGTGCGAAGCCATAAGCGCCTCCAAATGTGAATTCTGTAGCGGTGCTTTGCTTCATGTACAGGATACTCGCATGGAAACGGTCTTTCCCGTTTACCGGCACGGAGCCTCCGCCATGCAGCGTCCAGCGGTAACTCAGACGGTTCTGGGTGCGATCCATAAAAGATTCTGTAGGCTGAGTAATATGATAATAAGAAGCCCCCAGGTAGATATTGGATGCTTCGCCAATCAGACCATTATACAGAATCCCCACGTTAGGATCGAAGTAGGAAATCTTAGGATTCACCAGTGTTTCGTTGCTGGGTATCGAAGGGTTGAAACCATTGTTATCTATCTGGTTTTCAAACTGCAATTTGGTATTGTCCAGCCGCTTTTGTACCAGCGTGCCCTGCAAACCTATAGCCAGTGTGTGATTACCCTCCGGATCAAGGCCTTTGTGATACGCCGTACTGAACGACAGGTATGTGGAGGTCAGCGCACCACCGCCCGTTCTGTCGTACATCGCCATCAAACCTACTCCCCAGATGTCTGTATATGAAATGACATTTTTCAAAATACCAAAATCTACTGCTGCAGTACCGGTAACAAAAGGAGTGGATATACTACGCCACTGAGAGCGGTAGTTACCTGATAAACGATAATCTCCTGAAAATAAACCTGTAAAAGCCGGGTTAAGGGTAAGTGGTGAAGCAAAAAACTGAGAAAAGTGCGGATCCTGCGCCCGCACAGAATTAAAATAAAGCAATATGGTCAAGAATAGTAAAGCTTTTTTCATAGTATTAAGCTTGGCGCATAGGGTTTATGCAATACCCGTGAAGGTACATTAATTAAATCATATTCCAAATTAAATTCATGTATTAAAAAATTATGAGACAAAAAAGGAATAGCAGTTTTGATCTCCTTTTAAAGATACAAAACCGCTATTCCTAAAACGATATTTGTCGTGTTATTGTTGTAATTTATTTCCGAAGGCCAGATCTCCGGCATCTCCTAATCCAGGTACAATATAGCCTTTCGCGGTCAGCTCATCATCAATATCCCCTGCCCAGATAGTGAGGGTGGATTTGGTATTGCGCAGCACATATTCAATACCCACTGTGCAGGCAATAGCCACCACCAGGTGAATATGGCTGGGTTTGCCTATTTCTTCCAGGTGTTCGATGGTTTTAACCAGCGACGCACCTGTGGCGAGCATGGGATCAGAAAGGATGAGTACCTGCCCGTCGATAGAAGGAGTGCTTACATACTCAAGGCTGATATCGAAAGAGCCATCATGATTATGCTTGCGGTATGCGGAAACGAATGCGTGGTCGGCTTTGTCGAAATAGTGAAGCAAGCCCTGATGCAGTGCCAGTCCTGCTCTGAGTATGGTTGCCAGCACCGGTTGCGCTTTGAGTACACTACAGGTAGCGATACCCATAGGAGTTGTCACTTCCTTTTCCTCATACTCGAGTGTTTTACTGATCTCGTATGCTGCTACTTCACCCAACCGCTCCATATTGCGCCGGAAGCGCATACGGTCCTGCTGAACATCTACATTCCTGATCTCGCTTAACCATTCACCTACCAACGAATTTGTTTCACTTAAATTGATAATCATGTGCTATCCCTTTGAGGGCGCAAATTACCGAAAAATAGTGGAACTACTCCCCGTCTTTATCAAGCAGCTTAGCCTTTTTAACCAGCTGTATGAATTCAGCCCGGTATCCTTCCGGATCATTGCCTCTGGCCTTTCCTGCCCAGTTCAGTACCTGGTCGTAGGTAGCATTGCCCTTGAATTCAGAGTGGCGCAGCAATTGTCCGAATGCAGCTACAGCTGCTGCCATCCTGAAATCTTCCGGTGCTTCATCAATTTCGTGATTATTGTAGGGCAGCACCTTTTCCATTAATTGGCTCTGGCTGGCATCCGGCTGTTTGTAGCGCAGCTTTACAGTCAGTACTTCATTCTTGTTGCCTATGATCTTTCCCTGCTGATATTTCAATGGATCTACCCAGTTCACATTTTCTCCTTTGGTACCGGTAGGAACAACTTCATATAATGCGGTCACGGTGTGTCCTACACCCATATCACCTGCATCCTTTTGATCGTTGTTGAAGTCTTCATTCCTCAATACCCTGTTTTCATAGCCTACTAACCGGTATGCCTGTACGAATTGAGGGTTGAATTCCACCTGTAATTTAACATCCTTTGCTACGGTGAATAACGTACCGCCGAATTCGGTTACGAAGGTTCTGCGGGCTTCTTCGAAATTATCGATGTAGGCATAATTGCCATTGCCTTTATCGGCCAGTAATTCCAGCTTATTATCTTTGTAATTGCCCATACCGAAGCCTAATACGGAAAGCGAAATACCTTTCGTTCGTTCTTTTTCGATAAGCCTGGTTAACTCACCGTCGCTGGATACACCCACATTGAAATCCCCGTCTGTAGCGAGGATGACCCGGGTATTGCTGTTGGGGGATTTGAGTTCGCTGGCAATCTGATAAGCCAGTTTAATGCCTTCTCCGCCAGCAGTAGAGCCACCAGCCTGGAGTTGATCCAACGCAGCCAGAATTTTCTTCTTATCGCCGCCATTGGTTGCCGGCAATACTACCCCGGAAGCGCCGGCATATACAACAATGGCTACTTTATCCTGCGGCCGCAATTGCCCGGTCAGTGCTTTGAATGCCTTTTTCACTAACGGAAGTTTATTTTCTTCATCCATTGACCCTGATACATCCAGCAGGAATACCAGGTTAGACGGAGGCAGCTCGCGGGTATCCACCTGTTTGCTTTTCAGTGCAATACGTACCAGCTGATGGGCTGTATTCCAGGGGCATACCGCCATATCGGTATAGATGGCCACAGGATCTTTTCCGGTGGGTGCTTTATATTGGTAATCAAAATAATTAATCATTTCTTCTACTCTTACTGCATCAGGTACGGGCATCTCACCATTGTTCAGGAACCGGCGCACGTTGCTGTAGGACGCTCTGTCTACATCAATACTGAACGTACTTAACGGCTGGTTGGTTGCCTGGTGGAAAGTATTTTCATTGATGGGGCTGTAATCTTCCGTATTGGGTATTCCCGGCGCAGGAGCGGGTACAAAACAACCCGCGAGGTTGCCGGAAACCCCTGCCATCTTGCCTTCCAGTTGTGGGGTGGCCGCATAGTCGGCAATGGGAGCAGCCATGTTTCGGCTACTCACGGATGGTGAAACAACGGGTTCCCCTTTCAATGGTTTGCGCATGATATAGCGGCCGCGGGGAATCTTGAGTTGTTCCAGTATATTCATATGTATAGTAACGGTAGATTGTTCCGGACCTATAATGAGTTCTTCCGGCTTATATCCGGAATAGGTAGCTGCTAATACCACTTGTCCGGGTCTGGTAGTAATAGCGAATCTGCCGCTTTTATCAGTAGTTACGGTATTTTTAGTGCCTTTTTCATTGACCTGAACACCGCTGATGGGCTGATTATTAGCGTAGTTCACCACAGTGCCGGTTATTGTTCTTTTTTGCCGGGCCAGTGCAGTAAAGGCTGTCAGGCAGCCCAGCAACAGAAAAAAGAGATATTTCTTCATGGCGGTATGTTTTTCTGTCAATAGGATGACGACATACAGCCGCTTTCCATAAATAGCAGGAAAAATTTTTAAAAACTACCTTTGTTGAAATTTTTCGCAATGGTATACAACGTGATAGGCACTATGTCTGGCAGCTCGCTGGACGGATTAGATATAGTTTTTGCAGAACTGACGGAGGTTCGCGGCCAATGGACCTATGCCATCCGGGCAGCTGAAAGCCTGCCCTATGAGCCGGAATGGGTGGAGCGGCTGTCTGCGGCTACTTCTTTGCCGGCAAGGGAATATATGCTGCTGCATACCGATTACGGTCATTACACAGGCAGGCGTATACTGTCGTTCATAGAGAAGAATGAACTGGATCACAAGGTGCATTTCATCGCCTCTCACGGACATACCACTTTTCATATGCCGGCACAGCGGATGACTGCCCAATTGGGCGATGGTGCGGCTATTACAGCAGCAACCGGATTGCCTGTGATCACCGACCTGCGGGCGGTAGATGTGGCCCTGGGTGGCCAGGGAGCACCAATTGTACCAATAGGGGAGAAGTTGTTGTTGCCAGGGTATCAGTTCTGGCTCAACCTGGGTGGAATCGCAAATATTTCGGCACAACTCCCGGAACGCTTTACGGCATTCGATGTTTGTCCGGCTAACCGCGTGTTGAATGAACTGGCCGCCGCACTTCACAAGCCTTACGACGATGGCGGCAGACTTGCAGCAGGTGGTACTGTAGACAGTCCGCTGCTCGGCCAACTGAATCAATTGGATTACTACAAGGCGCCCTGGCCCAAATCACTGGCCAACGATTTCGGCACGGATACCATTTTACCGATGATAAATGCGCTTCACATTTCTGTGCAGGGAAAGCTCCGCACCTATGTGGAACATATCGCCATGCAGATTGCTGAAGCAGCCAAAGCCCTGAAAACACAGATGCCTGAAGGGCCGGCAGGAATGCTGGTAACAGGAGGAGGTGCATTTAATACCTTCCTTGTGGAAACGTTACAGCAGCATCTGACGCCGCTGGGTATCACCGTAACGGTACCTGACGAACAAACCATCAGCTTTAAAGAAGCCCTGATTATGGCGTTTATAGGAACCCTGCGCTGGCGTCAGGAAGAGAATATTATGAGCGATGTAACCGGCGCATCGAGGAATTCCATCAACGGAGCACTCTGGAGCAGCCACTAATCGCTGGTTTCCAGCTGTTAGCTATTAGTTAACAGTTGGAAACTATCCCCGTCAAACAATCCCTTATCGCTTAGCTTTAAATGCGGAATCACCAGTAATGCCATAAAAGATAATGTCATAAAGGGAGAGGCAAGAGATGCCCCCAATTCCTTAGCTGCTTTGTCGAGCGCGCTGTATTGTGCAGCTACAGCATATCCGTCAAGATGGCTCATTAGCCCGGCCACAGGAAGCGGGAGCACTTCCGTTTGGTGATTGCCGGCAACACTGATGCCGCCTTTTTCTCTTATTACAGCATTAATGGCGGCTATAATGCTTTCGTCGTCGCTGCCAGTGGCGATGATATTATGACTGTCATGTGCTACTGAAGATGCAATGGCGCCCCGTTTCAGACCGAATCCACGAATGAATGCCACAGCTGGTGGAGCTTTGCGGTACCTGTTCACTACTACAAGTTTCAAAACATCTTCCACAGGATTGCTGTCAACAACGCCGTTGTTTACAGGCATCTGCATTGTAAGGGCATTAGTGATCAGTTGTCCGTCCAATGCTTCTATTACTTTTATTTCCTGTTGTTGCAGGGTGCTATCGTTAACGGATACACGAATATCAGTTGTGCTGATCTCCTGTCCAACAAAGTTATTAACCGGTGTTGAAGGAACTGACGCAATAAGGGAAGTGCCGTTTTCTGCCACCTTAGTGCCATTGATATAAGTAGCAAGAATATTGAAATGCCGGAGGTCATCAGCAACAATAAGATCAGCGGGATCGTTTTCCCTCAGCAGGCCGTGAGTCAGTTTATAATGCAGTACCGGGTTGATACAGGCTGCTCTGAGTACTTTGAAAAGATCGATACCGTGAGCCAGCGCTCTTCTGACCAGCTGGTTAATATGGCCTTCCACGAGGTTGTCGGGATGCTTATCGTCGCTGCAGAACATGATTTTTTCTGAATGCTCGTTGAGCAGGGGGTATAGTGCCTCGAAATTCCGGGCGGCGCTTCCTTCACGGATAAGTATATGCATGCCATATTTCAGTTTATCCAATGCTTCTTCCATCGTGAAGCATTCATGATCCGTACTAATGCCGGCAGCGATGTATTCACGGGCAACCTCGCCACGCAGGCCGGGAGCATGGCCGTCAACAGGTTTACCAGCTTTATGGGCCGCTGCTATTTTAGCCATCACTTCAGTATCTCTGTTCAGCACTCCGGGAAAATTCATCATTTCAGCGAGATAACGGATATCGTTCCGTTGCATTAGCGCTTCAATGTCGGCTACATCAACGGTGGCGCCGGCTGTTTCAAATGTAGTGGCAGGTACACAGGATGGCGCGCCGAAATTGAAATGGAAAGGTACTTTGCTGCCATTTTCCAGCATGTATTCCACCCCTTTTACGCCCAACACATTAGCTATTTCGTGGGGATCGCTCACTGTGGCCACTGTACCATGTACCACTGCCAGCCTTGCAAATTCGGAAGGGATGAGCATGGAGCTTTCCACGTGTACGTGGGCATCAGTGAAACCTGGCAGCAGATAATGCGGATAGCTGTTATTATTACGTTCAATTTTAGAGATATAACCATTGGAGATGTAGACAGTAGCAGGATAGATCTCCTGTTGAAATAGGTCCACAAGATTACCTGAAATCTGAAGTGTATTCATGGCGTAAAGCTAAGGAATAGCGGGCATTTATAATCCTGGCGCATTTTTGGTGAAGATGAGCGGAGAAGTTATCTTTAATGACAAAAGCAATTAACTATATGATCCGTACTAAATTTCTTGCATTCCTGACAGGGGTACTATTGGCTGGTATCGGCGCTTATGCGCAGTCTGTGGATGATATTCTGTCCAAAAACACCGAAGCCATGGGAGGAAATGCTAAGTTGAAGGGACTCAAAACACAATATATAGAAGGCAATATGGAAGTGCAGGGACAGACAATACCAATCAAAAGATGGGTAAAGCAGGATGAAGGTATGCGCCTCGAATTCAATGTAATGGGAGCCAATAATATCCAGGTGGTGACTTCCGGCTCCGGTTGGACCCTGATGCCGGTAATGATGCAAACCGAACCACAGGACATGGATGCGGCAACCGCGAAGTTGATGAAATCTCAGCTGGACCTGAGAGGAGAGTTGTATGATTACAAAAGTAAAGGCAAGAAGATAGAATTGGCGGGAAAGGATACTGTTAACGGTGCTCCTGCCTATAAACTGAAGATCATATCAGAAGATGGCAAAGCAGGATACGCTTTCCTGGATGCGAAAACCTTTTTCGTGGTAAAGATTCTCAACAACGTAAATATTAAGGGACAGGATCTGGAAGTGGTAACGTTATTGTCTGATTACCGGAAAACATCGGAGGGGCTCGCATATCCCGGAACAACTCTGCAGCAACCGGGGGATGTCAAAATTAATATTATTAAGATAGATCATAATGTTCCAGTTGCAGACAGTCTGTTTGCAAAACCTGCCAAATGATTTTTTCCAGGTGCGGCCTCAGACGGAGCCGCACCTGTTTTATTTGTATAACCCCGCTACAGATTTCGATTCTTCAGCAATCTTTTTTACCAGGTGAGCTGGTTTCAGCACTTTTACCTGGGCTCCGTAACTGAGCAGTGTCATTGTAAGCTCAGGGTTAATTACCACGTTCAGGGATATACGGCATTCCTTACTATTATCTTCCACTACTTTCTGAGAAGCGTGTATAGGCTGTGATTTTACATACTTACCCTGTTTTGGGGTAAAGCTGAGTAATACATTTTCAGGTGCTCCTTCGTGTACAGTAATGCCCACGGCATGCTGAAAATAACTGGCCTCATCAAAATTCTTTTCATCAAAGTGTTTATTGGTAGGCCAGAGTTTTACTACCCTGTCGAGTGCAAAAGTAATCACCGCGCCGCCACGTGTTTTCTGACTTTTACCGATCAGGTAAAAACGGTGCTGGTATTCCCGCAGGTGATAAGGCTCCACCCAATGTTCTTTCGGCTCATTTCTTTCGAAGCTCTGATAGGCGATCCTGATCACTTCAAGGTTTTTGATAGCGTCTACAATTTCCGGAATATGTTCTGCTCCTTTGTATTGGGAGGCACGGGAGAATTTAATCAAACCCTGATGCTGCAGCGCTTCCCGGTTCATTTTCAGGTTAGCGGCAATTTTCAGAATCGCGTCTTCAAATTGTTGTATTACAGGTAGGCTGCGGAACTGTTCAAGAATGCCGATCGCAATTTCCAGTCCCTGCAGATCTGCTTCTTCTATAGGGGAGTTACCGATAGAGAAATCATCATCTGAATAGCGGTAAGTGCCGCTGCTACGGTCATATACAATGGGCGCCATGTAGTTCAGCTCAGGGTCCTGGCGCATATCCTGGATATCTTTCTGAATGGTACGGGTGGAAATACCGGTTCCCATTTTTTCAGACACGTATTCAATCAGGTCATCCAGGGAGGGTTTGGGTTTTTGCTTGGCACGCAACCGCTCATCGATCCAACGGTAGCGCGATACAGCGTCTTTATTCTTTGGCAAAAGATAAAATTTAGAGATTAAAAATAAGAATTTCCCCCTTTTGGAAATCTCAATAAAAAAATAATTGCAAAAAGATCACTACGCAAATTCTTTGCGTGCAGCCCTGATAGTTTTGTAGTGTTATTAAAACCTAATAGTTATGAACAAGGTAAATACAACAACAGCCATTACCAATATACAGGGTATATCAATTGGTCAGATTATCCTGGATGATTCCAATTATCTGACACTCTGGGGCCAGGTACAACAGGGTGATGAATGGTATCCCTGTGATTTTGTAACTACTTATGAAGTAATGAACACCATGTTGCGTTTCAGCCAGGATAAACATGATGCCGTGCAGATGACCATCGTGAATAAACTGGAGAATATGTGCCGCACGCCCGACATGATCGATCTGGAGGCGGAATTGGGAGCTGCAGTGATTTTTGACTCACTCGTTTTTCATTTGCGCAGGCCCTGCCTCAGCCAGGACGAAAACTGGGAGGCATATGCCAATGAAGAATGTTACTATATAGAACGCGTTGTTCAGCTGCCGGTGGAAACAGATCTGCCCCCGGCTGCCGGGTTTATCGCCCACGACGCAGATGAAAAAATGGAGTACTGTATCCAGATGCTCCATAATGCTTATAACCTATATCTCGGTTATGTGGAAATAGAGATGGGGGATGAGGCTGCCCGGATAAAAGCCGGACTGGAAGACAGTAATAAGTTCAGCATGGCTTATTATGCGTGGCAGCTCCATGCCTCAAAATAGATAAGTAATTGTCGTACAGTGTTTTATCCGTTTTATTAACCCCCTTTATCCATGTGAATTAACCCTGTTTTACATTGTTTGTTAACCCCAATAACCTAACCCCAAAAAAAAATCTTCAAAAATCTGAAAAAATTCCTTTAAAGTCTATAAATCTTATAGGAAAATGCTATTTTTGGTCAAATAAATCGTAAAGCTATGAGTTTAAGACTGGGCGACGCTGCTCCTAATTTCAAGGCCAATACCACAATAGGGGAAATAGATTTTTACGATTTCCTCGGTGAAGGTTGGGGAATCTTATTTTCTCATCCGGCTGACTTTACCCCGGTATGTACTACCGAACTGGGAAGAACGGCACAGCTGAATGATGAGTTCGCAAAACGCAATACAAAAGTGCTGGCTGTCAGCGTTGATCCTCTGGATAAACACCTGAGCTGGATAAATGATATTAACGAAACACAAAACTGTGACGTAACTTTCCCTATTATTGCAGACGAAAACAGAACAGTGGCCAATTTGTATGATATGATCCATCCAAATGCCTCTGAAACATTTACTGTTAGATCGCTGTTTATCATAGGACCAGACAAAAAGATAAAACTGATTATCACTTATCCGGCCTCTACAGGAAGAAATTTCGTAGAAGTGCTGAGAGTACTGGACTCCTTACAACTAACCGCCAAATACAGTGTAGCCACACCGGCCGACTGGAAAGATGGTGAAGATGTAATTGTAACAGCAGCAGTACCAACAGCAGATATTCCTGCTCGTTTTCCGAAAGGCCACAAAATTATCAAGCCTTATCTGAGAACCACACCGCAGCCGAATAAATAGATATAGATAATGATGCCGCAAGGCTTTATATAAAGACTTTTTAATGGTTGGTTTTTGATTTTTACGAAACGGGGATTTCTCCCCGTTTTTTCTTTTTAAGAGCCACGATAATTCGTAATTCCTTTCTTGCTCTTCCTCAATTGAGTCAGCAATGCGTGCATATCTTTGGGTAAGGGCGCCTCAATAGTATACTCTTTTCCGGAAGGATCTTTGAAAATCAGCATCCACGCATGTAAGGCCAGCCGGTTTAACAATGGCCGTTCTTCTTCTGTGTGCTTGCCCAACTTGAATTTTTTCTTGATAGCGGATAATAACACTGGTTGTGCACTACCATAAAATTCATCCACAGCAATGGGATGGCCGAGATATTTCATGTGTACCCTGATCTGGTGGGTACGACCGGTATGTATCTGCAGTTTTACCAGGCTATACAGCCCAAATTCTTCCAGTACTTCATAATCCGTGGAGGAAGGCTTCCCCTTGCGGTTTGTCACCATCTTCCCCTTCTGCACAGGATGCTCCATGATACCTTCACTAACATTGCCCTGTTTAACCGACAACTGTCCGCTAACCAGGCCCAGGTAGAATTTTTTCACATCCCTGCTTTCAAACAGCTGGGAATAGTATTTATGAGCCGCTTCAGTCCGGGCAAATAGTATAATGCCGCTGGTATCACGATCCAGGCGATGAACGGTATATATCTCTCCATATGCCTTTTTCATAATGGCTATCAGAGAGGTAAGCTCATTGTCGTGGCGGTCGGGTAATGTAAGTACACCTGAAGGCTTGTTGACCACAACAAAATCAGGTGTTTCAAGTATTATATGCTCAGCTAATCGCATCAGGTCTACAGCAGTTATTATTTAAAGTGTTTCAGTAATATCACTTCCTTTTCTGTAAGGAAGCGCCACTGCCCACGATTCAGTGTTTTCTTCGTCAAACCCGCATACATCACACGGTCCAGTTTTTCCACATTGTATTCCAGGTGCTCGAAGATGCGGCGTACAATACGGTTTTTACCACTGTGAATCTCAATACCTATCTGGCGCTTGTCTTTCGGATCTACATAACCCAGTGCATCTACATTCGCCACGCCGTCTTCCAGTGTCACGCCTGCAAGGATCTTGTCGAAATCAGTCTTGGTAAGCGGTTTATCCAGTTCTACCTGATAGATCTTTTTGATGTTGTTTTTCGGATGTGCCAGACGCTGCGCAAGCTCTCCATCATTGGTCAGTAGCAATAAGCCGGAAGTATTCCGGTCGAGCCGGCCCACCGGATACACCCTTTCATTTTCTGTAGCTTCCTGAATAAGATCCATTACTGTTCTGCGCCCTTCCGGGTCATCTGTAGTAGTAATGTATCCTTTGGGTTTATTGAGCAGAATATACAGGAGGTTTTTGGTGAGCTGCAGCTTTTTATCCAGCATCGTTACCACATCTTTGTTAGTCACTTTTGTGGCCGGTTCTGTCACCAGTTGTCCGTTCACTGTCACCTTCCCTTCTTTAATGAAATCAACTGCTTTCCTGCGAGAGCAAAGGCCACAGTGCGCAATATATTTGTTCAATGGCATCTCACCCGGACCAAATATACTTTCTTTGCTTTCTTTATGGTGGTCGCCCGACCCGGTATTGTCAGGTGTCCTTACTTTTATTTTCTTCTTTCTGTCCTGTTTGTCAGCGAAACGTTCATTGGTTTTATCAAAGAATTTCTTACGATTAAACCCACTGGGTGTTTCGCGATTGGCGCCCTTTTTACCATCGCCATGGAAATGAAAGGCACTGTCATCGTTTTTTCGGGTGCTGGTAGCGCCGTAAGTCCGTTTACGGGCAGGCTTTTCGCCGGAACCGTCAGTACTTTCTCTCCTGAAAGCGGGTTTATTGTCGTCCTGCTTTGAGAATCCTTTGTCTTTATTAAAGCCACTTTTGAAAGTGCCATCTGCGGGTTTGCGGAATTCTTTTTTATCTGCACCGAAACGGCTTTTATCTGCACCGAATCGTCCGGTTTTCGTTCCGCTGTTGCCGGTTTTGCTTTCATCATTTCCAAAGCGCTTGCTTTTGTCGCCACGTGTAAACTTCGTATCGCCGCTGTTGAAGCTGCGTTTGCCGAAGCCGGATTTTTCATCACCGGATTTCTCACCCTGAAAACGTGATTTACCCGAAAACGTTCCATCCCTGTGACTGTCTTTTGCAGAAGCTTTTCCTGGTCTTTCGCCATTGTCGGAGAAGCGGCTACGTTTGCCTGCTGGTTTATCGTTTTTCCCGAACCTGTTGTCCTTCGAAGGACTAAACCCTTTTTTAGCAGGTTGATCTTTCTTCATAAATTATTATTAGTTGATGATCATGCAAAGCATGACCCATAAGAGTATTTAGTTTTTTATCAGCCTTTGTTCGCCAGTTGTCCGCAGGCAGCATCTATATCCTTACCCCGGCTGCGGCGTAATCTTGCATTCACACGATTTTTACCCAGATATTCCATGAATTCTTCAGCAACGAGTGCATCCGGTTTCTGGAACCTGGCCATATCGATGGGGTTGTATTCGATGATATTCACCAGGTCGGCCGGCACCTGCCGGAAAATCCTGATCAGTTCGTCCGCATCTTCCTTTGAATCGTTAAAATCCTTGAAGAGAATGTATTCAAAGGAAATATCGTTGCCTGTTTCTTTATAGAAATGATTCAGCGCTGCAATCAACTCCTTCAGATTATTGGAGTCGTTGATGGGCATGATCTCACTGCGTTTTTTATCATTGGCAGCGTGCAGGGAAAGGGCCAGGTTGAAACGGACCTTGTCATCCCCCAGCTGGCGGATCATCTTGGCTACTCCTGCCGTGGAAACGGTAATGCGCTTGGGCGACATGCCCAGCCCGTCTTCAGCAGTGATCCGTTCTATAGCTTTCAGTACATTTTTGTAATTCAGCAAAGGCTCTCCCATTCCCATGAATACGATGTTACTCAATTTTTTTCCATAGGTTTCCAGTGCCTGCTGATTAATCAGGGCAACCTCATCATAGATCTCGTCATATTCGAGGTTCCGCTTGCGGTCCATAAACCCGGTGGCGCAAAATTTACAGCTCAGGCTGCAACCTACCTGTGACGAAACACAGGCTGTCTGCCGGGTGTCAGTGGGAATCAGTACCCCTTCCACCAGATGATTGTCATGCAGGCGGAAACGGCTCTTGATAGTGCCATCATTGCTTTGCTGTATGGTATCTACTTTTACGGCCGGAATGGTAAAATGTTCAGCTAATTTCTGCCGCAGATCCTTGGAGAGATTGGTCATTGCCTCGAAACTATCAGCATGACGGAGCCATATCCATTCATACACCTGTTTCGCGCGGAAAGGCTTTTCGCCTATTGATCCGAAATATTCCTGTAAAGCCGGTAAACTTAAATGCCGGATATTTTTATTGTCAGACTTCATTATTGACCATTAAATGAGCAAATGGCTGCCTTACGGCAGTCGGAAAGTAGCGGCAAAGATACGTAATATTTGGTGTACTGACAGAATGTCCTCGAAAAAGTATGGTTAGTGAAAGCTTACATAATATGATATTATCTAAATAGATATTTTATATAATGTAATTTAGGAAGATGTGATACTGCCCGGGAATTTTCTGCCATGCGTACATCACCAGATTTTATTGCCCGAATTGCCGGGATGTATTTTATATTGCATATAAACCAAAACATTCATGGAAGTCGCATATATCGTAGACGCTGTACGCACCCCGATCGGCCGGTATGGTGGTACACTCGCCATCGTCAGGCCGGATGATCTGCTTGCTCATGTAATCCGGGCGTTGATTGGAAGAAATGAAACATTACCCCCTGCAGTAATTGAAGATGTGATTGCCGGTGCTGCTAATCAGGCTGGTGAAGATAACCGGAATGTAGCCCGCATGGCGGCGTTGCTGGCGGGGTTGCCGGTAACGGTGGGCGGGAGTACAGTGAATCGTTTATGCGCATCCGGTATGCAGGCGGTGATGGATGCTGCCAGGGCGGTCATGTGTGAGGAAGGAGATGTATACCTCGCCGGCGGAGTGGAAAGTATGACCCGCGCTCCGTTTGTCATGGCCAAGGCCGATAGTGCCTTCAGCCGTAAGCCTGAGATATATGACACCACTATCGGCTGGAGGTTCACGAATCCCAGGCTGGCCGATATGTACCATCCATATTCCATGGGCGAAACTGCCGAAAATGTAGCCACGCAGTGGAGCATAAGCCGGGAAGACCAGGACGTTTTCGCTTTGCGCAGCCAGACGCTCTACAAAGCAGCCCTGGACGCCGGCAAATGGAAGGATGAAATTGTGCCGGTAGAAGTGCCTTCGAATAAAAATGAGCCGGTAATTTTTGCTAAAGACGAGCAGCCCCGGGATACATCACTGGAAAAACTGGCTGCACTCCGGCCGGCTTTCTCGAAAAATGGTTCTGTCACTGCTGGTAACTCCTCAGGGATCAACGATGGAGCAGCCGTGCTCCTGGTGGTTTCTGCAAAAGCATTAAAGCAATTCAATCTTCAGCCACTGGCTATGGTAAAAAGCATGGCTATAGCCGGGGTAGATCCTTCGGTAATGGGAATTGGCCCGGTGCCGGCTACACGCAAAGCACTGCTGCGGGCCGGAATCTCGGTTGATCAGCTGCACCTTGCGGAACTGAATGAAGCCTTCGCTGCCCAGTCGCTTGCCTGCATCCGCGACCTGGAACTAAACCCTGATATAGTAAATGTAAACGGAGGAGCTATTGCGATAGGACACCCTTTAGGCTGCAGCGGCGCCCGTATCATCACCACCCTGTTGCATGAAATGAAGCGCCGGCCTGGTGCCAGGTATGGCCTGGCTTCGATGTGTATTGGGGTTGGCCAGGGAGCTGCGATGATCTTCGAAAGTACACGGTAATTAGGCATTGCCCTAAAATAGCGAGCGGTCGGACATTACATCCGGCCGCTCGTTGCTGGCAAGCAAAAAAAAGGGTTCATCATAGACAGATTTGTTTCTCCGTCATCATTTTCCGGAGATTGATCAGACCATAACGCATCCGACCCAGTGCGGTGTTGATACTCACTTGTGTGAGGTCTGCAATTTCTTTAAAGCTGAGTTCAGCATAATGTCGCAATATGATTACTTCCCGTTGCTCTTCCGGTAACATGTCCAGCATTCTGCGGACCCGGTCGTGGCTCTGACGTGTGATCAGCTTCTCCTCGGCACAACTGTCGCTGAAACCAAGTACATCAAAAATATCCTTATCATCACCTGTCCTGATCATTGGCGTACGTTTGATTTTCCTGAAATGATCTACGCACAGGTTGTGGGCAATACGCATTGCCCAGGGTAAAAATTTTCCTTTCTCGGTATAGCGTTCTGCCCTGATCGTGTCAATGATTTTGATAAAGGTATCCTGAAATATATCTTCAGCGAGGAAAGGATCCTTTACCAGTAAAAGGATGGAAGTGAACACCTTGTCTTTATGACGGTGTACCAACTCTTCTAATGCGGAAGAATGTCCCTTTTTAAAGAGAGTAATCAACTGCTCATCGCACAATTTGTACATTACTTGCATAAACTTCTACAACTAGGCGGGTTAGTAAATAAATTACAGACTTTACAGCCAGTTCGGTTGTTTTGATTAAGTAAAGTTTATGCGATACTGAACAGTTTTAGTTAAAAGAAAATTTAAGGGATACCCAGCGAGATAGATCTGGTCTCTATGCAAATATAACAGAATAGTTCAATAAAAAAAATAATAAAAAATAAGCACTTCGCCCCACCAATATTAGCTTTTAGCGTACTCCTAACACCTATAAAAACCAGGCTCCCGATCTAACATCTTTTCCCTTAAATTTGTTCCGTCATGGCAACAAAAGTAAAGAAACAAACCAGCATAATTGATCCTCAGGAAGTTAGCCCACAGGACCATATTTTCATAAAAGGCGCCAGGGTACATAATCTTAAGAACGTAAGTGTATCTATCCCTCGCAGCAAGCTTGTAGTGGTTACCGGTGTGTCTGGTTCGGGGAAATCTTCCCTGACGATGGACACCCTTTATGCCGAAGGACAACGGCGTTATGCTGAAAGCCTCAGCTCCTACGCCCGGCAATTCCTGATGAGGATGAATAAACCGGATGTGGATTATATCAAAGGCATTTGTCCGGCTATCGCTATCGAGCAGAAAGTGATCACCCGTACTCCCCGCTCCACCGTGGGGTCGATGACGGAAATATACGATTACCTCCGGCTGCTGTACGGGCGGGTGGGGAAAACCTATTCTCCCATCTCCGGACAACAGGTTAAAAAACATGAGGTCAGCGACGTGGTGGATTTCATCGTCCGGCTGAAACATGGGAGCAAAGTACTGATGCTGGTGCCTTTCCGCCGGCATGCCAAAAGGGATGCAAAGGAGGAACTGAACATCCTGTTACAGAAAGGCTTTTCCCGTTTATACGATCCCGGTAGTGCCACATTGCTGCGCATAGAGGAACTGCTGGAACAGAAAAAAGTAACAGTACCGGCTGATGCCTGGGTATTGATAGACCGCCTGGTAGTGAAGGAGTTTGAGGAAGACGACAAACATCGTATAGCCGATAGCGTGCAAACTGCTTTTTATGAGAGTGAAGGGGATTGTTACCTGGAGGTAGACGGTAAAAAGATGGAGCATTTCGCCAACCGGTTTGAGCTCGACGGTATCCAGTTCGAGGAGCCGGTGCCCAACCTGTTCTCGTTCAATAATCCTTACGGAGCCTGCCCAACCTGTGAGGGTTTCGGCCAGGTATTGGGAATAGATGCCGACCTGGTAATCCCCGATAAACGCCTGAGCGTATTTGAAGGCGCGGTGGCACCCTGGAGAGGAGAGAAGATGGGCGAATACAAGGAAGCGCTGATTAAATCGGCCCGTAAGTTTGGATTCCCTATACATAAACCCATTGCTGAGCTGACAGACGAACAGGTGAAACTGCTCTGGACCGGCAACGAACACTTCTATGGGCTGAACGAATTCTTCAAAATGGTGGAACAGAACCTCTACAAGGTACAGTACCGCGTGCTGCAGGCCCGTTACCGGGGCCGTACGGTTTGTCCCGATTGTGGTGGTGGCCGTCTGCGTAAAGAAGCCTTGTACATAAAGGTCGGCAATCGCAATATCGCCGAACTGGTAGACATGCCGGTATCCGACCTGAGGAAATGGTTCGATGAACTGCAACTGAATGAATACGAACAACAGATAGGTAAACGCATTCTCATTGAAATCAATCACCGTCTGAAAACCTTGCTGGATGTAGGTCTGGGTTACCTGACCCTCAACCGCGTGGCTAACACGCTGAGTGGTGGGGAAAGCCAGCGTATACAACTGACCCGCACCCTCGGCAGCAACCTGACGAATTCCCTGTATATTCTCGACGAACCCAGTATAGGACTGCACGCCCGGGATACTCACCGGCTTATTAACGTGTTGAAGGAATTGAGAGATCTGGGTAATACCGTAGTGGTGGTGGAACACGATGAAATGATGATGGAAGAAGCAGACTATATCATCGATATGGGGCCGCTGGCCAGCCATCTGGGCGGAGAAGTGATTTTCGCCGGTACTTACCCGCAGATCCTGGAAGACGGGAAAAGTCTTACCGGTAAATATCTCAGTGGTCGTTTGGGTATCGAACCACCTGCAAAGGTTCGTAAATGGAAAAAAGCCATTACCGTGGAAGGCGCCCGCCAGCACAACCTGAAAGATATTACCGTCGACTTTCCGCTGCAGGTGTTCACGGTAATCAGCGGCGTGAGCGGCTCCGGGAAAACCACCCTCGTTAAACAGATCCTGTATCCTGCCCTGATGAAGCTGAAAGGAGAATTTGCAGAAAGAGTAGGTAATCATAAGGCAATAACCGGCGCTGTAGATGATATCACCCAGATAGAGATGATCGATCAGAATCCTATCGGTAAATCGTCACGCTCCAATCCTGTTACCTATATCAAGGCATACGACGAGATCCGCGATCTTTTTGCCCGCCAGCCCCTGAGTAAAATGCGTGGCTTTCAGCCCAAGCATTTTTCCTTCAACGTCGACGGCGGGCGCTGCGATTCCTGTAAAGGAGAAGGGGAAGTGATCGTGGAAATGCAGTTCCTCGCCGATGTGCATCTTACCTGCGAAAGCTGTGGAGGCAAAAGGTTTAAAGATGAAGTACTCGAGGTAACCTATAAGGGCAAGAATATATACGAAGTGCTGGAACTGGGCGTAGATGAAGCGTTGGAATTCTTTAAAGACGAAAAAGACGTTTGTAACAGGATCCGCCCACTGAGTAGTGTGGGACTGGGATATGTAGAGCTTGGCCAGAGCAGCGATACGCTGAGTGGTGGAGAGGCCCAGCGTGTGAAGCTGGCTTCCTTCCTGGGAAAGGGTAAAGCCCAGGGGCATATCCTCTTTATTTTTGACGAACCTACCACTGGTTTGCACTTTCATGATATCCGCAAACTGCTCGACTCCTTTAACGCACTGATTGAACAGGGTCATACGGTGTTGGTAATAGAACACAACCTGGATGTGATTAAAAGCGCCGACTGGGTCATAGATCTTGGTCCTGAAGGCGGTGCTGGCGGTGGAAACCTGCTCTACGCCGGTGTTCCCGAAGGAATGAAGAAAGTGAAAAATAGTCAGACAGGGCAGTTTTTGAAATAGTCTTTAGAAAAATAAAAATGCAGCGAAGATCACAACATTATGATCTTCGCTGCATTTTTTTAAAGGCTAAAAGCTAAAGACTAAAGGCTCTACCTTAGCCGATCCAATGATTTAATCAGTTTCTCATCCTTATAAATACCCCTTGCAGCAAGGAAAAGGAAGATGATCACCACAATAGGCAGAAAGGATGCCGGCAGATAAGAGGCCGTAGCGATAGATGTGCCGGAGCTAAGCCTGTTGGCTGTTTGTTGCACCACATAATATTGGTAACCCAGCGCACCCAGTCCGAAAAGAATACCAAAAACAGTTAACCTGAATTGCAACTTACGTTTCTTAAAAAGAAAAATCGATACGACAGACAGCAATATTACAACAACATACAGCACAAACAGGAGGTAATTGCTGGAGGCGTTTACGTAAGTCACCGAATTATTGGTCAGTGTTGCTTTCCACAGGTTGAAAGATAAAGCAGCAGCGGCGGCAGCTGCTGCCAATAACAGATAGAGGCTCTGGATGCGTTGTATCATGATATTTGCAAATGTTTAACGCTGTAAAAGTAAGTAATTTTAATGGTAGACAGACTTAATTAAGCAGGGGCGTCACACTATTTGGGTGGATGGGCGTAATGCAATACTTCGTATATTGCACGCCCAATAACAATCTTATATTTATATGGCAAAGAAACTGAATAAGCAGGATGCGCTGGATTATCACGCATTGGGAAGGCCGGGTAAAATAGAAGTCATACCTACGAAAGACACTAAATCACAATGGGATCTCTCACTGGCCTACTCTCCCGGAGTAGCTGAGCCTTGCAAAGAAATTCACAGAGATGTAGAAAACGTTTATAAATATACAGCCAAAGGCAACCTGGTAGGCGTAATCAGCAATGGTACCGCCGTACTCGGGCTCGGAGATATTGGCCCGGAAGCGGGTAAGCCCGTAATGGAAGGTAAAGCGGTATTATTCAAGATATTTGCTGATATTGATGTGTTTGATATTGAACTGGATGCAAAAGATCCGGATACCTTTGTAGCGGCGGTAAAAGCGCTGGAGCCAACTTTCGGAGGTATTAACCTGGAAGATATTAAAAGCCCGGAGTGCTTTGAAATAGAAGACCGGCTGAGGAAGGAGCTGAAAATACCGATCATGCATGACGACCAGCACGGAACGGCCATCATTTCGTCTGCTGCCTTACTGAATGCACTGGAACTGGTAAAGAAAAAAGTAGAGAAGGTAAAGATAGTGGTGAACGGTGCCGGTGCAGCCGCCATGGCCTGTGTGAAACTGTATGTGGCCTTGGGAGCCAAGCCGGAGAACTTTATTATGTTTGATAAAGACGGCGTGCTGAATAAGTCCCGTAAAAACCTGTCCGACAGGCATAAACAGTTTGTTACCGATTCGAAGATCACCACTTTGGCAGAAGCCATGAAAGGTGCTGATGTATTCCTCGGATTGTCAGTAGGCAATGTGGTAACAGCGGAAATGATCAAGAGCATGGCGAAAAACCCGATTGTGTTTGCCATGGCTAACCCTGATCCGGAAATCGCTTATGACGTGGCCATTGCCGCCCGTCCGGATATCATTATGGCAACTGGCCGTTCCGATTATCCTAACCAGGTGAACAATGTATTGGGCTTCCCGTATATCTTCCGCGGTGCGTTGGATGTAAGGGCCACCCAGATCAATGATGAAATGAAACTGGCTGCTGTTAGAGCCCTGGCTGATATGGCAAAATCGCCGGTACCGGATATCGTGAACCTCGCCTACAACGAAAAAAGCATTTTCTTCGGACCTAAATATATCATTCCAAAACCGCTGGATCCGCGACTGCTGAGCACTATTGCTCCGGCAGTAGCCAAAGCGGCAATGGACAGTGGGGTGGCACATAATCCGATCACCGACTGGGAGGCATACCGCAATGAGCTGAACCACCGGCTGGGCCTGGATAACCAGCTCTTCAGGGTAATCGGTATCAAAGCCCGCCGCGATCCGAGAAAAGTTGTATTTGCAGAAGCAGATAATCTCAAGGTACTGAAGGCTGCTCAGGTGGTAAACGATGAGGGAATTGCCTATCCGATTTTGCTGGGTAACGAAGCCCGTATCAGAGAACTGATGAAAGAAAATGCGATTGAGATAGAAGATGCAGTGATCATCGATCCCAAGAGCGAGGATATGAAGGAAACCCGCCATCAGTTCGGAGACCTGTTCTTCCAGAAACGCCAGCGTAAAGGTCTGAACCAGTATGAAGCACGTAAGATCATGCGCGAACGTAACTACTTTGGTTGTATGATGGTGGAAACCGGTCAGGCAGATGCATTGATCTCCGGTCTGACCCGTAAATATCCTGATACCATCCGCCCGGCATTGCAGGTGATCGGTATGGAAGATGGTGCTAAACGCGTTGCCGGTATGTATATCATTCAAACCAAACGCGGACCGTTGTTCCTGGCCGATACCACGGTAAACTTCAATCCAACGGCAGAAGAGCTGGCGGACATCACCATGATGGTTGCCAAAGAAGTAAAAAACTTCAACATTACGCCCCGTATCGCTATGCTGTCGTACTCTAATTTCGGCAGCAGCCCAACGCCTGAAGCTCAAACCATGAGTAAAGCCAGGGAACTGGTGAAACTCCGCGACCCGTCATTAATAGTAGATGGTGAGATCCAGGCTGCCATGGCGTTTAATAAAGAAATACTGAAAGACAATTATCCGTTTACCGAATTACTGGAAGAAGAAGTAAATACACTGATCTTCCCGAACCTCGCAGCCGGTAATATTGCTTATAACCTGTTGCAGGAAGTGGCAGGTTTCGATGCCATCGGACCTATCCTGCTGGGTATGAAAAAACCGGTGCACATTCTTCAGCTGGGCAGTACGGTGCGGCAGATCGTGAACATGGTAAATATTGCAGTAGTAGATGCGCAGGAAAAATGCTGCCGTGATGCGGAAGTAAAGAACGCGAAAGGAAAAAAGAAGAAAGCATAAACAAATTATAAAAACAGGTAACAACCGGGGCATATCGCTCCGGTTGTTTGTTTTAGGGATGTTTGCTTGCTGCTTTTTCCTTATTTTTATCCTATGCAAACCATCTCGCGCAAAAAGATCTTTTTCCCTATCAATACTGCTTTCCGTAACTATCTTAAATTGTATGAGCGGGAAATAAAATTGCCATTGTCTTACGAAGAGCTGAAGTATTATGATCAGTCTATTTCGGTATACGACAAAGAAGGAAAAGATACTTTATGGGAAACCGTGTTTTATCCCCAGAGCATGGTGGGCTCTATACACGCCGGGCTAAAGCGTATCTACTCCATTCTGAAAGCAGGTGGTGATCAGACGGCCGAAGAACATCTGCATATCGAGCGGATAGATTACTGCACCTTTGGTAACTCACATCCTTTCCGTATCAAAATCGTCAATAATTACAACGAGGTATACGATTATTTTTATATCAAGATTGCTGACGCTTCCCGGATATATGGATTGGAACTCGAGCATATCCTTTCGCCTTACTGGATGAACTTTCTGGTGGATGGAAACACACTGGTAGAAGAACATATTGCCGGCGTGCCCGGTGATCAGTTCATACAGCATTACCTGAACAGGCCGGAGTTCAATCCCAAACGTATCGCAAAGGAATTTGTAAAGTTCAATGAACGCTGCTTTGTACGGTTGCTGGGAGATATGCGTTCTTACAACTTTGTTTTCGATATCACCCCCGACTTTGATGACGTGCAATTCCGTATCCGTGCGATCGACTTTGATCAGCAATTCTATGAAGGCAGACGTACGCTTTATATGCCCCAGTATTTCAAAGAGAACCGGGTATTCGTGGAACTGGCCATCAAGCACCTGAATGCTGAGGTAGTCAAGCAATATCAACAGGAAGAAAGAGCGGTAATCGCCCGCCGTATCAAGGCACACCGGCATCGGATTAAAGATCTGCGCGATGTGATTATGACCGACCGGGTTTCATTCCCTGAAAAGATCCAGCAGCTGGGAGATGAGCTGGCCGAATATTATCATGATGCAGTGTTCTCCCGCTGTAAAACAATGGGTGAGATAATAGAGCGTAGTTTAAAGCGTTTATTGGTCAGCAGTTTGCGCTAAGCCCTGTATTAAATCTTAAATTAAGGTACGATTGACAAAATCCTTCCTATCTTTGACCAGTTATGGAGTTCAAATTCTTCTATCATTTCGGAAACTTCCTGCTCATGCTCAAGGACATGTTTTCCCGCCCGGAAAACGTGAAAATGTACTGGAAGCAGTTTATGCAGCAATGTGTTGATATCGGCGTAGGGTCGTTCGGGATAGTGTTCATCATTTCCCTGTTCATGGGAGGTGTAACCACCTTACAAACTGCATATCAGCTGGTAAGTCCTATCATACCCAAGAGTACCATTGCCCAGGTGGTAAGAGATACCATTATCCTCGAATTTGCACCTACCCTCACCAGCATTGTACTGGCAGGGGTGATCGGTTCCAAAATAGCATCAGAACTGGGTAACATGCGTATATCCGAACAGATTGATGCATTGGAAATCATGGGTATCAATACAAAGGGTTACCTGATCTTGCCTAAGATATTGGCAGCCGTACTGATGATTCCTGTTCTGGTAGCCATTTCCGGTTTCCTGGGTGTATGGGGTGGTAAAGAAGCCGGCGTTTTATCCGGTATTATTTCCGCGGAACAATTCATGCAGGGACTGCGACAGGAGTTTAAGGCGTATAACGTATTTTTTGCGATGGCGAAATCCTATACATTCGGATTTATCATCGCCAGTGTATCAGCTTACTATGGCTACAACGTTACCGGTGGCGCATTGGAAATCGGTAAGGCCAGTACTACTGCTGTAGTGGTAAGCTGCGTGCTGATATTGTTTATGGACTATGCATTAACGGCTATATTACTGTAATCATGATTGAACTGCAAGATATAAGAAAGAGCTTCGGGGATAAGGAAATATTGAAGGGAGTATCGGCGGTAATGGAGTCCGGTAAAGTAAACCTCATCATTGGATCCAGTGGTAGTGGTAAAACAGTGATGATGAAATGTATAGTGGGCCTGATGGGAGTGGATGCCGGGAGAGTGCTGTATGATAAGCAGGATTTCACCGCGATGAATGACAAGGAAAAAAAAGGAATACGCCAGGAAATAGGTATGCTGTTCCAGGGATCAGCATTGTTCGACAGTATGACCGTAGAACAAAATGTGATGTTTCCCCTGGAAATGTTCGGCACCGGTACCCTGAAAGAAAAAAAGACCAGGGTAGCAGAATGTCTGGAAAGGGTACAGCTGAAAGAGGCCGCTAAAAAATTTCCTGCAGAGATCAGCGGCGGTATGAAAAAGAGAGTAGGTATTGCCAGGGCCATCGTGCTCAATCCCAAATATCTTTTCTGCGATGAGCCTAACTCCGGTCTGGATCCTCAAACCTCGCTCCTGATCGATAAGCTCATTACCGAATTAACCAAAGAATATAATATCACCACCGTTATCAATACCCATGATATGAATACCGTAATGGAGAGCGGCGATCATATCGTTTACATGTATCAGGGTCAGAAACAGTGGGAGGGGAGCAATAAAGAAATCGTATTCAGTAATGACCAGAAACTAAACGACTTCATTTTTGCTTCCGAATTCCTGCGGGAAGCCAAGGAAATGCGTCAGCTGGAATTGTTCAAAGACGGAAAATGGAAGGAACAGCTGAAGAAAGAGCAGGGAAAGCAATAGGGATCATTAAATAATTATAACATCCCGGAGGTAACTGGCCAGGGCCAGCCGCTTCCGGGATTATTTTTTTAGAAAGACATCTTCCTGTAAATTTTACTATTTACTGTAATCTATTTTATTATACATTCGCTTTTAATATTATTTAAATCAATGCAGCGCAATTATTTTTCCCTTAATTGGTAGCTTTATCTTAAAGGCACTAAATTGCAGAATTAGGGAAATCGGCTTATTTTTGCCGTCCAGAAGAATCAGACACATAATATTAAACCAATAAAACAAGCGCGATGAGTGTTTTAGTTAATAAGGATAGCAAAGTGATCGTGCAGGGATTTACCGGTACAGAAGGTACATTCCATGCTACACAAATGATTGAATACGGTACCCAGGTAGTAGGTGGTGTAACCCCCGGAAAAGGTGGTACTACACATCTCGAGCGCCCGGTGTTCAATACCGTGGCGGATGCTGTAAAAGCAACCGGTGCAAACGTATCTATCATTTTTGTACCTCCTGCATTTGCTGCGGATGCCATCATGGAAGCTACCGAAGCCGGTATTGCCCTGGTGGTATGTATCACAGAGGGTATTCCTGTTCAGGATATGATCAAAGCCAAAAACTTCCTGCAGGGAACCAATACCCGCCTCATCGGACCTAACTGCCCGGGTGTTATTACTGCTGAAGAAGCTAAAGTAGGTATCATGCCTGGCTTTATCTTCAAAAAAGGAAAAATTGGTATCGTATCTAAATCCGGTACACTGACCTACGAAGCAGCTGACCAGGTTGTAAAAGCTGGTTTGGGTGTTTCCACCGCTATCGGTATCGGTGGCGACCCGATCATCGGAACCCCTACCAAAGATGCAGTAGAACTGCTGATGAACGATCCTGAAACCGAAGGTATCATCATGATTGGTGAAATCGGCGGTAGCATGGAAGCTGACGCTGCCCGCTGGATCAAAGAATATGGAACTAAGCCCGTAGTTGGTTTCATCGCCGGCCAGACTGCCCCTCCCGGACGCCGTATGGGCCACGCTGGTGCCATCATCGGTGGAGCAGAAGATACTGCAGCTGCCAAAATGAAGATCATGGCGGAATGCGGTGTACATGTAGTAGAAAGCCCTGCCAACATCGGTAAAACCATGGCAGAAGTATTGGCAAAAGCAACAGTAATGGCGTAATCCATCTGCCTAAAATATATAAGGTGAAAAGTGAGGAGCAATTTTTTCCGAGCTTTTCACCTTTTTTGTTCCCCTTTTATGGAAATTGTATTGTTATCCACATCCTTTGTAAAAGGAACTTACCGTAAATCATGAACCCATGCGTTTATTCACCGCAATATTCTTTGTTTTAATTGTTAGCAGCTCTAAGATGATGGCCCAGTTTAACTACGACAATTCATGGAAACAGGTGACAGCCCTCGAAGAAAAGGGACTGCCCAAATCAGCCCTGGAGATAGTAAATGGCATCTATAGCCATGCTGTGAAGGAAAAAATGACTGTGCAGCAGATCAAAGCGCTGATCTATCGTATGAAGTATAACGACGAAGTCAACGACAGCAGCACATTGCAGAACCTCGAACAGCTTAACCGGGAAATTGCCGCTGCTGCCGGTCCTCAGAAAGCGATCCTGCAAAGTATTAAAGGAGACGTACTCCGGTATTATTATCTCAATAATCGTTATCAGCTGCTCGGACGCACCACACTGGCAAACGATACCGGTAACGATATTACCACGTGGGGGGCCGACAGGTTATTTCATGAGATCTCGGCTGCCTACATGGGATCGTTGGCCGACAGGACCTCGCTGGAAAAAACGGCGCTCACATCGTTCGATCCGATTATTGTGAAGGGAAATACCCGGACACTACGTCCTACCCTGTACGATCTGCTCGCACACAGGGCCCTGGATTTCTTTAAATCCGGTGAGGCTACTATCACTAAACCAGCCAATCAATTTGAACTGACCGACCCTGCTGTATTTGCGCCGGCTGCAACCTTTGGCGGTCATACTTTTACTTCGTCCGATCCGGCATCATTGCAATTCCAGGCCCTGCTGATCCTGCAGGAGCTTACACGTTTGCATACCGGCGATAAAGCCGCCCTCCTGGATATAGATCTCGAAAGAATCGCATATGCATACCAGGCCGGCGTAATGGAGAATAAAGATGCACTTTATGTGGCCGCATTGGAACAACTCCGGCAGGCTAATGCCGGTGATCCAGGACAGGCCGCTGTATTGAGTATGCTCGCTACCCACTACGTACAAGCCGGAAATCAGGGCAATGAAACGATGGAAAACAGGGCTGCTGCGCTTAAAAAAGCGAAGGAACTCTGCGAGCAGGCAGTTGAACTGGCGCCCAATTCTTCCGGCGGCGTGGAGTGTGCAAGAATGCTGGAACAATTGAAAACAAAAGCCCTGTTGCTGACCACTGAAGTAGTGAATGTGCCGGATCAGGCATTCCGTACATTGGTTACTTATAAAAATATCAATAAACTGTATCTGCGGGTGATTAAAGTGGACGAGGAATTTCTTGCCCAATTGCAGAAGGCTCAGGCGGACTACTCCGATCGTCAGCAGAAATACTGGAAACTGATAACAGGCCGTCAGTCTGTCAAAGACTGGCAGCAGCCATTACCGGATCCGGCCGATTACTTACAGCACAATACAGAAATTAAAATCGACGCACTGCCGGTAGGGCATTATATATTGCTGGCAAGCTCTTCTCCTGCCTTTTCTACAGAAAATAATCCGCTGGCTATACAATTGACATGGGTTTCATCCATCAGTTATATCAGCAACGGCGATTTGTATTATGCCTTGGATCGCACTTCCGGAAAGCCGTTGGCCGGGGTAACGCTCAATGTAATGAAATATGATTACAAGAATAACCAGGAAAACTGGAGCCTGTATAAAAGCGGCGTTACAGGAGCAGATGGGAGTGTAAACATTGCTACTCCTAAAAATATGAACAGCGTGCGTCTTCATTGGAAGAAAGCAGCAGACGAATTGTATCTGACAGAATACAAATACCAGCTTTATAACGTAGAATTATCAGAGAAAGAACAGATAGAAACTTTTCTGTTCACCGACAGAGGCATATATCGCCCTGGGCAGACTGTTTATTTCAAAGGAATTGTGATCAGAAAAGCACCGAATGCTTCCCGGAGCGATATCCTTGCAAATTATACCACCACCCTCACCTTGTCAGATGCCAATGGTGATAAGGTAGATTCCATTAAAGTTACCACCAACGATTATGGCGCTTATTCCGGTAAATTCACATTACCCGAAGGCCGTATGAATGGCAGCTTTGCGCTGGAGGATAACCGTGCTAATGCTCATCGTGCTTTCCAGGTGGAAGAATACAAACGCCCGAAGTTTTATGTACAATTCGATACCATCAAGGGTAACTATCGTTTAGGCGATACCGTTACTACCCATGCAAAAGCGCTGGCTTACGCCGGAAATAATATTGATGGGGCAAAGGTAACCTGGAGGGTAGTACGCCATGTACGCTTTCCTTATCCCTGGCTGTTTCACTGGAAGATAATTCCACGCGGCAGCTCAAGGGAAATTGCACATGGAGAAACTACTACGGATGCCAACGGAGCTTTCACTGTCAAATTCCCGGCACTGGCCGATAAGTCTGTAAGCCCGACTACAAAACCGATCTTTAACTACGAGGTTTTCGCGGATGTTACTGATCTGAACGGAGAAACCCGCAGTTCACAACAATACGTGAATGCCGGTTACCAGTCGATGGAAATCGGTATCACCGCTCCGGATCGCCTGGAACAAAAAGATCTGGACCAAATCAGGATATCGTCCACAAATCTGAATGGCGCATTTCAGCCGGCTCAGCTTACGGTGCAGTTGAAACCACTGGAGCCGGCAAAACGCCTGCTGCGCCATCGTTACTGGGATGAACCAGATCAGTTTGTGATGGATGAATCCAGCTACATAAAGGATTTTCCGTTGGACATCTACAAAAACGAAGATGACCCGAAATCATGGCCACGCAAAGAGGCGGTGGTGAAAGAAACCGTAGCTGCCACTGAAGAGGGTAGAATAAAACTGGATACCAAAAAGCTGGCTCCGGGATTTTATGAAATGGAAGTGAGCACCATCGATAATCATAACGATTCAGTAGTGCAGCGGAAAACTTTCGAGATCGTTGATCCGGCTGCGAAAACATTGTCGGTGCCATCTTATTTATGGACATATCAGCCTGAGCACAGCGTGGAACCGGGGAAAACAGCGGCATTGCTGCTGGGAACTTCGGTTACCGGGTTGCATATAATCGAATCGAAACGTACCGTTACCTCCGACAAAGATATACGTAGAACACTGGAACTATCGGGCGTTAAAAAACTGGATTTCCCGGTTACAGAAAATGATCGTGGTAACATAGAGCTGGGGTATGTTTTTGTAAAAGACAACCGCCTGTTTACGGTACATCCCAGCATCATCGTTCCCTGGGATAATAAAGCCCTGGATGTAAAACTGGGCACCCATCGTGATAAACTGTTGCCCGGTGAGCAGGAAAAATGGACGGTACAGATCTCAGGTTATAAACAGGAAAAGGTAGCTGCGGAAATGCTGGCATCTATGTATGATGCTTCGCTCGATGCTTTCAGTCCGGGCGATTGGTATCTGCCAGGCATCAACCCGTTTGCCGCCAATGCTGCTGCCTTTGAAGGAAATGCTAACTTTAAAATAGAGGTTTCCAACACGCTGTACAATCCTTATCATGGCAACTACTATCCTAAGAAAGACAAGACATATGATCAGCTGAATCTCTTTGGATGGAATATGTGGAGCCAACATAGAA
This sequence comes from Chitinophaga sp. 180180018-3, assembly GCF_037893185.1. Classification (NCBI taxonomy): domain Bacteria; kingdom Pseudomonadati; phylum Bacteroidota; class Chitinophagia; order Chitinophagales; family Chitinophagaceae; genus Chitinophaga; species Chitinophaga sp. 180180018-3. The sequence goes on along the minus strand of NZ_CP140772.1, from coordinate 6,921,386 downwards.
TAATGGCATATGGCGCTGGTGCACCGGGCATACAACGGCGAATGCTGAGCAAAAATGCCGCCTATGCAACTGTAGAAGCAGCGCCGGCACCTGCTGCTATGATGGAAACAGTGGCGAAACAGGATGTCTCGGCAAATGATAAGGAACAGAACAAAGTAAAGGAATCAGCAGGTACCAACCAGGCCCCGCCAGCTCCTGCGGCCGAAATGCCTGTCCGTACCAACTTCCAGGAAACAGCATTTTTCCTGCCGGACCTGCGTACTGATAAAGATGGCAACATCAGTTTCGGCTTTACCGTACCGGAAGCCCTTACCAAATGGAACTTCCAGGGACTGGCACATACAAAGGACCTTTCATTCGGCCTCGTGAAAAACAGTATCGTTACGCAGAAAATGCTGATGATACAGCCCAATGCGCCGCGCTTTGTACGTGAAGGCGATAAAATGGAATTTACCGCCAAAGTAACTAACCTCTCGGATTCCATGCTGATAGGCCAGGCACACCTGGAGCTATTGGATGCAGCCACCATGCAGCCTGTTGATGGATGGTTTCAGAATATATTCCCAACACAACACTTCACCGCAAAAGCAGGTCAGAGTACCGTAGTGACTTTCCCGCTGCAGATCCCGCATGGTTTCCAGAGTGCGCTTGTATACAGAGTGGTGGCGCAGGCCGGTAACTTCAGCGATGGAGAAGAGAATGCGGTGCCGGTATTGACCAATCGTATGCTGGTAACAGAATCGCTGCCACTGCCGGTAAGAGGCGATGGTAAGCATGAATTTAGCTTTAATAAGCTGTTGCAGAGTGGCGGCGATCAAACCCTTTCACAACATGCCGTTACCGTGGAATACACCAGCAATCCTGCCTGGTATGCAGTGCAGGCATTGCCTTACCTGATGGAGTTTCCCTACGAATGTGCAGAGCAGGTATTCAACCGCTATTATGCCAATACCCTTGCTACTCACATCGCGAACGCCACGCCTAAGCTGAATGCCATTTTTGAGAAATGGAAAACAGCAGATACCGCAGCGCTGATGAGTAACCTGGAGAAAAACCAGGAACTGAAAAATGTACTGTTGCAGGAAACACCCTGGGTGATGGCGGCAAAGAATGAAACAGAACAGAAAAAGCATATTGCATTGTTGTTCGATCTGCAGCGTATGCAAAAGGAAGGAAAAGCAGCGTTGGATCAGCTGGCTGCCAAACAGGCACCCAATGGTGCTTTCCCATGGTTCACAGGAATGTGGGACGATAGATTTGTAACACAGTACATACTGGCCGGCCTCGGTCATTTACAGCAGCTTACTGGTAAAGAAGACAGCAGAGCCAGCGACATTGCCAATAAAGCAATGGAGTATCTCGACATACAACTGGATAAGGATTACCATGAGCTGATCAAACAAAAGGCAGATCTGAAAGGGGAACATATCACCGATACAGAGATCCACTATCTGTATGCCCGCAGCTTTTTTAAACGTCCGGTTCCGGCGGCCTTCCGTAAGTCGTTCGATTATTTCTATGCACAGCAGCAGAAATACTGGCTGAAACAAAGCAGGTATGCACAGGGAATGATTGCTTTATCGCTCTTCAGGAATAATGATCAGGTAACGCCAAAGGCTATACTGAAATCGCTGAAAGAAAATGCGATGAACAGCAAAGAAATGGGAATGTATTGGAAAGATATAGCAGCCGGTTATAGCTGGCGGAACGCACCAATCGAAACACAGGCCCTGCTGATCGAAGCATTTCAGGTAGCAGGTAATGATGCCGCCGCCGTGAACGATATGAAAACCTGGCTGCTGAAAAATAAACAGACCAATAACTGGCATACAACCAAAGCCACAGCCGATGCCTGTTACGCAATGCTGTTGCAGGGAAGTAACTGGCTGGCCGCTGCACCGGAAGTGAATATCCAATTGGGCAGTACCGCAGTGAAACCTGCAGCTACAGAAGCAGGTACTGGTTATTTTAAAGAGAGATTCGATGCCAAAGCAGTGAAACCTGATATGGGCAATATTACCGTAACAGTACACGACAGCAAAGGACAACCCTCCTGGGGGGCCGTATACTGGCAATATTTCCAGGACCTGGATAAGATCACGGCTGCCGCCACACCATTAGTGCTGGAAAAGGAACTGTTCAAAGAAGTGAACACCGATAAAGGACCGGTGCTGACGAAAATCGAAGAAGGCAACCAGCTGAAAGTAGGAGATAAAGTGAAAGTACGCGTGGTGATGAGAGCCGACAGAGATATGGAATACATCCACCTGAAAGACATGCGGGCAGCCTGCTTCGAACCAGTGAATGTAATCAGCGCTGCTAAATGGCAGAATGGAATGAGCTATTACGAAAGCACCCGGGATGCCTCTACTGATTTCTTCTTCAGCTATCTTCCCAAAGGCACTCACGTATTCGAATATACGTTGTTTGTTACGCATCAGGGAAAATTTTCTAATGGCATCAGTACTGCGCAATGTATGTATGCGCCTGAGTTTTCAGCGCATAGCAGTGGATTGAGTGTAAAAGTTACAGAATGAATTAAGAATATAGAATAGGGAATTAAGAATGAAAGCGAAGAACTTAGCGATTATAATTGAAGTGCCCCCAAAAAGTTAGACACTTTATGGGGGCATTTTTATGGATAAGCGAATCAAATACAGTTTAGCGCAAAAGCAAATAGCAGTTAAGTCCGTACTGTCAGGTCATGACACATTTAGCTCAGCTGCCCGCAAGATCGGAGGCACCGATACCACAATTCACCGTTGGGTCAATCTTTATAAGCTTCATGGACAAGCAGGATTACAGCAGCGCCCAGGTAATTATACAGGAACATTTAAATTCCAGGTGCTCCAGTATATGTTTGAAAAGGGGTTATCTTTAATGCAAACAGCCATGATTTTTGGTATTACCCAGGATAATATAGTTGGTCGATGGCTTAAAAAGTATGAACGAGAGGGAGCTGCCGGGTTGTTAAAAGAGACAAGAGGCCGAAAAAGTTCGACGATGACAAAAAAATCGAAAAAGAGTAAAAAACCAGTAACAGATCCAACACAGGCCAAACTAGCGGCTTTAGAGGCAGAGCTGTTGTATTTGCGGGCGGAGAATGCCTACCTAAAAAAGTTGGATGCCTTAATTCAGGAAGAGAAAGCCGCTCAGGATCAAAACAAGCGGCAAGAGCCATCAGAGAATTAAGGCCGCATTATTCATTGGAGTTACTGCTGAAGGTGGCAGGGATGGCTCGAAGTACTTATTATTACTATCTCAAACAAGTGTCAGTACCTGATAAACATGCCATATTAAAAGGAGCAATAACAGCGCTTTATCATCAGCATAAAGGTAGATATGGCTACAGACGCATAACAGCAGCATTGAGGCGATCAGGCAGGGAAATTAATCACAAGACAGTACTGAAAATGATGAGGGCCTGTAATTTGAAAAGCCTGGTCAGGGTAAAAAAATACAGATCTTATAAAGGGCAGCAGGGCAGAATCGCGCCCAATCTGCTAAAGAGGGATTTTAAAGCAGAGAAGCCCTGCCAAAAATGGGTTACAGATGTAACCATGTTTGTGGTAGGAGATCAAAAGCTCTATCTTTCTCCTATAATGGATCTGTACAATGGGGAAATAGTGAGTTATAGTCTATCGGAACGCTCCACCTTTCAGCCAATCATTGATATGCTTCAAAATGCCCTCCCCAGGCTGCCTACCGATAGTAAACTGATATTACACTCTGATCAGGGATGGCAATACCAGATGAAACAATATCAAAAGATGCTGATTGACTGCAATATCGAGCAGAGCATGTCTGGAAAAGGTAATTGTTTGGACAATGCTGCTATGGAGAGTTTCTTTAGTGTCCTAAAAACAGAGTTGTTCTATCTTGAAAAATTTGACTCTATTACAGTCTTAAAACAGCAGATTGAAGAATATATTGGCTACTACAATAACGATAGAATCAAACTAAAATTAAATGGCCTGAGCCCTGTAAATTACCGAACTCAGGCCATTTAACTTAATCTCTTTATTTTTAAAAAACGTCTAACCTTTTGGGTTCACTCCAAATACTATCCGCTAAATTCTTCGCTTTCATTCTTAATTCCCTATTCTATATTCTTAATTCTTAAAGTTTTGTATTTTGCATTATCCCTATTTTTGGGATTATGAGGAAAGCAGATTACATTATCATAGGGCAGGGAATTGCGGGAACCATGCTGAGCTGGTTCTTACTAGAGGCAGGGAAAAAAGTAATCGTTATAGACGACGCTAAACCTAACAGTGCATCAAGGGTGGCCGCGGGAATTATTAACCCGGTATCCGGTCGCCGGTTTGAGCCAGCCTGGATGTACGATACTATTTATCCGTTTGCAAAAACTACCTATCTGCAGCTTTCGGCTTTGCTGCAGGTGCCGGTTTTTACAGAGCGTCAGTTATGGACCGTTTTCCCTTCAGCCCAAATGAGAGAAGCTTTCCTTAACAAAACTACCGGCAATGCATATACGGAGTTACCCACTGCATTGAAATACGAAGCATATCTGGATCAGCCATATGGCGCCGCTATTGTAAAAGGCGCTACTGTTAATCTCCGGCAGTTACTGTCCGCTTACCGCCAATATCTGGAATCTCTGGATGCTCTTGTTACAACTCATTTTGATGTAAATGATATGGAAATAACTGCCGATGGTATTGTTTATAAAGATATCGCAGCCGGAAAAATTATCTTCTGCGATGGCGTAGCAACTACCGGGCTGCCTTATTTTAAGACGGTTAAATTTTTGCCTAATAAAGGAGAGGTACTATTAGTGAAGGTACCCGGACTGGAAACAGCCGATATCATCAAAAAAGGAATAACCCTCGTTCCTCAGGAGGGAGATTTGTTTTGGGCAGGGTCTTCTTTCGCCTGGGATTATGAAAATGATCACCCCACCGCCGGGCAACGGGAAACCCTGGAAAAGAACCTTCGCCAGCTGCTCAAAGTACCGTTTGAGGTGACAGACCAGTTGGCTGCCGTACGCCCCTCGGGGAACGACCGGCGCCCGATTGCCGGTTTCCATCCCGAATACCCTGCCATCGGTATATTTAACGGCCTCGGAACCAAGGGATGCTCGCTAGCCCCTTTCATGGCAGCACATTTAAAGGATGTGTTTGTTTCAAATGCGCCTCTGATGAGGGAGATCAGCCTGTATAGATATTTTTAACACACCGCGGGCTTAAAATGCAGGATCCAAACCGTATCTTTGCCCCCCTTATGGGTGTAAGTGAACAACTGGATAGTGGTCGCCAATTGAAGACAGCTTATCCCGTAATTCAACCATAAAACTAACTAAATCAATTATTTACGCATGTACAGGACGCACACTTGCGGGGAATTACGAATAGAACAGGTGGGTCAGGAAGTAACACTGGCCGGATGGATACAGACAGTAAGAAAGTTTGGCAGCATCAATTTCGTGGATCTGCGAGATCGTTACGGGATCACACAGCTGCTGTTTGGTGAAAATCTGAATGCCAGGCTGGATGCCCAGCCCCTGGGTCGTGAATTCGTTATCCAGGTAAAAGGTACCGTAACTGAGCGCTCCAATAAAAATAAGAATATCCCTACCGGTGATATCGAAATCACTGTTAGCGACTTCACTATCCTGAACGCTGCCAAAACGCCGCCTTTCACCCTGCTGGATGATACCGACGGAGGTGATGAGCTGCGCATGAAGTACCGTTTCCTGGATCTTCGCCGCAATGTGGTGAGGCAAAACCTGGAACTGCGCTACCGCATAGGCCGTGCTGCAAGGAATTACCTGCACACCGCCGGCTTCCTGGATATAGAAACTCCGTTCCTGATCAACTCCACCCCCGAAGGTGCCCGCGATTTCGTGGTGCCCAGCCGCATGAATCCCAATCAGTTCTACGGCCTGCCACAGTCGCCGCAAACATTTAAGCAGCTGCTGATGGTAAGTGGTTACGACCGTTACTACCAGATCGTAAAATGCTTCAGGGATGAAGATCTCCGGGCCGATCGCCAGCCGGAATTCACACAGATCGACTGTGAAATGAGCTTTGTAGAGCAGGAAGACATTCTGAATACTTTCGAAAATATGCTGAAATATATTTTCAAAGAAATAAAAGGTATCGAATTCAATGAGCCCTTCCCTCGTATGACATGGGATGATGCCATGGAATACTATGGTAACGATAAACCGGATATCCGCTTTGAAATGAAGCTGGTAAACCTGAACGATACCGTTAAAAACAAAGGATTTAAGGTATTTGATGATGCAGAACTGGTAGTGGCGATTGCTGCCAAAGGTTGTGCAGAATATACCCGTAAACAGCTGGATGAACTCACAGAATGGGTAAAACGGCCGCAGATTGGCATGAGCGGGCTCGTTTATGTGAAATATGGCGCCGACGGTTCCCTGAAAAGTTCTGTGGATAAATTTTTCGATGAATCCCAGTTAAAATTATGGGTGCAAAAATGTCAGGCTGAACCGGGCGACCTCATACTGGTACTGGCCGGCAGAGAAGAGCGTACCAGGAAAGCTGCCAGCGAGCTCCGCCTTGAGATGGGAGAACGCCTCGGTTTACGCAACAAAAACGAGTTTAAACCGTTGTGGGTAATAGACTTTCCGTTATTTGAATATGCCGAAGAGGAAAATCGCTGGGTAGCTCGTCATCATCCGTTCACGTCACCAAAACCGGAACATATCGCCCTGATGGATGATATCTCACAATACGCTAAAATTAAGGCTAATGCCTACGATATAGTATTGAATGGTACAGAAGTAGGTGGAGGGTCCATCCGTATCTTCCAACGCGATTTGCAGCAGAAAATGTTCTCAGCGCTGGGAATGAGCAGAGAAGAGGCAGAACGTAAGTTTGGCTTCCTCCTGGGCGCCTTCGAATATGGCGCACCGCCACATGGTGGTATCGCTTTCGGATTCGACCGCCTTTGCTCACTGTTTGGTGGCAGTGAAAGTATCCGTGACTTTATCGCGTTCCCGAAAAACAATTCCGGCCGCGATGTAATGCTGGATGCTCCGGGTGAACTGGACCAGGCACAGCTGGATGAGCTGCGTATAGCGCTGGTTAAAGAAGCTGCTGTTAAAAGGTAGTGCCCGCTAACGCGGCATAATCTTTGTTGAATAAGAGGCTTTTGTATCAAAAATCCCCTTTGGTATGGCTGTTTGCCGCATCAAAGGGGATTGACACTAATATAAGGAACAATTTTTTTTAACAAGAGATTAACAGGATAGATAAAAAGAGAGAAACGACGTATTATTTAAATTTTTAAAGTAATATTGCGGTGTGATCATCGTTGATATGTGAGGCAAGTAAATGATGCTGAAAACAAAGAGAAAACTATCACCTGTAACAAAAAATACTACCATGAGAATTTCATTATTCTTCAAGAGGACAGTATGGTTATGTGCGGTGTTACTATTGCTAATGCTCAGCAATGTTGGGTTTGCGCAACAATCCACAAACAATTATCTGAAGAAATTTAAACCAGTATCCGTAGAATTAATGCAGGAAACTGGTATACCAGCAAGCGTTATCCTCGGGATAGCCATGCTGGAATCAGGTACAGGCACCAGCAGGAATGCGAAACTGCTACATAACCATTTTGGGATCGTAGGGAGAAATAACCTGGCCCAGACTAAATCCGGACATCGTTCCGTTTATAAACAATATGTATCCGATGTAGCCTCCTATGAGCATTTTGTGGAGCTACTAACCAGTAAAAAATGGTTCGGCCAGATGAAAGGTAACCCGGAATTCAGCGCTTGGCTCAAAAAGATGAACCATAGCGGCTATTCCTCAGCTGGTCATGTATGGATCAATAGAGTGACAAATATTATTAACCGTTACAAATTGTACAAGCTGGACGCAAGTATGGATAGCGTGGCAACGGAATCAGAAAAATGGTTGACCGTAGGTGCGCCGCCTGCAAGCGATCGGTGAGACGCTAACTGATTCAATTAACTATGTCCGGCAAAAACAAGTCTGCCTATCCGTTCTATATTATTCTTGGAACTTTAATCTGTGTAGTAGGGCTGTCGCAGTTAGATTACAGCCTTTCATATAAAGACTTTCAATTCCGCAAACTGGATCTGCTCTCTGAATTAAGAACAGGATCTGTTTCCCCGGACAATAAAAAGCTTACCGGAGCCGGTCAGGACTCCGGTAAGCTTTCTGGTTTAGACAGTACTACTGTTGCCGGAAATCCCCATTTACCCAACCCTGACCACACCCATGATTTTATGTCATATTCCGGCATTATGGAATATGCTTCTCCTGTTCCGGGCGACACGGTGGCGGGGTTGAAGCAATTCTTCAATGCCCTGAGGGAGCTGAAAGCCGGCAAACGCCGCAAAGTCCGCATCGCTTATTTTGGTGATTCTATGATCGAAGGCGATCTCATCACCGGCGATCTGCGCGACAGCCTGCAGCATTATTTTGGCGGCGCAGGAGTGGGCTTTGTTCCGGTAACTTCTGTGGTGGCTTCTTTCCGGACTACCATCACGCATACCTTTTCTACCGACTGGAAAGATTATCATTATAAAAACTCTCCTCCGGATAACGTAGTACTTGGATTATCCGGTCATACGTTTTACCCGGGAGGCAGCAGCTGGGTGAAATATTCTCCCGTTAAAAAACCTTTACTCGATAAATTCCAGGACATATCCATTCTTTATGGCCCTGCCAGCGATGCTGCCGTTACGGTTAACGATAAAGCCTATACGCTTTCCGGTAATGCCGAGGTGAACAGGCTGGATCTGCAGCAGGATACAGGTCAGGCTTCGCTGATGATCAGGTATTCCGGGAACGCTATGCCTTTCTATGGTGTTTGTTTTGAGAACGGGAATGGAATTTATGTAGACAACTACTCTTTCAGAGGCATCAGCGGTGTAGAGCTGGGCCACCTGTCTGCCGACATGATACGGCGTATGCAACAGGAGCGTCCTTACGACCTCGTAGTGATGCACTATGGCGCCAATGTGCTGTTCAGGCCTGAACTGACAGACTACAGCTGGTACGAACGCCCTATGAAAAAAGTACTGGATTCCCTGCGCAATGATCTGCCGGGAACCTCCTTCCTGATCGTGGGAACAGCGGATAAGTCGTACCGCAAGGCCGACAAATACATCACTGCTCCGGGCGTGGAAGCATTACTCAAAGTACAGCACGATCTGGCTGCAGGCCATGGTACTGCCTACTGGAACCTGTTTGCTGCTATGGGCGGCGAAGGGTCCATGGTAAAGTGGGTTGAAGGAGACACGGTGATGGCCAACAAGGATTACACACACTTTAACAGAACAGGAGCAGCCAAAGTAGGGGCGCTGCTTTATAAAGCTATTATGAATGAGTACAGGCTGGCACAACCTTAGAGGCCGTTGGCTGGCAGTGCTTGCACTGCTGCTGGGCGGATTTACAACTTATGCGCAACAGGTAAACATCAACAGCATCCAGCAGGATACTGCGTTGTATAATGTATTTCATGCCTTTTTAGGAGCCGACAGCAGCGTTGTTTCCATCCTTCACCTGGGTGATTCACATGTACAGGCAGGCTATTTCCCGCTGATGACAGCCTCCCTGCTCCAGCAGCAATTCGGCTATGCTGGCCGTGGTTTTGTTTTTCCATATAACCTGGCCGGTACCAACGGCCCGGAAGACTATCGCTGGTCCAGCACCGTAAGATGGGCTTCCGACAGGGTAGTAGACCGTAATAAATCCAATGTGCTGGGGCCGGGTGCCATCACCATCTATTCTCAGAACAATGCGCCCTCCCTCTCATTCAATGGCAAGCCGGATGGCTTTATGGACAATAACTTCCGCAGGGCGAAATTATTCTATGATGCTGGTAATACCACCACCACGGTAGTAGCACCCAACGCCAATGTAACCATCACACCGGCAGCATTCCCGGGCTCGCCTACTATCAGCATGGCCACACTCGATTATTCACAGGCACAACAGTGGTTCCAGGCCAGATGGGAAGGCAATACCGGCGCACAATTCCGTTTCTACGGTGCTATTATGGAAAATGGCCGCAATGGTATCTTATACAACAGCGTAGGTATCAATGGCGCTATGTACCAGCAATACAATGAAACAGATAATGTGCTGCTGGCAGGCATGGCTACGATGAAACCCAGGCTGGTCATCATCTCCCTGGGAACCAATGAAGCATACGGTGGCAGAATGGACCCTCTGGCCTTCAGAGATGAGATAGACAGGGCTGTACAGCTCATCCGGAAACAGGATCCCACCGTAAGTATATTACTGACTACGCCTCCGGATTGTATGAGAATGGTGAGGACTGCTACCCGGAAAAAAATAGGCAAGCGAAAATACAGAACGATTTATCATACTGCATATTACCCTAACCCGTATATTTCCATGGTAACGCAGCAGATTATGGGATATGCACGCCAGTACGGATTTGCCTGCTGGAATTTTAATGCAGTAAATAAGGCGCAGAAAGAAAGATTCGCAGGAGCATGGGCGCCCGACCATATTCATTTCAGCACAAGAGGATATCAGTTGCAGGGACAGTTATTGTTTGAAGCGCTGCAGCAATCATATTCACATTATCTACAGGAAACAAAGAAAAACTCAGTAAGCTCCAATGATCGACATTAATAAGCTGTTGTACGAACTCACCTATCATGAGTCTGACCCCGTACTTTTTAACAGTGGCTTTTTCTTTTACTACTTTGCCATCTTCATGATGTGCTACCTGCTGGCAAGTAAGAACAAAACTGCCAGGGTATGGGTATATACTGTTTTTTCATTGTACTTTTTCTATAAGGCCTGCGGGTACTATGTTGGCCTTGTTATACTGTCGGCTATTGTGGATTTTAATCTGTCGCGCTGGATTTATAATACCCCAAGTAAGTCGACCAGAAAGTCGCTGCTGATACTGAGTATCCTGCTTAATATAGGGTTGCTGTTTTATTTCAAGTACACCAACTTCTTCATTGGTATTATCAATGACCTTACGGCAGGGCATATCAATACGCTGAAACTCATTCTTCCTATAGGTATTTCCTTCTATACATTTGAGAACCTTAGTTATACCATAGACGTTTACAGAAGAGAGATAAAACCGGTGAGCAATTTCATGGACTACCTGTTCTTCCTGTCGTTTTTCCCGAAACTGATGATGGGCCCCATCGTACGTGCTGCTGATTTTATCCCACAGATCTCTCAGCCTTACCGGCTCAATTCAGAAGATATCGGAAAGGGGATGTACCTGATCATGGGAGGCTTGTTTAAGAAGATCGTTATTTCGGATTTTATCTATCAGAACTTTGTGCAGTACATCTTCGATGACCCGAGTAAACACACGGGGCTGGAATGCCTGCTGGGCGTATATGGGTACGCGTTGGTGATCTATTGCGATTTCTCCGGTTATTCCGATATGGCACTTGGTATTGCACGATGGACAGGATTCAAGATCCCGCCTAACTTCGATTCCCCCTACCAGAGTTCCTCTATTACAGAGTTCTGGCGCCGCTGGCATATTTCATTGTCCAGCTGGTTGAGGGATTACCTCTATATTCCTTTGGGCGGTAACCGTAAGGGAAAAGTGAGGCAATACATCAACCTGGGCTTAACGATGCTGATCGGAGGCTTCTGGCATGGCGCCAGCTGGAACTTTATCTTCTGGGGAGCCATGCACGGAACTGCCCTGGCCTTGGATAAAGTACGGATCGACTACCTGAAACGGACGAAGAAAGTATTCACCGGCTGGCAGGCTGGTTTATTCAAGCTACTCGGTATACTCATCACTTTCCATTTTGTTTGTTTCTGTTGGGTATTCTTTAAAGCAGCTACCTTCCATGATGCGTGGTCACTGATTCACCAGGTAGCGTACGATTTCCAGCCGGAGATCGCAGGAGAGCTCTATAAAGGATATACTGCTGTATTCTGGGTAATGATACTGGGCTTTGTATTACACTTCCTGCCCTCGAAAGTGGAATTTTCGCTGGAAAGGTTCCTGGGCCGCGTACCGGTAGCCGGTAGTATTGCCATTATGTTAGCGTTTATCTGGCTGCTGGTACAGGTGAAGAGCACCCAGCCCATGATCCCAATCTATTTCCAGTTCTAGGGGAAATTGTGATCAGCGCCGCTGCCAGGGAATAAATATCTCGCTGTTCCTATCTCCCGTAAGGGAAATGAAAAAATGGTTACCACTCATTTTAAAATACCCGGCGCGACAGCTGCGGTTAATAAATTCATACATCGGTACTCCTGCTGATGCAAAATCCATCGGCACCGGCAGCTTCTTATAAGGGCCGCCGGGAAGGCGTTTCGTGAAAAGGTTGAACGGTTCCTGGAAGTGCAGGCTGATCTGAAGATGCGCCATATCGTATGCCTTCATCCGAGGTACAAGAATGCCCACATACATCATCATTTTGTTATAAGTCGTAACCGGTACTACGTCCAGCGTGCCGGTAATGATCATGGCTCCGGGTAGTTGCAGTGAGCTCTTGATGGCATATAACTGTTGCTGATACATGGTCATGTAGGTAACCATGCTTCTGATAGGATCATTATTACGCGGTAGAATATTGTAATACAGAATGCTGTCGGGCAGCGTTACACTTTCCGTCCTGTCGGCCGAGAAGATCAGACTTTCCGGATCATCATCTGGCGTAGACGCCACCTTGGCTCGTTGCAGTGTGTACATTTCGTTGGGCAGATAGATGCGGTTACGAAAACTGACGGGCGCTTCATGATAAAGGGCGCGGAATGCTTTGCTGAATGCAGATGGCATGTAACCGCACATATCGCTGATTAGACCAATACTGAAATCACTATGCCGCAATAATCCGGCACCGGCCTCCAAACGCCTTCTCTTTACAAACTGCATGTAAGGCTCTCCATAAAATTCAACGAACTTGTGAGAAAAGTTGTGCAGGGATTCATTTAACATTTCGGCGATGGTCTTGAGATTCATTTCTCCATACGGATCATCGTGTGATAGTGAAACGGCTTGTTGAAGTTTTCTCTCCCAATGGTTTAATGTAGCTGTTTTCATAGTGGCATATTTTGGAAGCTGATCCTAAAATAATCAAAATGATACCTGAGAGCCTATTGGGTCCACTAATGAATCTGGATTAACAATTCATTAACCAGTCCGGATGAGCCTGGGGAGATTACCCATGTTAAGTAACTGTTAATTATATACTTTTGCGCAAATTTTCAAGCTGATGCGCATTGCCAGAATCTTTCCGATTATCTTTTTATTACTGAGTTTTACTTTCGAGGCCCGTGCGCAGTTCCTGATGGACATGATAGATACAACCACTGAGCTGGGAAAAGGGATGATATCCATGTATCAGAAATACGATGCACTCCGCTTCAGCGGGTATATACAACCTCAATGGCAGATGGCGGAATCGAAAGGGGCCGCAGGTTATGCCGGGGGCGACTTTGGCGCTGCAGTAAACAACCGGTTTAGCCTGCGAAGAGGCCGTATCCGGGTGGATTATGAGCGTTACGATAAGAACAACATGCCTGTTGTACAATTTGCCTTTCAGTTTGATGGTACGGAAAGGGGAGTGTTTATCCGGGATTTTTACGGACGTTTTTTTGAGACGAAGTTTAACCTGTTTTCGCTTGCCGGCGGTATGTTCGCAAGACCTTTCGGGTATGAAGTAAACCTTTCTTCGGCCGACAGGGAAACCCCTGAGCGGGGCCGTATGTCGCAGATACTGATGAAAACGGAGCGCGACCTGGGCGCCATGGTTTCTTTTGAACCCCGGCGTAAGGATCATCCGTTAAGCTTCCTGAAGATCGATCTGGGAGCGTTTAACGGGCAGGGACTGGCAGCTACCACCGATTTCGACAGTCATAAGGATATCATAGGCAGAGTGGCCGTTAAACCCCTGCGTATAAAAGGAACGGTGAGCGTCATCTCGGGAGGTGTATCTGTATTGTATGGTGGTATGCAGCAGTTTACCAATGTCATTAACAAGATGGGAACGGTGAACGGACAACCTGTGTTCGTCGTGGATTCCGCGGCTTCCAATAATGGTAAAATAGCGCCCCGACATTATTTTGGTGCAGACGTTCAGTGGAAGCTCTCTAATGGTCCCGGGAAAGGCAGTACGCAGCTGAGGGCGGAATATATCTTTGGCAGCCAGACAGCTACTGCGCTCACCACCGAAACGCCGGCCGTTATCCCGGTGGGACCCGATGGTAAGCTGGCGCCGCTTTACATCCGCAGTTTCGATGGCGCCTACCTGTATTTTCTTCAGCACCTGGGCAGCGATAAGCACCAGGTTGTGGTAAAATACGACTGGTACGATCCCAATAAAAAAGTAAGCGGAAAAGATATCAAACCAGGCTCTGGTCTTACCCCGGCCGATATCAGCTACAAAACCTTAGGAGTAGGCTACATCTACTACTCCAATGAACATCTGAAATTCATGTTCTATTACGACTGGGTCACAAACGAAAAAACACAACTGGAAGGCTACAAAGAGGATCTGAAGGATAATGTGTTTACCTGCAGAATGCAGTACCGGTTTTGAGAATTAAGAATAGCGAATATAGAATTAAGAAATAACGAGAAGACCTTAGCGGATAATTATTAATCGCTAAGGTCTTCTCGTTATTTCTTAATTCTATATTCGCTATTCTTAATTCTCCCTAATTGTCCTTGCCCGATTCCATCGTAAACCCAAACGTACTGCCAATTTCAGGTTTACTCCTTACAGTGATGGTTTGATCATGGGCTTCAACGATATGCTTAACAATTGCAAGGCCAAGACCGGTACCGCCAATATCGCGGCTGCGGGCCCTGTCGGTACGATAGAAGCGTTCAAATACGCGTGGGAGATGTTCTTCAGACATGCCGATACCGTCGTCGGAAATTTCAACCAGCACTTTTTTGCCATCCATACTGTAGATGCTGGCAATGGTGTGGCCGTCGGGTTTGCCGTATTTGATGGAGTTGTCGACCAGGTTGATGAGTACCTGACGGATCTTTTCTTTATCGGCATATACCTGCTGCGGTGCTTCGCAGCCTTTTTTGATACTGAATTTGATGCCTTTGGAATTGGCTTTCAGCGACAGGGTATCGAATACATCTTTGATGAGGTCCTGGATGATGAATACCTCCGCATTTACTGTCATCTCGCCGCTTTCCAGTTTGGAGATCTCGTCAAGATCGTCGATCAGGCGGCAAAGACGATCGATGTTTTTGGTAGCATTTTTCAGGAACATCTTGTTGACGTTCGGATCTTCCAATGCGCCATCTAATAATGTATGAATATACCCCTGAACGGCAAAAATGGGCGTTTTCAGCTCATGAGAAAGGTTCAGCAGGAATTCTTTCCGGAACTCTTCATTCCGGCGGAGGTTTTCCAGCTCTTCTTTTTTCTGACTGGCCCATTTTTCCACATCTTCACTTACTTCCTCAATGGTTTTCAGGGGAAGGATATTTTTCTGAAAAAACTCTTCCCGCTTGGATGCCTTTGTCTGGTAAATGAATTTGTAAATCAGTTTGATTTTCCGGTAGATGAATTTCTGAAGGGTATAGAGATACAGGTAATAAGATACAAGAAAAGTGAGCACAAATGCGCCGAGCATTACTTTCCAGTTACCATCTACTATCAGGCTTCCCAAGGCTATAACCGCTGAAATAATCAGCGCTGTAAATCCCGCCAGTTTCTGGGGGGATAGATTTTTTGCTTTAAACATACTCCAGAGTGAGTAATTATTGTAATAATGGGAAATTACTTTAAATTTTTTACTTGACACTGCAGAATTAGCGTTTGGCCATAATAGCCGCACACATGATAGTTTAGATGGTTTCCGGGAAAATGTTTTCTTACAATTGTATTACCTGAGGAGCAACTACTACATTTCAAACTTGTATCCTACACCTTTCACAGTAGTGATCAGGTCGATACCTATTTTCTGGCGTATTTTACGAATATGTACATCAATAGTGCGGTCGCCCACGATTACTTCCGTACCCCATACCTGGTTCAGGATCTCATTGCGCAGGAACACACGGCCTGGCTTGGAGGCCAGCAATTGCAGTAATTCAAATTCTTTCTTGGCAAGGATAATTTCCTGTCCTTTGTAGGTAACCGTAAATTTCTCCCGGTCAATGATCAGATCACCCAGGGTAACCCTTGTTTCTTCAGGTTTGTGCAGCCTGCGGAAAAGCGCATTGATCCGGCTTACCAGTAATTTAGGTTTGATGGGTTTGGCGATGTAATCATCGGCTCCCATATTCAAACCGTCTACTTCTGATTTTTCGTCGTTCAGAGCGGTCAGGAACAATACCATGGTGTCTTTAAACTCAGGAATCTTCCTGATCTCACGGCAGGTATCGATCCCATTCTTGTTCGGCATCATGATGTCGAGCATAATCAGGTCAGGCCTGAAGATCTTAGCTTTCTGAATAGCCTCGCTGCCGTCTTTCGCGGTTACTGTATCATAACCTGCTGATTTTAGATTGTAGCTGATAATCTCCAGAATATCCAGTTCGTCGTCTACTACCAGTATTTTTCCTGCTACCGCTTGGTCTACCATAAAAATTTGCTTTTAAAAAGACGCGACAAAATTATAAAGCCATCCTTGTGATTAATGGAAAATTAACATTATGAAATTGTTAATTCGCTATCAGACTGGTTTTCCGCTGTCTGTAGCAAGGTACGTTAAAATGCATAACAAGCCGAACATTGCAATTGTTTTGAATTTATATACCTATGAAGAAGAGTGAATTTGATGGTGTCTCATTTGAACTGTCTTGTTGACGGGAATTTCGCCTGCGGATGGCCTTGTTTATTACAGATGGTATATTTTGTATGTATTTTATATTGATATTTAATGTAAAAAGATATAACACTGGCAAACTCTGTATTTTGGTTGTAAATTTGCTATCAGGTCTCCGGGAAAAGATCACTTTAGTATGAGAAGATTTCTATTTTTTGTCGCACTGGCTGTATTGGCAGCCGGTGGAATCCAGGCACAGAGCAGCCATCATCCGATTCCGATTACAAGACAGGGTTTTCATGATAACATCGACAAGGAGCAGGCAGCTGCCGACAAGTTCGATGGTAAGGCTGATAATTTTGTAAAAGTATCGGACGATCAGACAACTAATCTGCAGGTAACAAATGCTTTGATCAAAGATGTGGATAAGTTGCAGCAGGAAATCGAAGACAATGATGCACTTGATCACAGGTTGAAGGTAAAGTACCTTTCAGGCATCTATATGATGCTGAAAGATTATAACCAGAAGCGGGCTCACCACAATATAGATCCCGAGGAGGCACCCGCTATAGTAAGTGCTTTTCGTGATATGATGAATGCGGATATCAAAGGGCAGAGCATCATCCCCTATATCCAGCACCTCTCATTCGACGCCTCAGAGAAACTAATAGAAGCTTTTCACGACAATCCTGGCTATAAAGAAGCGAAAGGTCTGGTGTTTACCAAATACGCCTTCAATAACCTGGAAACAGTAATGCCCAAATTGAGCGACTACATGGATTATCCGGGTACTGATTCGATAGTGGCCGCTGTAGCCCGTAAGTATCCTAACCAGGTACTTACTTACGCTACCTCTTATACCCCTATGGCCAATGCTATTAAGCGTAATCCCGATCCGATTGTAAAACAGATCGTACGCATAGGACAATCGCCCCAGAGCACCAAGATATTACCTTTTATAGACGAATTGCTGGCTGGCACCACTACAGTGGAGAAGCTGGAAGGCATCGTAAATAACGACTACCAGTACTATAAACAAATGGTAAAATCCACCATTGCATTACAGAAGCTGAAGAATGAAGGGCAGAACCCATATGGACTGAAAGCAATGATGGAAAATATGCAGGCCAAGTCACTGCTATATATCCGCGAGGTAAACGACCTGCATGAAGAGTCTGCTAATGTTCGTTTTGCCATAGTAAAGAATTTTACACCGGAAGAACTGTACTACCTGATCGTCAATGGTCAGGAAGAGCTGTATACTTCCAGTTATACCAACCATAACAATGCGGGTTTATACGATCAGATGATGGCCCGTATGAAACCACCGCGTGGCGATAGCCTGTTGATGCTGGTGAATTTCGACCGGTTCAAGAAATTTATTGCGATGGCTGCAGGGTTCAATACCCTCGACAACTTCCTGAAATCAATGGCGCCGGAGAACTCCAATTATCTTATGCAGAAATATGTACAGAACCTGGAGAAAACCGAGGATCTGGAAGATGCAGTGGATGTGGCGAATTCCTTTGGCAGTATCCGCGATGAGAAACTGCTGGATTTTCTGCGCTCGGAAGTCCGCAAGAACCTGGGCTATGTAAATAAACATAACGACAAACGCGGCAAAGTGATTTACCAGCTGCTTACCAGTTTGTTCGAAACGGAGTCCAAGAATGAAAATGATTCGTCTAAAGCTACCGATATGGCCAGCAAATTGCAGCTGCCACCTATCAACTTTGTATCATTCAATTCCCTGGAAAGCGATAGCGGCAGAGTATATCAGCAGGTGTTTTTCTATGGGGACAAAGACGGGCAGGAATCTTTCGCCAGCTTTATGACCAACTTCCCTTCAGCCGACTGGAGAGTAACCAAAAATAAATACTGGGCCACCATTTCGTCATTGAAAGGCAAGCCTACTACTATTTTTGCGAACCTGCCTATCGATGAACCGGATGATAAAGAAGCCATTTCCAAACTGTCTGAATACCTCGATGAACACGACATTCATCCTTCTATCTTCATTCACCGCGGCCACAGTTATCACATCAATACCACGCTCGACAACCTGCAAAGCTCTGCTAAGATCGTAGTGCTGGGCTCCTGTGGTGGATATCATAACCTGGCTACCGTGCTGGAAAAATCGCCCGAAGCGCATATCATTTCCTCCAAACAGGTAGGAACCCGCTTTGTGAACGAACCTATCATCCACAGTCTGGAAGACCAGGTAAGGGCTGGCAGGAACGTAGACTGGGTATATATGTGGGCCCAGCTTGCTAAGAAGTTTGCCGGCGATGCCCGCAACCGCGAGCTGTTCAGTGACTACGTGCCACCTCATAAAAACCTCGGTGCGATTTTCATTAAAGCGTATAAGCAGATAATGAAAGACGGAAAGAAATAGATAGAAAGAATTAAGAAATAGCGGGAAGACCTTAGCGATTAATACTATCTGCTAAGGTCTTCCCGCTATTTCTTAATTCTATATTCTCTATTCTTATTTCTTTCTTAATTTCGTTCTAAACCTGGCACATTGGAAAATCTTGCGGTAAAGAAAGTATTTGATTTTAGTTTGTTACGACGGATCTTCTCGTTTGCAGCTCCATACAAAAGGTCTTTTTACATTTCAATGATCCTGACGGTGGTATTGGCGGCTATTTCCCCGTTGAGGCCTTACCTGATACAGGTGACTGTTGATAAATATATTGCCGGGCAGCTGATGCAGATGTTGGTATTGGTGACGGTGATACAGATAGGATTGCTGTTGCTGGAAACAGTGGTACGGTTCTATTTTTCCTACCTGACCAACTGGCTTGGACAATCAGTAGTAAAAGATCTGAGGGTAACTGTGTATAAGAAGATTGTGCATCTCAACCTGGCCTTTTTCGACAAAACCCCGATAGGTACACTCACTACACGTACGATCAACGATATTGAGGCAATCAATGACGTTTTTTCAGAAGGGATCATCTCTATTGTGGCGGATCTGCTGATGATTATTGCGATACTGGTGGTGATGTTTATAGAAGACTGGCGACTGACACTGGTCAGCCTGTCGCCTTTCCCGATCCTGATTTTCGCTACCTACGTTTTCAAGGAAAGTGTAAACAAATCATTCTACAGGGTTCGTAATGCGGTTTCCGCGTTGAATGCTTTTGTACAGGAACATCTTACCGGAATGGTAGTAGTACAGGCTTTCACTGCTGAAAAAAGAGAGTTTGCACGGTTCAAACACATCAATAAAGAGCATCGCAAAGCCAATATCGACGCCATTTTCGCGTATTCGGTATTTTTTCCGGTAGTGGAAATTATACTGGCTATTTCACTGGGGCTCATGGTATGGTGGGGAGCTAATAAAGTATTGAATTATGAAGTTACCCAGGGCGTGATGATTGCGTTCATCATGTACCTCAATATGTTATTCCGTCCGCTGCGTATGCTGGCAGATAAGTTTAATACCCTGCAGATGGGCATGGTCGCCAGTGAGCGCGTTTTCAAGATACTGGATAACCAGGATTATATCCCCGACAGGGGCCATGAAACGGCAGAAAATATGAAGGGTGATATCACCTTCGACAAGGTTAGTTTTGCTTATGTTGATGAACGTTATGTACTGAAAAATATCAGCTTCCACGCCAAACCAGGTGATACGGTAGCTATTGTGGGGCATACCGGTTCGGGGAAGACAACCATCATCAGTATTCTCAACAGGCTATACGAGATCCAGCAGGGAAGCATCCGTATTGATGGAATTGAATTGCCGGCGTATTCCCTGCAGGCATTGAGGAGCAAAATAGGCGTGGTGTTGCAGGATGTGTTCCTTTTTGCGGGTTCTATCTATGATAATATTACCCTGCATAACAAGAACATCACGAAAGAACAGGTGGAAGAAGCTGCAAAACTGATAGGGATACACGATTTTATTATGCAGTTGCCGGGTGGTTACAATTACCTGGTGATGGAAAGAGGAAGCACCTTATCCCTTGGGCAGCGGCAACTGATCTCATTTGTAAGGGCGCTGCTGTATAACCCGGCTATATTGGTACTTGACGAAGCTACATCTTCCGTAGACACAGAATCAGAAATGATGATACAGCGGGCTATCGACAAACTAATCGCAGACCGCACTGCTATCATTATTGCTCATCGCCTTTCCACCATCAGTAAGGCTGATAAAATTATCGTGCTGGAAAAGGGAGAGATCAGGGAAATGGGTACCCATGAGGAGTTACTCAAACTGGAAGGCTATTATTACAAGCTGCATAGTATGCAGTTTAGCAACAGCAGGGTATAAGGCCTGCTGATTATCAAACAAAGCAGCAATAATATATTTAAATAGGGGGAATTTTCCGTTTTTTCGGTGTTCTGTCAGTTTGTAGCAATTGTCCGCCTGTTGTTGCGTTACGATGTATATAGATTTTGTTTAATGAATTTATTCAGCCGGTCGCGGCCATATAATGGATTTGTTCTGAAAAGTACGTATTGGACTATAGGAAGAGCCAGAGGAAGAAAAAGTATAAATATTTTAAAAAATTGAATATAAATCACAGACACAGACCATTGATTTCAATGGTCTTTTTTTACCCCAAAAAGTGGTGTTTTTTTGACTGCAATAGCCTGGTTTTCAATATACCTGCAATATATCGCTCTTTTTTTTCGTAGTCGCCTAGTTTTGAAAATAAAAACGAGTATCTTTGCGCAAAATTTCAGAAAACGGTGATTTCTTTCAATTGGTTCAAACATAGAATGGTAGCACTTGTGATGGTATTAGGCCTTCACAGTTTTGGTAATTTTTCCTTCGCCCAGGAGGCGCATCATGAAGCCGCTGCAACTACTGAAGCGCATGGTGGTGAGGCTGCAGGAGAGGAAGCTGAGGCTGGTGCTAAGAAATTCGATGCTAAGGAAGTAATTCTGGGACACGTTAAGGATGCACATGACTGGCATCTTTTCAGCATGGGCGAAACACATGTGACCTTGCCGTTACCTGTGATCATCTACAACCCTGCGCGTGGTACGTCTGTATTTTCATCTTCTGCGTTCCATCATGGTCATGAAGCCCACGACGGTTACCGCCTGGTGAATGCGCATTACCTGCACGAAAAAGGGCTGGATCCAGCCAAGTATACCGATGGCAAGATTATCGCAGTAGATGCGAATGATAACCCTACCGGTGAACAGATTTACGATTTTTCCATTACCAAGAATATTGCTTCTATGATGCTTGGCGCGCTGTTGCTGATCATCCTGATGCTGAATGTTGCCAAAGCTTATAAAACCCGTGGTGCAAAGAAAGCGCCTAAAGGTTTCCAAAGTCTGATGGAACCGGTGATTATATTCATGCGCGATGAGGTAGTAAAGCCTAATATTCCTGGTAAGAAAGCTGAAAGGTATACTCCTTTTATATTAACCATCTTCTTTTTTATCCTGATCAACAACCTGCTGGGGCTGTTACCTGGCTCTGCGAACGTAACGGGTAACCTGGCGGTGACTTCGGCACTGGCTATCATCAGTTTCATCGCCATCATGTTCAGCACTAACAAACATTTCTGGGGTCACATCTTCAATCCCCCTGTTCCTTTCGGAGTGAAGTTCATTCTGGCACCGGTGGAGCTGATAGGCGTATTTACCAAGCCTATTTCCCTGATGATCAGGTTGTTTGCCAATATCCTGGCAGGTCACATCATTATTCTGAGTATCATATCTCTGGTATTTATATTTGGATCATTGAACAAGATAGCGGGTTACGGCTTCCTGCCGATCACGATTCTGTTCAACATTGTAATGATGATGCTGGAATTGCTGGTGGCATTTATCCAGGCGTTTATCTTTGCTAACCTGACAGCAGTATTTATTGGTCAGGCTATGGAAGGGGCGCACGAAGAAGGCCACGGAGCACACCACTAAGAGTCAGCGTGCCTTTGCCTTTAATGTGGCAGGCCGGTTGGTGATTGCCAACACTACAACCAAAGTAAGGATAAGAACTAAACGGAGGGAGCATAGCTACCTCATTAAAAACGAAATTTTTTAATTCACAAATACATATTCATTATGGCACTTTTGTCTATTTTATTGCAGGCTGCTGCTGCATCTGGTCTGGCTAAAGCTGGTGGTGCTGTTGGTGCTGGTATCGCTGCTATCGCTGCTGGTATTGGTGTTGGTAACATCGGTAAGAGCGCGCTGGAGTCTATCGCTCGTCAACCAGAAGCTGCTAACGACATCCGTGCAAACATGATCCTGGCTGCTGCGCTGGTTGAGGGTGTTGCTCTCTTCGGTGTAATCGCTGGTCTGTTGGCGGTAGTTCTGTAAGCCAAACTTATTACTGCATCCGGCGCACAGGGCAATGGATGCAGTAATTCCTGCAATGGCAATCGTCATCCTGAGAATCAAACAAATCAACATAAAAAATAGTAAAATTTTAAATATATGGATCTGTTACAACCCGCGTTAGGCTTGTTTCTTATTTCATTCATAATTTTCGTTATCGTATTCCTGATCCTGAAAAAATTTGCCTGGACGCCGATCCTTGCAACTTTGAAAGAAAGGGAAGGCTCCATTGCTGATTCTATTGCCACTGCTGAAAGGGTGAAAGAAGAGATGGCACAGATGAAAGCTGAACATGAGCATGTATTGGCTGAGGCGAAAGCAGAAAGAAGCAAGATCCTGAAAGAGGCAAAAGACGCCAAAGATCAGATCATCAGCGAAGCCAAAACACAGGCACAGGCTGAAGCTAAGAAGATCATCAGTGAAGCGTATACTGCTATCGAGAACCAGAAGATGGCTGCATTAACGGATGTGAAAAACCAGGTAGGTAACCTTGTAATCGAAGTAGCTGAAAAAGTACTGAGAAGAGAGCTGGCTGATAAAACAGCACAGGAAGGTTACGTTAAACAACTGGCAGGAGAAATCAAATTAAATTAAGGAATTATCTTCCGGCGTTCGTGACAACACGAAGGCAGGAAGTTAAAAGGTAATAGCTATATGCAAAATCCCCGTTTAGCATCCCGGTATGCAAAATCATTGGTAGACCTGGCTCAGGAACTGAACCAGCTGGAAGCGGTGAATACCGATATGCAGTTTTTACAACAGGTGATGAAAAGCAACCCTGATGTGGTGAGTTTGCTCAGAAGCCCGATCATCAAAGCGGACAAAAAACAAAAAATACTGAGCGCGGTGCTGGAAGGACGAATCAGTGCTCCTACTGCCAGTTTTATCGCACTGCTGGTGAACAAAGGCCGTGAGAGTGCGTTGCCTGAAATTGCTACTGAATTTAAACGTCAATACCAGGTACTGAAGAATATCAGCCAGGTGAAAATCACCACTGCGGTACCATTGGATGCTGCTACGCTGGATGTAATCAAGGCAAAGATCGCTGGTGAAACCACGCAGCAGATTAGCCTGGAAACAGCTGTAAATTCTGAACTGATCGGTGGCTTTATACTCGAATCCAACGATAACCTGTTTGATGCTTCTGTACTCCGTGATCTGAAAGACATTAAACAGCAATTCAACAAGAATATTTACGTATCTGATTTACGTTAATCAATACAGCAGCCGCTGCGTACACGCAAAGCTGTTGTCGTTATACTAATTTTCTAACGACTTTTTTTAAAATCATAATTATGGTTGATATTAAACCTGATGAAATTTCGGCGATATTACGCCAGCAGTTAAGCAACTTCAATGCTTCTGCCGACCTGGAAGAGGTTGGTACCGTATTGCAGGTGGGTGATGGTATCGCCCGTATTTACGGTTTAGGTAATGTACGTTATGGTGAGCTGGTGGAATTTGGCAATGGCGTTAAAGCAATTGCGCTGAACCTGGAAGAAGATAACGTGGGTGTGGTTTTGATGGGTCAGTCAACAGGTATTAAAGAAGGTGATAAAGTACGCCGTACTAATAAGATCGCATCTATCAATGTAGGTGAAGGTCTGGTAGGACGTGTGGTGAATACACTGGGTGAACCGATAGATGGTAAAGGTCCCATCAAAGGTGAACTCTATGAAATGCCGCTGGAACGTAAAGCTCCGGGAGTATTGTATCGTGAGCCTGTAAAAGAGCCTATGCAAACAGGTGTAAAGGCGATCGATGCGATGATTCCTATTGGCCGTGGACAGCGTGAGCTGGTGATTGGTGACCGTCAGACTGGTAAAACTGCTATCTGTATCGACACTATCATCAACCAGAAAGAATTCTTTGATGCTGGTAAACCAGTATATTGTATCTATGTAGCGATTGGTCAGAAAGCTTCTACTGTTGCTGGTGTAATGAAAACATTACAGGAAGCAGGTGCAATGGCTTACACTACCATCGTTGCTGCAAACGCTGCTGATCCTGCTCCGCTGCAGTTCTACGCTCCGTTTGCCGGTGCTGCTATCGGTGAGTTCTTCCGCGACTCAGGCCGCCCTGCACTGATCGTTTATGATGATCTGTCTAAACAGGCGGTTGCTTACCGTGAGGTATCCCTGCTGCTGAAACGTCCTCCCGGACGTGAAGCTTATCCTGGTGACGTATTCTACCTGCATAGCCGCTTACTCGAGCGCGCTGCGAAAATCATCAGCAAAGATGAAATCGCTAAGCAGATGAATGACCTGCCGGATTCTATCAAACACCTGGTAAAAGGCGGCGGATCCCTGACTGCATTACCTATCATCGAAACACAGGCTGGTGACGTATCTGCTTACATCCCTACCAACGTAATCTCCATCACTGATGGTCAGATCTTCCTGGAAAGTAACCTGTTCAACGCAGGTATTCGTCCGGCGATCAACGTAGGTATCTCTGTAAGCCGTGTGGGTGGTAACGCGCAGATCAAGTCCATGAAGAAAGTATCTGGTACCCTGAAGCTCGATCAGGCGCAATACCGCGAAATGGAGGCCTTCTCCAAATTCGGTGGTGACCTGGATGCTGCTACCAAAGCAGTTATCGACAAAGGTGCCCGTAACGTGGAAATCCTGAAACAGGCGCAGTTTACTCCATATGCTGTAGAAAAACAGGTGGCTATGATCTACCTGGGTACTAACGGCCTTCTCCGTGATGTTCCTGTTAAACAGGTAAAAGCCTTCGAAGAAGCTTTCCTGAATGAAATGCAGGTGCGTTTACCGGATGTTCTTGCCGAATTCAAGAAAGGTAACCTGCCGGAAGATGGTATCAAGAAAATGGTTACACTCGCCAACGAACTGAAACCAAGATTCGTATAAGCAATAACAATTGCTGAAAAATATAAAAGGTCTTACCACTGCGGTAAGACCTTTTTTTATCACATCTTTTTTAAATACTTCTTTTAAATAATATTTAATTATTATGTATATCTGCTGAACTTTTTTTCTTTCTTTTCGTTGTTTATTTATTCAGCATCCTTACATTTGTTAGGAAAGCTAATTACAGTTAACCACTTTAGGTCAACCATAGAACTATTTATATTATCCCGTTCATAGCCTCCTGCTTTTTAGTTGATCGTTTGTTTTCTTGATGCTGTGTGTTTGTTTTTGCTGTATTCCCTGGTTGTCGTGTGCCCCCGACCTGTGCTGTTTGTCCGAAATAAGTTTGCTCTGATTTGCTGTTAAAACCATTTTTGCATGGGTGTATCTATACTCTCCGCTACCTCTACCGTGAAGTGTTCGTTCAGGTTGACTTTCATTATTTGTAGCTGTTTGCTGGCGTTTAGTGCACAAGCCCAGTTTACTATAACGCAGGATTTTAAAAGTAATTCGGCAGGAAATGTAACCCTGGGAGGAGCTGCCAAGCTGACTTCCGGTACTATTGATCCGGCAGGCCAGGGGTGGCTGCGATTAACAGAAGATGTCAATAATCAGGTAGGATACGGTTTTGTTAATCAGGGATTCCCATCAACATTAGGAGTCCTTATGGATTTTGAATATGTGTCCTGGAGAGTAACTAATCCGAATCCGAGCTTCGATGGAGGTGACGGTTTTTCTGTATTTCTGTTCAATGATAATATCACCGCAGCTACTTTCAGTCTGGGTTCCAGAGGAGGAAGCCTGGGGTATGCACAATCCACAACCACGGGGAATACTGGTCTGGCCGGAGGATATGTAGGTGTGGGGATAGATGAGTATGGAAACTTCGCCAATTGTAGTGAAGGAAAGGTGGGCGGACAAAGCACCAATTGCGGTACGCTTTACAGGGATTATATTTCTGCCAGGGGGCCTGCTCCTACTTATGCATACATCCAGGGAGTAAATGTTGGTCAGTCGCTGGATTATCCGTTGCTGACGCCCACCCGGCCAACACCAACGCAGTTTTACAGACGGGTACAGGTGGTGCTTGTTCCCAATACCAGTGCTCCCGGCCAGTTTATATTGACAGTTAAATCAACCACAACACCGGGAGGAACATTAACCACACTGTTCGGGCCGGTGAATATCACGGCTGTAGCCCCCACCCGGATGAAGCTGGGTTTTGCTGCATCCACAGGCGGAGCAGTTAATAAGCATGAAGTACGGAACCTTATTATCACTACTCCCGGTAATATCAGAACCCAGAAACTGGTAAATAAACCGGTAGCGAAAGTGGGCGACCAACTGGTGTATACCGTGAATGTATATAACGAGACAAGTGCAGCGGTGAGCAACCTGCCTCTTACGGATATATTTACACCGGGTAATGGATTTAACATCACTAATGTGGCTTTCAGTGGCACCGCGGGCAATACTGCAACCGGGTATACCAGCACCAGTTTATCGAATGCAACACTGGCCATGCAGGCCAACAGTATTTCTACCTTTACTGTGACAGGAACCGTTACGGGAAAACCGGCCAATGGTATACTCTCCAATACTGCTTATGTAAGCCCCGCTGCAACAGGCATCAGCGACGGGGACCCCACCAACGATACTTCCACGGTTAGCACCCAGATCATTGCTCCAGACCTGGCGATCACTAAAACACATGCCGGTACCCTGAGGAAAGGCCTCAGCGGCTCTTATACATTGACAGTTAATAACGTTGGTGTTGATGCAAAACCAGCGCTTAGCACAGTAACTGTAAAGGATATTGTACCGGCGGGGATGACCGCCGGAACCCCTTCGGGATCCGGCTGGACTTTCTCCAAAAGCGGAAATAATATTACCGCCACCAGAAGTGATGTATTGGCGCCCGGAGCCACGTATCCTCCGATTACCATCCCTGTTGCGGTAGCTGTTAATGCACCGGACA
This sequence comes from Chitinophaga sp. 180180018-3, assembly GCF_037893185.1. Classification (NCBI taxonomy): domain Bacteria; kingdom Pseudomonadati; phylum Bacteroidota; class Chitinophagia; order Chitinophagales; family Chitinophagaceae; genus Chitinophaga; species Chitinophaga sp. 180180018-3. The sequence continues at coordinate 6,893,484 of NZ_CP140772.1, read as the reverse complement.
GCATTACCAATACGGCTACTGTTGCCAATGAATTTGACGCCAATACGGCCAATAATACGGCCAGTGACGTGGTAGATACGCGGCGTATCATGGATTTGCAGGTGGTTTCCATGGTGATGCCGCCCGGAAAGCAGGGATGTTTGAATGTGCCGTACCAGGTGCAGGTGAACATCCGTAACAACGGTCCGGATTCCGCAGTGAACGGTCGTTTCAATTTCAGTGTTCCCACCGCCCTGAATACGATTGCGCTGGCCAGTAGAACCATCACTTCCGGTGGCGGCTATTTCGGCACGGGCAGCTCCGTTGCGACCACCGGGTATGTGGATTCCGTAACGCTTACAGCAGGTGCTACTGCGCAATATATTTTCAATGTAACTGTTACATCGCCGGCGCCCGCAACCCTGGCCATCGCTCAGGCAAGCCTGTTACGCTCCGCCACCGACCTGGATGTAGATGCCTCTGACCCTACGATTGCCGTACCTACTGACCCGCAACATGAATGTGATGCCCCTCCTTCCGGGGGCGGTTGTAACAACATCATGAGGGATACAACATTTGTCAGCCCGGGAATTTCGCCTGCCAAGGCCGGACCGAACCAGCAGCTATGCGGTGTAACCACTACCACCATGGGCGCTACCGCACCAACACAGGGTACGGGTACCTGGAGTCAGCTCTCCGGTGGACCGAATACGGCTGTCATCAATAATATAAATCTTGCTACAACAGGTATCACCAATCTGGTACCCGGTTCTTATACTTTTGTGTGGACTATCAGCAGCGGCGGCTGCGGCACTGCAATAGATACAATGCACATTAACGTCAGCGCTACACCAACAGTTGCTAATGCAGGCCCGGATCAGCAATTGTGCAACGTTGCAACTACTACGCTCAGCGGGAATACACCCACTGTGGGTACCGGTGTGTGGCAACAGGTAAGTGGTCCTAACAATGCAGTATTTGCTGATACTACCTTATCTGCTTCCGGCCTGAGTGGCCTTACTACAGGTACCTATAATTTTGTATGGACGATTCGTAATGGCAGCTGCCCACCATCTAGGGATACGGTGCAGATAGTAGTGAATCCGTTGCCCACTACGGCGAATGCAGGCCCCGGTCAGCAGCTTTGTAACGTCACCACTACCACATTGGGTGGAAATACTGCTACGTCAGGCACCGGTGTATGGAAGCAGATCTCGGGCCCATCTCAGCTGACATTCGGGAATGTAAATGTTCCGGGTACAACCATACAGAACCTCGCTCCGGGAATCTATTCCCTGGCCTGGACCATCAGCAGCGGCAACTGCCCGCCTTCTGCCGATACGGTGCAGATACAGGTATATGCGAGCCCTGATGTGCCCAATGCCGGTCCTGACCAAACTAAATATAACAACGGTACTTTTGTTATCGACGGGAATACACCCGTGAATGGGCGCGGAACCTGGGCAGTTATCGGAGGCACAGCAACTATTGCCAGTCCTTCCAGTCCGTCTACCACAGCCACCTTGCAGCCTAATACCAGCGCTACGCTGACATGGACCATCAGTAACGGCAATTGCCCGCCACGCATTGATACACTGGTATTGAATTATACCCGGCAGGCAGATCTCAGGATCATCAAGTCGGATGCGGGCAACAACTACAAAACAAACGGACCGCTGACTTATACCATTACCGTTGATAATCTCGGGCCTTCAAATGCTTATGGATTCACCCTGCAGGACGCATTACCTGCGGGAATGAGCAATGCCAGCTGGTCGTCGGTAGTAACAGGTACGAATGTGGCATTACGGCCAACGGCGGGTACGGGATCTTCTATCACTGCAAGTGGTGATTTACCGTTTGCTGCGGGGAATAAGATAGTGATCACGGTAACGGGTACCGTTGCATCGTCAGCAGTAGGAGGAGCGGTGATCAGCAACACTGCCACTGTTACACCGCCTGTAGATGTTCCTGACCCGGTGCCTGGTAACAACACATCCAGTGTAACCGGCACCGTGCCCAATAATCCACCGGTGGCGGTAAATGATACGGTGTATACCATCAGGGATGTGGCGGCGAGTGGTAATGTGCTGACAAACGACAGTGATCCGGAAAAGCAGCCTATTACTGTTTCCCCTACGCTCATAGCGCAGCCAACATCAGGTACCGTGGTGCAGCGCGCAGATGGAACATTTACCTATACACCCAATCCAGGCTTTACCGGAACAGATTCGTATATATACCAGGTGTGTGATAACCAGGGGGCCTGCTCACAGGCAACGGTGTACATTATTGTTAAACCCGGGCATACAAACCTGAGTATCAGTAAAACAGCCAACCCGGCTACTGCAACAGCAGGCGCGCCGCTTACCTACACGCTTACCATTACCAATAACGGACCTTCTACGATCCAATCCGGAGAAGTGTTTACAGTAACGGATACCCTGCCGAATGGTTTTATAGCAGATACGTATACTGCATCTGCCGGCAGCTATACAAGCGTAACCGGCGCCTGGACGGGCGTGCAGCTTGCTCCCGGGAATAAGGTGACCCTTACCATCGCCGGGCATGTAACACCGCAGTTCGCAGGTAACAGTCTGACGAATACGGCTACTGCCGTGCCGCCTGCTACCATACCAGATTCCACGACGGCTACCGCAACTATTGTAACACCGGTGACCAGATCAGTAGAAGTAGTGGTCACAAAAACAGATAACACCGACGTATATACGCCGGGAACCAGTACAACCTATACCATTACAATTGTAAATAAAGGACCTTCTGCGCTTACTGGTGCAACCTTCAGGGACCCGTTGCCAGCGGGGATCACTACTGCATCATGGACCGCTGTTGCACCAGCTGGAAGCCTGCCTAAAGATTCAGGAACCGGGCCCGTTAACCAGGTAATCAACATACCGGCCGGCGGACAGATCGTATATACGTTAACGATAGGCATACCGGGGGGATACACCGGCCCTTTGACCAATACAGCTACCGTTGATATACCATCTGGCTATAATAATATTAATCCTGTTGGCAACAATGCAACAGATACCGATACATACAGCCCTAAATACAGTTTGAGCATCAACAAAACAGGGCCTTCAGATGCTATTGCCGGTACTGCCATTACCTATCAGTTACAGCTGGTAAATAACGGTCCGTCTGATGTAACAAATGCTGTTGTGGCCGATGTGCTGTCCGCGGCAGTTAATAACCCAACCTGGACTGTGACAGCCGCAGGCAGTGCTGCTGCCAGCCAGATGAATGGCAGCGGAAATGTGAGCTTCAATGCTACATTGCCTGCAGGAGCAGGTAATACCATTACAGTAACCATTACAGGTACTATCAATCCGGGTGCTACCGGCATCCTCACAAATACCGCCAGTATTACGTCTCCGGGAGGAACACCGGTGAATTCCAATACGATAAATACCGTGTTGGCGAATACTACAGGACTGACGCTTGTTAAGCAGGGGCCCGCCAGCGGGCATGTAACTGCAGGTGCCTCCATCAGTTATCTGATCAAACTAACAAATGCCGGTCCTTCCAATGCTGTTGGCGTACAGTTGAAAGATGTAGTACCAGCCAATATTAAAGGAGTTACCTGGTCGGTAGCAACTGGCGGCACCGCCACTGTAGCTGCGGGCGCACCAGCGAATGGCAGTGGCAATAATATCAGCACTGCGGTAAATATACCCGTTGGCGCAGCGAATATTGTAACCTTACAGGTGAATGGCATAGTGCTTTCATCTGCTACGGATACACTGTTGAATACTGCAACAGCAGGAATACCGGGAGATACAACTGTAACAGCTTTCAATAAAACCATTATAGATAACAAACCTGTATTACAGGTTGTGAAGTCGGGCCCTGCATCTGCAGATGCAGGTACGCCGGTAACCTATACTATTTCAGTTACCAATACGGGACTTTCGGATGCGGTGGGTGCTGTTATTTCGGATGTAGTAGCTAATATGCTTACCGGAGTAACCTGGAATGCTGTAGCTACGGGAGTTGCTACTATTAATAGCGGTGCTAACGGTAACGGGAATACGATTTCTGTAAATGCAAATATCCCGGCTGGTGCTGCAAATGGGGTAACTATTACGATACAGGGAACACTGAGTCCGTCGGCATCAGGAACCCTTCACAACGAAGCTACGATAGCTGTAAATGGTCAGCCGCCTGTGAGTTCTAATGAGGTAATTACGAAGATCAACAACAACCCGGACCTGTCGCTGGTTAAAACCGGTCCGGCTACCGGCACAGCTGGTGGTACCCTGTTGTACCTGGTTAAGATCGTCAATAATGGTCCGTCGGATGCCGTGAATGCTGTATTTACAGATACAATACCGGCGGCAATATTGAATCCGGGCGTATCCGCAATACCGCATGGAAGTGCCAGTGTGGTTTCCCGTCAGGTAGTGAATGGTATAGCACAGGTAATCGTGAACGTGCCGGTAGGAGATGCTAATTCAGTAGATGTATTTATACTGGGAAAAATTGATCCGGCATTTGCTGGTAAAGTAAATAACCAGGCAGTTATCACCACTGCCGGGGGCACTGTTACCAGTTCTAATGTAGTGACTACAAATATTGTTAATAAACCGGTATTGAGTATTAGCAAGACAGGTAAAGATACAGCAGTTGCCGGCCAGCCGGTCGCATATAGTGTAACCGTAGAAAACAATGGATTATCTGATGCAACAAATGTGAGTATACAGGATATGGTGCCTGCAACATTAACCAACGTCAGCTGGACTGCCTCTGCGGCCAATGGTGCTACTATTAGCAGCGGCGCTACAGGAAGCAGCAATACGGTGAATGTAACAGGTAATATCCCCGCTGGTAAGCAGGCGTATATCGTGATTAACATCCAGGGAACAGTACCTGCATCATTCACAGGAAGCCTGTCGAACTTCGCAACAGGAACAGTGAATGGCGGCACGCCACAACCATCTGATACTGTAGTGACGTATGTTGCCAGCAAATCGGCATTGCAGATTGTTAAATCCGGTCCGGCTACTGTTGAAGCCGGCGATCGTATCCATTATGTATTGCAGGTAACCAATACAGGCCCGTCTGATGCAGTAGGCGTGAATATCACGGATACATTGAATGTTATTGTGAAAGCAGCCAGCTGGACAGCTGCGGGAACCGGTGGTGCCACTGTTACTGCGGGTGCTGCTGGTAATGGCAATATGCTGGCTGCTACAGCCAACATTCCGGCCGGTAACGGAATAGTAACTGTTACCATAGACGGAACCGTGGATCCCGGTGCCGCCGGAACACTGACTAATACAGCATCTGCTGGCATCAGCGGAACTGCTCCGGTAACATCATCCACATCGGCTGTGATTACTAATTCACCAGCTATCAGTATCAGCAAAACAGGTCCGCCTCAGGCCAGAGCAGGAGAAAATATCAGCTATACATTGGTTGTAACCAACTATGGAAAATCTAATGCGAAGGATGTGCTGATACAGGATATCGTACCGCCGCAGGTGTCTAACGTAACATGGACGGCATCAGTTACCGGAGGTGGTGGAATACTCAGCGGTGTTACTGGTACAGGAAACGACATCGTCGTACATTCAGACCTGAATGCAGGCACTGCTAATCACGTCTTTATCAACGTTACAGGTAAAATTGCCGCTGACTTTACCGGTCAGCTGTTGAATACAACATCCGCAGTGGTGAATAAGAAAGACACGGCCAGGAGCGATACTGTTGTCACTAATGTGATGAATGCGCCGGGCATCCAGATAGTGAAAACTGCGCCGGATACGGTGTTTGCAGGTGGGCCAGTCACCTATACCATTGTAGCTACCAACATCGGACCGTCCGATGCTCCGGCTGTAACCATCACGGATGCATTGCCGGCAGTGATCAGAAATGTAAGCTGGACTGCTACAGCGGCGGGCACCGCCGGTGTGCAGAGTGGATCCGGCAGCGGGAGCAACAACATCACGGTAACCGGTAGTATCCCGGCAGGGGCTGGCAATAATATTACGATCACTATTACAGGTACAACAGCTCCGTCCTTTACGGGAACAGTGAATAATATAGCGCTGGCTACTCCTGCCGGTCATCCGGCGGTACCTTCCAATAATACCAGCACACAGGTAGTGCGGAGAACAATGCTGACAGTAGCGAAATCTGCTCCTGCAAAAGCAGCGGCAGGGGAAACAGTGATTTACTCCATCCGCTTGGGGAACAATGGCCCGTCTGATGCTACCGGAGTTAATTTTGCTGATACCGTTGCTGCCAACATTAGAAATGTGAGCTGGACAGCCGTAGCTTCCGGTAGTGCCACTGTTACCAGTGGGGCCTCTGGTACGGGCAATCAGATAGCCCTTGGAGCGAATATCCCGGCCGGAGCCAATTCAGTGCTGATAACGGTACAGGGAACTATTGATCCGTCATTCACCGGAACGTCGTTGAGAAATATTGCAGTAGCATCTTCCGCTGATCAGCCCAATGGAGTGCGCGACACTGCAACCATCCAGGTGATGAGCCAATCGCTGCTGCAATTGAGCAAGAACGGGCCGGGAGCATTGTTTGCCGGGGAACAGGTTACGTATACCATTCATCTGGAGAATAACGGGCCTTCCGATGCAAGGAATGTGCATATTACAGATCTGATTGATCCGGCTATACTCAACCCTGCATGGACTGCCGTGGCTACCGGTAGCGGTGCTACCGTAGATGTTGGCAGCGGTAATGGAAATATAAGTGTGAACTGCAACCTGCCTGCCGGACAGGGATACGGTATCGATATAACGGTGAAGGGCACACTGAATCCTGATTTCACCGGTACAAACCTGGCCAATACAGCTACGGCAGCTATTACCGGCCAACAGCCGGTAAGTGCCAGTGTGAACACAGTGGTGAAACGCCGCGCAAATCTGAGAGTGGTGAAGAGTGGGCCGGGTACTGCCATTGCCGGAGAAAATATCACCTATACGATCACTGTGAACAACATAGGGCCGTCTAATGCGAAAGGCGTGCTTGTAACAGACTTTATTCCTGCAGCGATATTACATCCTGTGTGGACGGCTACTACTACGGGGACAGCTACGGTAAGCGCGGGCTCAGGAAGCGGCAATGTAAACCTGTCTGCTAATCTGCCTGCTGATGGCGTGAGCGGTATCACGATCACGGTTAATGGGGCGATTGATCCATCCACAACGAATAACTCCGGTATCACGAATAACGTGACAGCAACGCCGCCTGCTGATTTTGAAAATCCGCAACCGGTGACTTCTTCCGTTATTACCAGTGTGCATAAGCAAGCCGATCTGGTGATCATAAAATCAGGACCTGCAAATATTGCGGCCGGACAGACATTGACCTATCAGCTGGAGATTACTAACCGCGGTATTTCAAATGTTACAGGAGCAACCATCGCTGATATGGTTCCAAATTTTGTGACCATACATAGTGTATCCGTTACTACCTCCGGTAATGCCAACAACAGCGCACCCGTTGTAAATGGCAACAGTATCACATTGACTGGCGATATAGCAGCAGGTGCAGGCAACAGCATCATTGTTACTATCAACGGAGCAGTAGATCCATCGGCTACCGGCGCGATGAATAATACTGCCACTGTTACTACGCCTCCTGACGTAACGGAAACCGTGCCGGCAAATAATACCAGTAGCATCAGCACTGCCATCACCACTGATCTGGGATTGCAGGTGTCCAAATCGGGCCCTGCTACCGTTAATGTTGGAGACACTATCAGTTACACCATTGTTGTGGACAATACCGGTATTTCTGATGCAAATCCGGTGGTGATAACAGATGATGTACCAACTGCTGTTACTAGCGTGGTATGGACTGCAACAGCTACCGGTAATGCAACGGTAAGCACTACTGGTGGTACTGGCAATAACATTGCCTTTAATGCGAAAATCGGCGGTACGAATAACAGTGGTACTGTTACTATCAGGGTAAAAGGTGTAGTAGATCCGTTGGCGCCGAACACGATTGTGAATACGGTAACTGCAGCTGCTGGCAATATCAAAACCAGCACGGTGGTAACGTCGGTAAATAAATCAGTAGACCTCCGCATTAACAAAACAGCTCCTGCCACTATGGCTGCAGGTGAGAAGATCACTTATGTGATAGCGGTAAGGAATGCTGGTCCGGCAGATGCTACCGGTGCAACTATCTCCGATGCAGTGCCGGCAGCCATTAAAGCGATAAACTGGACCATTGCTGTATCTGGCGGTGCTACCGTAACACCGGCGAATGGCAATACAAATACGATCAATCTGACAGCGAATATTCCCGCGGGTACCGGACTGGTAACTATCACCGTGAACGGTGTGGTAGATCCGGCGTTTACCGGTGTGATCGTTAATACCGCCACTGCACAACCGGCGCCGGGCGTGATAGATCCGCTTCCGGCAACAGTGACGGTAAACACCAATGTGACCGCATCTCCGGGCATATTGATTGTGAAATCGGGGCCGGCTAATGCGATAGCAGGGGATACGATGAGTTATCTGCTGGAGATAAGAAACAATGGCCCGTCGGCGGCTGCAGGCGTAGCAATAGCTGATACCCTTGCTGCTGCACTGACCAATGTAACCTGGAGCGCCACCGGTACCAATGTTACTATTAACGGGCCGGCATCCGGCAGCGGCAATGTGGTGAAGCTGAATGCGGATATCCCCGTAGGAGGGCTGGTAACAGTAAGGATAGGCGCCAGAACAGATCCCGGATTTGAAGGCTCCCTGGTGAATACCGCTGTGGCAGGCGGTGTGAGAAGTAATGAGGTGAGTACTTTGGTACAGAATCAGCCGGGACTTACTATCCGTAAGTCAGGCCCGGCTGCAGCTGCTGCGGGAAAACAGATATCCTATGCCGTCATCGTTGGAAATAATGGGTTGTCTTCCGCTACAGGTGTCACTATCAGCGATCTGTTGCCGGCCGGCCTGCATAATATAATCTGGTCTGCCAGTGCTAATGGTAAGGCAACGATAAGTGGTGGTAATATCAGCAACAAGGCGGGTAATGTAAGCTTCAAAGCAAACATCCCGGCAGGTGCCGGCAATAATATAGTAGTGAATATCAGCGGCACTATCGATGCTGCGGCAACCGGGAATCTGGTGAATGTAGCCACAGTAGCGCCGGTAACCGGACCGGCAATGAGTGATACGGTGACTACTGCTCTTGTAACGCAAACGGGTATACGCTTACTGAAAGCAGCACCGGACAGCGCTGCAGCGGGTAGTACAATTACCTATACAGTAGATGTATATAACGACGGGCCATCTGATGCTGTTAACGTCAATGTGGCGGATGCGTTGCCTGCTATGCTCAGTAATGTAACCTGGTCGGCCGTTGCCGGAGGTACGGCAGCCGTGAACGGTGGTAATCTGCAGCAGCAAACCGGCAACGTGGCATTTACAGCCAGTATTCCGGCTGGTATCGTCAATGTAGTACATGTAATCATCACAGGCACACTGAAACCTGACTTTACCGGACCGGTGAATAATCAGGCCACTGCAACAGCCGGCGGCAATACTTATATTTCCAATAAGGTGGTAACACAGGTGTATGCCAAACCAGGGTTGGGCATCGTCAAATCCGGACCGACTACAGCCGTGGCAGGAAGCACCATTACCTACAGTATTACGTTGAATAACGAAGGCCCTTCCGATGCCGCAGGAGTAGTGATTGCCGACCTGTTACCGGCCATGTTGCAGAAACCGGTATGGTCTGCTACCAGCACAGGAAATGCCTCCATACAGGGAGGTAATATTAAAGACAGCGCCGGAAATGTAAACCTCACAGCAAACATACCAGCCGGGGCAGCTAATAGTATACTCGTTACCGTTAGTGGTACCATTCAGTCTTCTTTCTCCGGAAATATTACGAATACCGCTTCCTTTGCCTACAATGGTACTACTACTGTATCAACGCCGGTGATCACCACCGTAACCTGGCAGTCGGCATTACATATCAGCAAGTCGGGGCCGGATACCATTGCCGCCGGCAATATCATCCATTATACATTGCAGGTAACCAATGATGGTCCGTCTGATGCAGATACAATTGTAGTCAGCGATATGGTGCCGGCAACCATCACCAATGTTAACTGGAATGTAACACCGGCAGGAACACAGATTTATAGTGGTGCGAGTGGAAGTGGAAATAATGTGATAGTAACTGCAGGATTGCCAGCCGGCCCGGATCACAGCATCCTGGTAAATATTACCGGATTGGTACCGGCAGGAGTAACCGGACTTATCTCCAACAGTGCTGTTGTAAAGAACCACAACACCATCGTAACCGGAGATTCTGTGATTACGCAGGTTGTTAATAAACCAGGTATTCAGTTTGCCAAATCAGGCCCGCGCATTGCAAATGCGGGCGATGAGATCGTTTATGTAATCAACATTGAGAATACCGGCCCGTCTGATCTGCGCAATGGCAGCATCATGGATGTAGTGCCGCCGCAAGTACAACAGGTGACCTGGAAACTGATACCATCTGGCAATGCCGTACTTGCTCCCGGCACAGCTGTAACCGGTACAGGTAATCAGATTTCCTTCCATGCAGCTATTCCGGCCGGTGCAGGCAATGGTGTACAGGTGCTGATCAATGGAGTGATTGCGCCTGGCTATATTGGTAACATGATCAATACGGCCCAGGCAACAGATGATAACGGTGCCGCATATACGTCTTCCGTAACAACAACAGTTATAAATAACACACTGCTGGTCATTCAAAAAACAGGTCCTGATACAGTGAATGCCGGCGATGCTATTGCCTATGTGATATCGGCCAACAACCAGGGCCCGTCAGATGCAAAAGGTATAACGTTAACGGATATAGTACCTGCAGGGATCACCAATATCAGCTGGACGGCCACCGCTTCCGGCAGTGCGGTGATCAGCGGCCCGGCCGCAGGCAACAATGGAAATATCACTGTTGCAGGAGATATTCCGGCAGGCTCAGGCAACGATATACAGATCATCGTGAATGGAATCATCCCATCCAGTGCTGCTGCTGGTCAGCTGACCAATAACGCAGTATTGAAGAAGGCAGATGGGACTGCTGTAACAGCATCCAAAACTACTGTTATCAGGCAAAGCTCACGCCTGAATATTGAGAAGGTGGCGCAGACAATCGCTAATGGAGGGGATAGCCTGCGTTACACCATTGTAGTGTCAAATAACGGACCTTCTGATGCAAACGGTGTGATGATAAGGGATATAGTAAGTGATACGTTGACAGGCGTCAGCTGGACGGCTGCCGCTTCCGGAAAAGCCCATACCAGCATTAATAGTGGTACCGGTAATGTACAGTTGACCGGAGATATCGGCGCTGGTGCGGGCAATGCTATTGTGGTAGTATTGAAAGGAAGAATTAAACCGGAATTCAGTGGCGTTATTACCAACACAGCCGCTGCCACAGATGCTAATAATAACACGGTATCATCTACAGTAACCACCCGGGTTATGACAGCCATGAAGTTTCTTGACCTGTCGGTGGCTAAGTCGGGCCCGGCAAGTGTATTCAATAACGACTCAGTGACCTATGTGATCACCGCATCCAATGCAGGTCCTTCTGCAGGTGATGGCGCAGTGATCACGGATATACTGCCTGTTAATATTGAAGGAGCCTACGTGCAGGTACTGGCGGCCAATGGAGGTGCAGGCGGACTGCAGATGGGTATAACCGGCAATGTATTGAAGGTAACTATTGGCAGTTTCCCATCGGGTGCTTCCCTGCAACTGGCTATAACCGGTAAAGTAAACAGTCTGCAACAGCTGCGTAATACTGCTACTATTACACCGCCGGGTGGAACTACAGATGCCAATACCAGTAACAATACAACTCCTGTAGTAATAACGGACGTGAGTCTTAAGCCGATGGCGGATCTGCAGCTGCAGAAAGTACTGAGCAACGCAGGGCCGCTACAGGTAGGCGGATTGGCTGATTTCTTACTTACATTGAACAATGCCGGACCATTTACTGCACCCGGCATAATGGTAGTCGATACGCTGGCGAATAATCTCGAAGTTACAGGAGGCTTCAATGCAAGTATGGGTTCCGTGAGCTATAACCCTGGTACCAGAATAATTGTATGGACGCTCGATAGTCTGCAACTAACACAAACGGCTACACTTAAATTTACCACCAGGGTTACCAACATCGGTACAGTGGTAAACAGCGCTGTTGCCAGCGCAGCATTGCCTGATCCGAATTTGACCAATAACCGGGCAACCACTACGGCGGTAACGGTTACGGGTGATGATATATTCATACCCAACGTGATTACACCAAACGGGGATGGCAAAAATGATAAGTTCATTATTACTGGTCTTTCACGCTATCCTAATTCGTCTTTGTTCATCTATAACCGGTGGGGCAATATGGTGTATCAGTCTAAGGACTATCAGAACACCTGGGATGGAAATAGCCTGAATGAGGGTACCTACTATTATATCCTGAAGCTGAGAACACCAAATGGTGAAAGAGATTATAAAGGATGGATTGAACTGCTGAGATAAATTAAGAATAGAGAAGGAAGAATTAAGGAGAAAAGCGGAGATCAAATTCGCTGCTATCTTCGCTTTTCTCCTTAATTCTTCCTTCTCCTTCTTAATTTTTAAATATTTGGTTTATAATATAAACTAGTTTATGTTTGCATGGAAATTAATCCCTGGATATGTTTAAAATCAACCTTTATCTATACTTCATCCTGGGCATGCCACTGTTCGCTGCCGCGCAGCATAAGATCAGCGGCAGGGTGACGGATAGCAGGAAGAATCCGTTGCCCGGCGTAAACGTGGCGGTGAAGGGTACCTATGATGGCGCAACTTCCGGAGCGGATGGCGCTTTTACGTTCACTACTTCAACCAAAGGAGAGCAGGTACTGGCAGCAACCCTGACAGGTTACCAGCCGCTGGAGCTGAAGGTAAACACAGATACTGATCAGCAGCTCAATATTATTCTGAAGAATGCAGTGAATGCCTTGCGGGTGGTAACCATTTCCGCCGGCAGTTTTGAGGCGAGTGATGATAAGAAAGGAACCGTACTGAAACCGCTGGATATTGTTACTACAGCTGGTGCGGGAGCTGATATAGTGAACGCAATTAAGACATTACCGGGTACGCAACAAACAAACGACCGTGAAGGTCTTTTTGTACGTGGAGGAACCGGGTATGAAACTCAAACGCTGATAGATGGTATGTTAGTTAGGAATCCTTTCTATAGTAGTTTGCCGGATATTCCGGGCCGCGGACGTTTTTCGCCATTTCTTTTTAAAGGCACCACTTTTAGCAGCGGTGGTTATTCCGCGCAATACGGGCAAGGCCTTTCATCTGCGTTGATCCTCGAATCCACTGATCTGCCGGAGCGTTCGTCTTCGTCCGTGGGTGTATCTGTGATTGGTGCCAATGCCGGGATCGATAATTTGTCGAAAGACAAAAAAACTTCCTATGGCGTAGAGGCTGATTACACTAATCTGGCGCCTTATTTTAATGTGGTGAAACCTAAGCAGATACCTAACCTGGGTCCTGAAGTGATTGGGACGTCTGCGAATTTCCGCCGGAAAACATCTGCTACCGGAATGCTTAAATTTTATGGTTATGCCAACTGGTCGAATATGGGATTTAATACAGACAGTTATGAATATCCAGGGGCTAAGGAGTCGTTTCAGCTTCGTAACAATAACGTATATACGAATATGACTTACCGGGAGAATATCGGTAACAACTGGCACGTATATGCGGGCATTTCCTTTAGCAGTAATACCGATAATATCCGGACAGATACGATGCCTAAAGATCCTGTTCCCAACCGTATCAGGGTACGGTCGGACCTGAGCCAGTCGAAGCTGATGCTGTATAAAAACCTCGGCCGTTTTTCTGTTATCCGTTTCGGAGGGGAATACCAATACGCCGTTGAGCAGTCGGCCTTTAACGGTAATAGGGCTGGTTACGTTGATAATTATACCGCCGCTTTTGCCGAAGGGGACGTTTACTTTACTCCGAGCTTTGTAGGCCGGGTCGGCGGACGTGCGGAGTACAGTTCTGTATTAGGCAAAATGGATTTTGCTCCCCGCGTTTCGCTGGCGTATAAAGTGGATAATTACAGTCAGTTCTCCGTGGCCTATGGCGATTATTATCAGAAACCGGAGCCGCAGTATCTCCGATTCGACCGCTGGCTGGGCTATATGAAAGCCACCCATTATATAGCGAGTTTTCAGCGCGTAGCCAGCGATTATACTTTCCGGACAGAGTTGTTTTATAAGAAGTACAGTGACCTGGTTAAAACAGTGCCGGGATATAATAACAATGGAAGCGGGTACGCTCAGGGAGTGGAAGTTTTCTGGCGCGACCGTAAAACTTTCAAGAATGTGGATTACTGGATCTCTTACTCTTATCTTGATACCAAGCGCGATTACCTGAATTACCCTTACCGGGTGCAACCTGATTTTGCAGCCAATCATACGGCCAGCCTCGTGTATAAGCACTTTCTGCCTAAGCTCAGCACAAACCTGGGATTGACGTACACCTTTGCAACGGGCCGTCCTTACTATAATCCGAATCAGCCGGTGGATAAATTCATGTCTGACCGAACTATAAGCTATAATTCGGTAGGCGTAAGCGCCAGCTATCTGACCAATATCCGGAAGGCATTTACCATTTTTGTGTTGTCGGTAAGCAATGTGCTGGATAATAAGCAGGTGTTCGGATATCATTACTCAACCGATGGCCTGCGCCGGGATGAGATTACTCCCAATGTACCACGATTTATTTACCTGGGAATGTTTATGAATTTTGGCATAGACAGAAGACAGGATGTTATTAATAACCTCTAATTGCAACACATATGAAACGTATCATTTTAGCTATTTTATTTACCGGTGGCGCGGTTACAATGTCGATGGCCCAAAGCGCCCAGTACCAGGAGGCCATGACCAAACAAACAAGTGATCTGGACAGCTCCGGTACATTTACGCCGGAGAATCTTCAGCAGAAGGGTAATACTTTCGAACGGATTGCTGATGCAGAGAAAACTCAGTGGCTGCCGTATTATTATGCAGCTTACATGGAAGTAATGCAGGCATTTACGTTGAAAGACAAAAGCCAGTTAGACCCACTGGCCGATCGGGCAGAAGCTAACCTGGATAAAGCAGAAGCCCTGAGCCCGAAAAATTCAGAGATCGCCTGCATTCGTTCATTGGTGGCTACCGCCAGGCTCACCGTAGATCCACAGTCCAGAGGGATGAAGTATGGTCCGGAAGCAGCGAAACAGCTGGAAATAGCGAAGGAATACAATCCGGAAAACCCCCGTATTTACATGCTGCAGGGCCAATCGCTGCTGTTTACTCCGGAGCAGTGGGGTGGAAGTAAATCAAAGGCTAAAACCACACTGGAAACTGCACTCGCGAAGTTTGCAGCTTTTAAACCAGAGAGTAACATCGCGCCTCACTGGGGTGAATTTTATACAAAGAAGCTGCTGGAGCAAAGCCAGAAGTAAATAGGAATCCAATTATTCAGATATTTATTTATTTTGTTCTTCCGAACTCATTTGATATCTGAAGTTTAATAAGAGAAAAGCACGCACATGGATTTTAAGGATCTGGACCCGGTATTACATTCACAGTTACGGCTGGCGATTATGTCGTTACTGATCAGCGAACAGGAGGCAGAATTTACGCAGCTGAAAGAAAAAACCAATGCCACAGCGGGAAACCTCAGTGTGCAGATCAATAAGTTGCGGGATGCTGGTTATATCACTGTGATAAAGCAGTTCCGGGAGAATTATCCTCAGACCATTTGCAAGCTGACAGTAGTTGGCAAAAAAGCTTTCGAGAATTATGTAGCATCAATTCAGTCGTACTTAAATGCAGGTGCAAAGCGTAAGGAATAATCTTTAGCAATAAGCCTTCAATAAAAAAATGCAGCGGGAAGTAATCTCCCCGCTGCATTTTTTTATTGAAGGCTTATTGCAGTTTCTTATTCTGATGCCAGTTCCGTCTTTTTCAGCGGGTTCCTGGTGTTTTGAGCATATTGTTCTCTTTTTCCGAGGATATCAAGACAGGTGAAGATTGCTTGTCTGAACGAATCGGGATCGGCGATGTTTCTGCCGGCGATATCGAAGGCTGTGCCATGGTCCGGAGAGGTACGTACGATGCCCAGGCCCGCGGTATAGTTAATACCATTGCCGGCAGCGAGGGATTTGAACGGGATCAGGCCCTGATCGTGGTACATGGCCAGTACGCCATCGAACTGTTTGTACATTTCGCGGGCAAAGAATGCGTCGGCACTATAGGGGCCGAAACACAGGATACCGTTACCTTTGGCGTGCCTGATGGCGGGAATGATCTGATCTATTTCTTCACGGCCGATCAGCCCATCGTCGCCGGCATGGGGGTTCAGTCCCAATACCGCGATCCGTGGCTGGTCGATACCAAAATCTTTTACGAGGCTGTCTTTCATCAACTGAAGCTTACCCAGTATATTCTCCTTGGTAACATATTTTGCAACTTCAGCAACAGGCACATGTTCGGTCAGCAGGCCTACGCGCATGTTATCGGCAGTCATGAACATCAGCACATCCTTTGCGTTAAAGGAATCGCGGAGATAGGGGGTATGTCCGGTATAGTTGAAACTGGCACTTTGAATATTATTCTTGTGGATCGGGGCAGTAACAAGGCCGCTGATATAGCCGTCTTTCAGACATTTAATAGCTACCTCCAGGGCTTTGGCCGCATATTTCCCACCGGTTTCATTTAATACTCCCGGGGTGATCTGTACTTCTTCCTCCCAGCAGTTATAAACGTTCACCTGTTTGTGGTTCAAACGGGTGAAATCTTTGATACTCTGATAGTTGAAGTTGTTTTCGTTCATCAGCTTCCGGTAGAAGTTGATGGTTTTGTTGGATGCAAAGATCACCGGCGTACAGAACTCCATCATACGTGTGTCCAGGAACGTTTTGATGATGATTTCCGCGCCAATGCTGTTGATATCACCGACAGTGATGCCTATTACCGGTTTGTTGATCTGGGTAGTACTCATGCTATGTTGCCTCAATGAAAGGCAAATATAAAGCATTTAACGGTTTTGTTTCGGGTAAGGATTTGCGCCCCGGGGAGGGATTAGGTGTCTGCGGGGTACAGAACCGCTAAATGCTTTATATTTGCGCTGCGAAATGTATACACTAAAGAAATCACTCGGTCAGCATTTCCTCACTGACGAGAATATCTCGAGGAAAATCGTGGAATCGCTACCTGTAATGGAAGGCCAGCAGGTGCTGGAGGTGGGTCCCGGAGGGGGAGCCATTACCAAATACCTGTTGCAGTTACCCGGCATACACTTCAAAGCGATTGAACTGGACACTGAAAAAGTGCAGTTCCTCGAGAAAACCTACCCGGCTATTAAAGGAAAATTGATCAACGAAAGCATACTGGATGCGGCCTTGCCTTTTGAAGGGCCATTCCGTATGATCGGTAATTTCCCTTACAATATATCCACCCAGATCATGTTCAAACTGCTGGAATGGCGGGAACATGTGGGTGTGGTGGTAGGCATGTTCCAGAAAGAAGTGGCACAACGGATTGCTGCTCCGCACGGAAATAAGGAATATGGTATTCTGAGCGTGCTGTTACAGGCATTTTACCGGATCGAGTACCTGTTTGAAGTACATGAGAACTGCTTTAATCCGCCACCGAAGGTGAAATCGGCGGTTATCCGCCTGACGAAGCTGGAACAGCCTGCGGACATTGCTTCCGAGCGAAAATTTTTTGTATTGGTAAAAACTGCTTTCGGGCAACGGCGCAAGCAATTGCGTAATCCACTGAAAACAATGTTCAATAAGGAACTGCTGGCACAGGATCCTATTTTTTCAAAACGAGCAGAAGAATTGAGCGTGGCTGATTTTGCAGCTTTATCCCATAAGATGATATGAGCAGGAAAGTATTAATTACGGCAAAAACACATCCGTATCTTGTTGAACAGCTGGAGACCAAAGGATTTGAAGTGATCTACCAGCCATCGATCAGTTACGACGAAGTATACCGTCTGATCGCGGATTGCGTAGGGTTGATTGTTACCACCCGCATTCATGTCGACAGGCACATTATCGACAATGCCCGCCAGCTGCAATGGATAGGTCGTTTGGGCTCCGGTATGGAGCTGATAGATGTACCCTATGCTGAAAGCAGAGGGATCCATTGCGTAAGCAGTCCTGAAGGAAACCGGGATGCTGTTGGGGAGCAGGCAGTAGGTATGCTGCTGTGCCTGCTTAACAATACATTGAAGAGCAATCTGGAATTGAGGCAGGGGATCTGGGAGCGTGACGGTAACCGGGGTTTTGAGTTGAATGGCAGAACAGTGGGGATTATAGGATATGGTAACACCGGGAGTACCTTTGCTCATAAGCTGCAGGGCTTTGATGTAAAAATACTGGCGTACGATAAGTACAAGAAGGGATATGGCTCAGGAAATGTGAAAGAGTCGACCCTGGAAGAGATTTTCAGGGAAGCAGATGTCGTGAGTTTACATCTTCCGTTAACAACAGAAACAAAACACCTGGGCAATACGGCCTTCTTCGCTTCTTTTGCCAAACCAGTGTGGTTCATGAACACGGCCAGGGGAAAGCTGGTAAATAACCGCGATCTCATTGCTGCGCTTCAGGCCGGAAAATTATCCGGTGCCTGTCTGGATGTGCTCGAAAATGAAAAGCTGAGCACTTATAACGAAGAAGAGAAGGAACAGCTGGACTGGTTGCTGAAGGCTTCCAATGTAGTGGTAACTCCACATATTGCAGGCTATTCGCATGAGGCCAGTATTAAAATGGCGAGAATTGTGCTGGAGAAACTAAATATTCTTTAAAAGATCCTGAAGGGATCTTGTTCCAGAGTAAACACTTGATTATCAAGTTGTTTTATTCTGGAACAAGATCCTTTTTTCTTTATAGAATTTTGTTTATATTTGCAATAACACCAGTAAACAACGCTTCTGTGCAAATGGAGGCGTTGATTTTTTTTTCTGTAACCAAAAAAACACAGCAGGTTATGTCTGGCATAAATTATATAACGAAAGAAACCCTCGACCAAATGATGAATGAGCTGACCATCCTTAAAACAAAGGGAAGGGCTGAAATTGCACGTGCTATTTCAGAAGCCAGGGAGAAGGGTGACTTGAAGGAAAATGCCGAATATGATGCCGCCAAGGAAGCCCAGGGTATACATGAAGCTAAGATTGCCACACTTGAAACGGCGATAGCTACATCCCGTATTGTTAGCGCCAATGCTATAGATACTTCAAAAGTATCCATCCTCTGTAAGGTAACCATTACGAATATGGCTAATAAGAAGACTGTTACTTACCAGGTTGTTTCTGAAACAGAGGCTGATCTGAAGGCAGGTAAAATATCCATTACTTCTCCGATAGGAAAAGGTTTGCTAGGCAAGCAGGTAGGCGAGGTGGCCGAAGTACAGGCTCCTAATGGATTGCTTAAATTTAAAATTGATTCAATAACAGCATAAGGGCTACTGGCACTTTTTCATGATATTTGCAGGGGTTGCATTCATTTGCGGCCCCTTTTTAATTTTCATAAATTGCCACTAAGAACTGCGTACCATGACCATCTTCTCTAAAATTATCAAAGGTGAGATCCCCAGCTATAAGATAGCAGAGAATGAAAACTTCTATGCTTTCCTGGATATTTTCCCGTTAATGGCCGGCCATACCCTGGTGATTCCCAAAGTGGAAACAGATAAATTCTTCGACGTGTCTGATGATCTGATGAGGGAGTGGTTAGTGTTTGCCAAGCCTATAGCCCGGGCTATCGAAAAAGTGGTTCCCTGTAATCGTATAGGCGTTAGTGTGGTAGGTCTGGAAGTACCTCATGCGCACATGCATCTGATTCCTATTAATTCAGTGGATGATATGAATTTTTCCCGTGCTAAGCTCAAATTGTCGGCCGATGAGTTTAAGGAGATCCAGGCCAGGATCATAGCTGCCTTATAAGGCGGCTTATTTGCCGGGAATATTGAAGCGGAAGCCAACGCCATGCACTGTTTCCAGTTTAATCTGCGGGTCTGATTTAAAATGTTTTCTCAGCTTGGTGATAAATACATCCATGCTCCGGCCGAGGAAGTAATCGTCTTTGCCCCACACGTTAGAGAGGATATCTTCTCTTTTCAGTGTTTTATTGGGGTTATTGCAGAAATATTTTAACAGGTCCGCTTCCTTTTGGGTTACAGAAATAGAGATATCACCATTAGGCGTATACAACCTAAGGTCTTCGTAATCAAATGTAAGTTGACCAATGGTATATTGGCTGGATTTATCTTTCTCCCGGTTCATGGTCCGTTTCAGGAAAACTTCAATCCGCAGGATGAGTTCCTGCATACTGAAAGGTTTGCTGATATAATCGTCTGCTCCGATCGAAAGCCCTGCTATCCGGTCTTCTTTTTCATTCTTGGAAGTGAGGAACAATATAGGTATATGATCATTGGTTTCACGGATCTGCTGGGCCAGCTGAAGACCGTCTTTTTTGGGCATTACTACATCCAGCAAACAAATATCGAATGATCGTAACTGGAACTGTTCCCAGGCTGCCTGACCGTCAACACTGTGTACTACATCATAGCCAGCGTCTTCCAATCGTTTTTTTGTAACCGCACCAAAATTCTGATCATCTTCCACCAATAGGATTCTTGCTTTCATATCTGCCTGATGCTGATTAAAATAAAAAAGCTTGTTATACAACGTTGCGTGTGTAACAAATGATGGTCATTTTTCATAGTTAAGCCGTTATCCGGGCACATGGCCGTAAGCTTTTATTGGGTTCTTGAATTTAAACCAAAGTAACTACAATTTACGGATTTATGAAATATCCTTTTGAGGCCGTTTGCTATCGGGCGATCCGTTCCGGGTGCTTTTGCAGAAACTGTTCCCAGCCTTTGCTCCGGGTAGCTGCTGCCAAGGGGTTGCTTTCCTGGTAAAAATGACAAACTGCTACTGCAAGAGCATCCGTTGCATCAAGGTAATCAGGACGTTCTGATATGCTGAGGATACGTTGCAGCATCAGCCAGACCTGCTCTTTGTCTGCGTTACCATTGCCGGTAACGGATTGTTTTACTTTCTTAGGGGAGTATTCGGTTACCTCCAGTCCACTTTGCATGGCAGCGGCAATAGCTACTCCCTGGGCCCGGCCCAGCTTCAGCATACTTTGAACATTCTTACCAAAAAAAGGTGCTTCGATAGCAAAACTGCTAGGTCTGTGCTCCTGAATCAGTTCCTTTACTCTGGAATGGATCAGTTGTAGGCGCTCGTAGTGATCTTTTAATTTCGACAGTTTCAGTACATCCATCTCCAGAAGACTGGCTTTTTTTCCTTCGATAAGTATAAGCCCGTAGCCCATTACAAGCGTACCAGGGTCAATACCGAGAATTATTTTTGACTTCTTTGCCAACCACAGTTTATTTTTGCCAAAATTTGACTATCTGAACAAAAGTACCAAAATAATTTTCAATTACTTAATAGGAGCGGGGCTTTTTAGCTGGTTAGCGTATTCTATTTATTCACAGTTGACCCATCGCGAGAATCTCCGGGAATCGACCCACCATATGATGTCTTCATTACAGGAAAGGGGCTGGGTGGGCGTCTTCCTGGTATTGGTACTGATGATTTTTAATTGGGGGCTGGAAGCCCGTAAGTGGCAGAAACTGGTTAAACCCCTGGAAGATATCAGTTTTATGAGGGCATTCAGCGCCATCCTATCCGGCGTTTCCTTCTCCATCAATACCCCAAATCGTATAGGCGAGTACGGGGGGCGGATACTTTACCTGAAGAAGAATAATAAGCTGAAAGCCATTGCTGCTACCATTGTGGGAAGTTTCAGCCAGCTGATAGTCACTATTATTTTTGGGTTAACAGGTTTACTTTACTATATCAATACCTTCGCGCCTGCAAAGGACAACCTGCTGTTAAGTACTGCTATCTGGCAGAAAATCGTCGTAGGAGCACTGATAGCTATTTGTGGCCTGACGATATTGTTATATTTTCGGCTACAAATTATTCTGACTGTATTTGAAAAGATACCATTCCTTCGAAAAGTGAAGGTGTTTGTTCAGATCATAGTGAAATACTCATCCGGTGAATTACGTTACCTGTTGCTGCTTTCGGCCTTCCGGTATATAGTCTTCTCGGCACAGTATTTGATTTTGTTGGACGCTCTGGGTATGGAGTTTCTTTGGTGGCAGGCCTTTCTGTTGAACAGCATTATCTACCTGGTAATGGCAGGAGTTCCTACCATCGCGATCGCCGAACTCGGGGTAAGAGGAAAAGTCAGTATCTTTTTTCTTGGATTACTAAGCTCTAACACTATGGCCATTATCGCAGCTACGGCCGGTATCTGGCTGATTAACCTGGTGCTGCCGGCGATTTTGGGAAGTGTGTTGTTGTTGGGAGTAAAAATTTTTAAGGAAAAATAGCTTCGATCAATGAAGTATCTGCTACTCATAATTTTATGGCTTTCCTGTATTCAACCCGTTGAAGCACAAACCGATTTTTGCTCCATCAGAAATACCAGTTTTAATGCCGGTGAAACCATCACATTCAAGGTTTATTACAACCTCGGTAAAATGTATGTGGGCGCCGGAGAAGCTACGTTTAATACGAGCCTCGAGCATTTTGCCAACCGCGAAGTTTTTCACGTTGTGGGAGATGGCAAAACTTTCAGGGCATACGACTGGATCTTCAAGGTGCGCGACCGTTATGAAAGTTATATCGATACCGCCACTATGCAACCCCTGAAGTTTGTCCGCAATGTGAACGAAGGCGGGTATAAGATATTTAATAACGTGGTATTCAACCAGGCTGCCCACCAGGCCATCAGTACCAATGGTACATTCCAGGTGCCCCCCTGTGTGCAGGACGTGATCAGCGCCATCTACTACGCCAGGAATATAGATTTCAGCAAGTATAATACAGGCGATAAGATTCCTTTTGCCATGTTCCTCGATGACCAGGTATATAATATCTATATCAGGTACATGGGTAAGGAAGAAGTAAATACCAAATTCGGCAAGTTCAGGGCTATCAAATTCAAGCCCCTGCTCATCAAGGGTACTATCTTTGAAGGAGGGGAAAAGATGACGGTATGGGTTAGTGATGATGAAAACAAAGTGCCACTGCGTGTGGAAAGCCCCATTTCCGTAGGAAATATTGTGGTGGATATGGTGGCTTATGGAAACCTGCGCTATCCTTTCAGTTCGCTGCTAAGCAGGAAATAAAACGCCCCGGCCGGCCAGATTTAACAATTCATTTGTCGCCTCCAGCCCAAATTTTACCGACCTTCCGTCCCGCAGAAAAACTTATATTTGTTATAATCAACCCTTTATGATTATGGAAGAACGTAAACCGAAAATATTACTGGCGGAAGATGATACCAACCTGGGTATGGTGCTGAAGAACTATCTGGAACTGAATGATTATGATGTAGAATTATGCCGCGATGGTATTCTGGCCCTGGCCGCCTTTCGCCGCGAGAAATTCGACATCTGCCTGCTGGATATTATGATGCCCAATATGGACGGGTTTAAACTGGCAGAGGAAATCAGAGATGTTGATCCGGATATTCCGCTCTTCTTCCTTTCTGCCAAAACCATGAAGGAAGATATTATTCAGGGCTATAAGCTCGGCGCTGATGATTATATTTCCAAGCCGTTCGACAGTGAACTGCTGCTGTTGAAAATCAAGGCTATCCTGAAACGCAACCAGGAGCTGAACAGTAAAGAGGAGGAAGTACATGAATTTGTGATCGGTTCCTATAGCTTTAACTCAAGACTCCGGACCCTGGCTCACAACGGTGAAACACATACGTTGTCACCTAAAGAGAATGAACTCCTGCACATGTTGTGCGAGCATAAGAACGACCTGCTTCCAAGGGAACTGGCGCTCAAGAAGATATGGGGCAGCGATACCTATTTCAACGGTCGCAGTATGGATGTATATATTGCGAAACTGCGCAAATACCTGAAAGAGGATGAAAATATTGAGATTGTGAATATTCACGGCAACGGCTTCCGCCTCGTGGTAAAGGAAGCATAGCTGGCAGCTGACTGGCAGCCAGCTATTAGTGGTTGGCTGCTAGAAAAGCAGATTACTGCCACCCCGGAATGGTGTTTTCCCCAGGTGCGTATATGCTTTCTCCGTTACTTCCCTGCCTCTGGGAGTACGTTTTATAAATCCCTCCTGAATCAAAAATGGCTCATAAACCTCTTCCAGCGTACCTGCTTCTTCCCCCACAGCAGTGGCGATGGTAGTGATACCCACAGGGCCGCCCTTGAAATTTTCTATAATTACATTGAGAATACGGTTATCCATTTCATCGAGCCCGTATTCGTCCACATTCAGCGCTCTGAGGCTGTGTTGGGCTATTCCCACATCGATCACGCCATTGCCAATTACCTGTGCAAAGTCGCGCACCCTGCGGAGCAATCCGTTGGCAATACGTGGGGTGCCCCGCGAACGCCTGGCTATTTCCCCCGCCGCATCTGAGGTAATCTTTGTATTCAACAAGCCTGCTGCCCGCCAGATGATCTGCTGCAGTGTTTCAGCAGAGTAGTACTCCAGTCTCGATTTAATACCGAAACGGGATAACAGCGGTGCCGTCAGCAAACCAGACCGTGTGGTAGCGCCAATCAATGTGAAAGGGAGCAGGTTGATCTGTATCGCCCGCGCACTGGGGCCGGTATCGATCATGATATCAATACGGTAATCTTCCATGGCAGAATACAGGTATTCCTCCACCACAGTGCTTAACCGGTGAATTTCATCAATGAACAGCACGTCTTTGTCTTCCAGATTGGTCAACAGGCCCGCCAGGTCGCTCGGCTTTTCTATAACCGGCCCCGAAGTTTCCCGGATGTTCACCCCCAGTTCATTCGCCACAATGCGCGACAGGGTAGTTTTCCCCAATCCGGGAGGGCCATGGAACAACACATGATCCAGTGCTTCCCCACGCATTTTGGCCGCCTTGATGAATATTTTCAGGTTCTCGATAATTTGATCCTGCCCGGAAAAATCAAGGATTTCCCGGGGGCGTATGCTATTCTCAAACTCTTTGTCAGCAGCGCTGAGTCGCTGTTCGTCTGGTCTTAAATGCTGATTGGACATAATAGTATATGCCCAAAAATACGTAAATATTCAAAGGGCGCCGACAGCTGTTGCCGGATTTCGAAAATGCCTGGCAAACCGCCCCCGCCGGCCGGCATTGTTCCGGATAAGCGGTACAGACTATTTCCTGCCAAAGAAACGGGCCTTTTGCAATGGGAGATGGCTTTTATGCCGGTGAATGCTGTCCGTTGTATGGTTATCGGGGTAAAGTGTTAGTTTCGCTGAATAGCGGAATGACGGACCTGTAACCCGGTACCGGTTACGCCGCTGTAATGAAAGCTGGTACAGACCCACCGGAGGAGCGGCCGGCAACCAACGTCAACAACAAAAAGAGATTAAAAACCCGTATGAAGAAATCCTTGTTATTATGCTGTGCAGCGATTGGCTTCACAATAGCAACATCGGCACAGGTTATTAAAGAAAAAGAAGTAACCCGTATTATAAGTACTTTGGCGGCAGATGATATGGGAGGCCGGCTGCCCGGTACTCCGGGCATTGACAAGGCTGCACAGTTTATCAGCCATGAATTCAGCAAGGCAGGTTTACAGCCTTTACCCGGACAGGAAAATTTTCTCCAGCAGTTTACGATGTACAAACTCCGGAATGTTAGTGTATCCCTCACCGTTAGTGGTGAGCCTCAGAGCTGGCAGGTGATCCCTATTGGCAGCTGTAGAAGCTTCGATTGGGAAAAAGACAGCAGCTATGATGAGATACATGTATCAGATCCATGGACGCTGAAGAAGTTGCTGCGTAGCAAACAACCACTGCAGAAGAATACCCTGGTGTGGCTGGCAGCCCCGATGTCGGGGTATCTTGGCAATATCACTGCATCTTATTCTGAAAAGGGACATGATAACAAAAACGAATTAACCAGTCTTCCTGATGCAGATACAGGAAAACACATGATCGTCGTTTATGAGAAAAACGCGGTGGCGGATACTGCATCCTGGGAAATACATGTACGCCGCGATATTGTGAGCGAGCAATATGCCAATGTGGTGGGCATGATCAGAGGCAGTGCTAAACCCGATGAATATGTGGTATTCTCCGGGCATTATGATCATCTTGGTATATTACCTCCTGTAGCCGGCGACAGCATTGCCAACGGGGCCGATGATGATGCATCCGGTACTACGGCTGTAATTATGCTCTCGAATTACTTCGCTAAAAGTAAGCCCGGACGTTCATTGATTTTTGTAGCCTTTACAGCCGAAGAAACAGGTGGATATGGTTCCCGTTATTTCTCCCTCCACCAGGATCCGGATAAGATAGCAGCGATGTTCAATATTGAAATGATCGGTAAGGAATCCAAATTTGGCAGGAACAGCGCATTCATTACCGGTTTTGAACGCTCCAGTTTTGGCCCCATTCTGCAACGCAATCTGAAAGGATCTGCTTTCCGGTTTCATCCCGATCCGTACCCGGAACAGGAACTGTTTTACCGTTCGGATAACGCCACCCTGGCGGCTCAGGGAGTACCTGCGCATACTATTTCCACTACGCAGATCGACAAAGACCAGTACTATCATACAGTGAAAGATGAGCTACAAACCCTGGATATTAAAAATATCACGGAAATTATACGGGCGATAGCAGTGAGCGCCGGTTCTATAGTAAATGGAACGGACACGCCTACACGAATTGACAAGATATCATTAGACAGATAGCACCATATATTGATCCGGTAAGGAAAAGCTCTGCCGGATCATTCTTTTTTAATTAACAGGGAATCTGCTTGTTTTCCCAAATTCTTTGTTAAATTTACCCCACGTTTTTTTCCTCATAGTCATTAAACCATATCGTTATATGAAAACCGGAATCCTACATTTCTGTAGTGCCATGGGCATTGCGAGCATTTTGTTATCTTCCTGCGGAACCAAAGACATGGCAGGACCAGATACCAAACAACCTATCAACGACAAGGATGTTGCTGCCGTGAATTATGAAATTTCTGGCATCAATTCCACTGCAACATTAACACCGGATGCTTCGGGCCGTTTGTCTGCTATCACAGGAGATCCTTCTATGGCTAAAGCTGCCTCAGGAGGTTTCGACATCACCTGGGATACTGCTACTGCGCGGCTGAGAGAAATCCGTTTTGATGCAAAACGTGGAAAAGATGAATTGGAATTCAAACTCACAACCGACCGGCAGATCGATCTCAAGAAAGTGCCTACCATCCTGGGTGCTATCAAAATCCCGAAAGGCACTTACCAACAGGTTAAAGTGTTTGCAAGGGTAGAAGGGGACAAAAAAGATCCGGCTGTAAGACTGAAAGGTTTTATTACCTGGGACACTAAGAAAATCCCTGTTGAAATCCTGCTCTCCGGCGTAATTGAGCTGGCTGCAAAAGGTAAGGATGTTGTGGTAACTGACACCAAAATCGATTGGAAAGGATCACTCAAAATTTCTATGGACCTGATCCTTACTAAACTCCAGATTGGCGATTTCACTGGTTCCTTCAACAATGGAAAACTGCAGATCAGTGTTGATGTCAATGGTAACCTGCACAACAAGGTGGTGGATGCTCTGGAAAACAGCATGTCTGTTGAACACACGCACGACTGAGTTAAGAATCAGTAATCAGACATTAAAAATGAAAGCGGAGATAGTAGCGAATACTATCTCCGCTTTCGTTTTTAATACTTAATTATTTATCTCTATTTCTGAGTAAACAGCGAAGTGATCTGATGCATATCTTCCTTCCCAGCTTTCTGAAATAGTGGCGTGTTTCTTCACGTTGAATTTACCTTTCAGGAAGATGTAGTCGATCGGCTGATCTTCCATTTCTCCGCTATGCCAGCCGTTGAATGTACCAACCGGACCGAAGTGCGGAATTTTACTGATAGATTTACTATCGGTCAGATGAAGGGGATTGTTGGCGTCGACGATGATCTGAATAGGTTCGTCGGAGGGTACGGCGTTGAAATCGCCGGTGATGATAGCCGGATTGTTGCCGGCGATGTTATGCACCTGTTGCAGCAGGAATTTCGCGCTTTCCCTGCGGGCTACTTTTCCTCTGTGATCGAAGTGTGTATTGAAATGGAAGAAAAGTTTGTTTGTTTTTTTGTCCCTGAATTTGCCCCATGTAACAATTCGGGTGCATGCCCCGTCCCAGCCGATATGGCCTGCAACGGTGGGCGTTTCCGAAAGCCAGAATGTTTCACTTTTCAATAATTGTAACCGGGTGGTATCGTAGAATATGGCAGAATATTCTCCTTTGGTTTTCCCATCATCTCTTCCTACACCGATGCTTTTATATTGCGGCAGGCGTTGCTGCAGGTCTTCCATCTGATCGTGCAGTGCTTCCTGTACGCCGAGGAGATTGGCTTCCAGGAAAAGTACCTCTGATGCGGCTTTATCTTTACGAAGTGGCCAGGCATTTAAACTATCTTCCGGATTGTTATAACGTATGTTGAAGGTCATTACCTTCAGCGGCACCTGTGCGGCGGCAAAACCGGCAAAGATGCAGGAGATGCCGGCCAGCAATAGTTTTTTCATATCCTTGTTCTTTTAGGGCGTAAAAATAGTATCTGTATTGGTAAATCCCAGCTATTAACTATTTCATCATCCGGAGAGAAGTAAAGCAGAACAGGAATAATTATCCTCAGTGCGTGAATTTATTCAGTTGCAGAATGATATCCGGATCAGGGCAGTTCTGCAGGAACTTTTCTTTTTCGCTGTAGCGGCAAACTCCGGGATAATCGCCACGGAAGCCCTGCATATCTTCGATCACCTGGAAGTGCAGGTGTGGCGGCCAGCCGCCGTTTTCCGAAGGAGTGCCAAAGTGCCCGAGCGGCTGCCCTGCCATGATCGGCATATTTTCGTATAGGCCCTGCAAGTTAGAGATGCTCAGGTGTCCGTACAGGGTATGGAACTGATAGCCGTCGAGCTGATGTTGCAGGATAATAGTGGCGCCGTAATCGCCGAAATGGTCATTGAAGCGGAAACTGTGTATATGCGCATTCATTGGAGCAAACAACTGCGTGCCTGTCTCTCCCCAGATATCCATCCCCAGGTGCAGCCGCCTGGGTTCTTCTCCTGCATCAAAATGCGGGCTTACCGAATAAATGGTCCGATGCTCTGCATACCCGCCAATCCCAAGCCGGCAGCCGTTTTGGCGCAGTATGGTTTCAATGTACCTGCTGAAGCGGGTGATATCCTGCAGGATGTTTTTGGTCAGCGTAGTATTGTTGGCCGTAAAATCCATTACCAGCAATGGTTCATGATCCCCCATAAGTGGAATAACCGGTTTGAAGGTGGATTGATACTTCTTTAATACCTCCTGTAACATATTTTGAGATGCAAGATGTTCGTCTAAATATAAATATTAATTTGTGTATTAAATAATAGCCGTCTATTGCAGTTTCCTGTTTATATCCATTTGTTTTCCTTACAATTCCCGTTGCACGCCGTTACGGAATCGCTAGGTATGTTTATTGGCTTCCGCTATTTCCTGTTCCTCCGCAAAAAGCAGGGCGATCAGGTAGATAGTAGCCACCGGGTGTGGGCCATTATCGGAGCCATTTTCGGCGCACTCTTCGGCAGCCGGCTGCTGGGGGCGCTGGAAAACCCGCCAGGACTGCTGGAAGCAAAGCATACACTGTTTTACATTTATCAGAATAAGACAATTGTGGGAGGATTGCTGGGAGGCCTTGCCGGAGTGGAGCTTATCAAGAAAGCGGTTGGCGAACGTCAGTCTACCGGCGACCTGTTCGTATATCCGCTGATCCTTGCCATGATGATAGGCCGCCTTGGCTGTTTCTCCATGGGCATCTATGAAGAAACCTATGGCCTGCCCACATCGCTGCCCTGGGGCATGGATCTGGGCGACGGCTTACCCCGGCATCCGGTATCTCTCTACGAAATTATATTGCTGGTTATACTCTGGCAACTCATCCGGTATGTAAGTCATCGTTATACCCTGGTGAGTGGCGCAAAGTTTAAACTTTTCATGATCGGATATCTGCTGTTTCGCTTCCTGCTGGATTTTATCAAGCCAGGCTACCGTTACCTGTTTGGTCTGGGATCTATACAACTGGCCTGCCTGGCAGGATTGATCTATTATCTGCCTGTTATCATTTTTCCATCACGACTAATCCGGAAACAATATGCCTGAGAAAAATTATACGTATTACGACTTTACACTGAGCATCTGCAGCACCTGCCTGCGCAGGGTAGATGCCAAAGTGATATTTGAAGATGGGAAAGTGTTTATGGTAAAGCATTGCCCGCAACACGGACGGGAAAAGGTGCTGATTGCAACCGATATAGATTATTATAAGAACACCCGGAATTATAATAAGCCATCTGAAGCGCCGCTTAAAACCAATACTGCTACGCATTATGGTTGTCCGTACGACTGCGGCCTTTGCCAGGATCATGAACAGCACTCCTGTTTAAGCGTCATTGAGGTAACTGACCGCTGTAACCTGACGTGCCCAACCTGCTACGCGATGTCGTCGCCGCACTACGGCCGGCATCGTACTCTGGAGGAAATTGAACAAATGCTGGATATCATCGTGGCCAATGAAGGGCAGCCCGATGTAGTACAGCTCAGCGGGGGCGAACCTACGATCCATCCTCAGTTCTTTGAAATACTGGATATCGCTAAACGTAAGCCCATCCGGCATCTGATGATCAACACCAATGGGATACGGATTGCGAAGGACAAAGAATTTACAGCGAGGCTGGCTACCTATATGCCCGATTTTGAAGTGTACCTGCAATTCGATTCCTTTAAACCGGACGTGCTGGAACGTATGAGGGGTAAGGATCTGACGGATGTAAGACAACAGGCGCTGGAGAACCTGAATGAAGTAAACCTCAGTACCACGCTGGTAGTGACTTTGCAGAAGGGTGTGAATGATGAAGAGATGGGAGCAATCATTGACTATGCACTGAAGCAACGTTGTGTAAGGGGAGTTACCTTTCAGCCGGTGCAGGTGGCGGGCCGTACAGATGATTTCAATCCTGAAACAGACCGCATTACCCTGACGGAGGTAAGGCAGCGTATCCTGCAACAATCGCCTGTCTGGAATGCCAATGATATTATTCCGGTGCCGTGCAACCCGGATGCGTTGGCCATGGCATATGCGCTGAAAATAGACGGTCAGGTATTTCCACTGACCCGTTATGTTGATCCGGCTGTATTACTGAATAATTCCAGGAATACTATTGTATACGAACAGGACGAAAGATTGCATCAGCATGTACTGAAGATCTTCAGCACAGGAATTTCTACAGACGCGGCCGTGAATGATATGCAGTCGCTGTTATGCTGCCTGCCACAGGTACAGGCGCCCGGGCTGGATTATACCAACCTGTTTCGCATTGTGATCATGCGCTTCCTGGATGCCTACGATTTCGATGTACGTGCTATCAAGAAATCCTGTGTGCATATAGTACATAAAGACGGCCGTATCATTCCCTTTGAAACCATGAACCTCTTTTACCGGGATGATAAGGAAGCCTATCTGAAAGCATTGCAGCAAGAACGTGAATTAAATACCGCGCTATGAATAAGACCATGAGAGATGTTGCTCTCTTTACGCTGATCCCATTGGGAATATTCCTGCTTTTCTGTATGTCAGGCGACAGTGGGATACTGATAGCCGGAATACTGACGCTGCTGGTAGTGGGAATTTATTTCCTGGTGGGCATTATATTATTATTGACAGACCATGCAGGTATTGGGAAGGCAATGCTCTTATCTGCGGGCATTGTTTTATTGGTGGGGTTATCGACCTGCGGAATGATCATGAGTGGGTTCAGGCTATAAAAAAAAGCGGCTGTTATACGTTTCGTACAACAGCCGCCTGGTTAATATCAGGTATCGTTGATCAGACTACTACATTGATCATTCTGCCTTTAACGATGATCACTTTTTTAGGCGCTTTCCCTTCCAGCCACTTCTGTACCACATCGCTGGCCAGTACTTCTTTCTCTATGTCTGTATTGGCAGCGTCCAGCGGAAATCCCATCTCTGCACGGGTTTTACCATTGATAGCGATCGGATAGTTGAACGCTGTTTCCCTGGTATATTTCTCTTCAAACAGCGGGTAAGAAGCATCCAGTATGCTGCCGCTATTGCCAATGCCTTGCCACAGTTCTTCGCTGAAATGCGGCGCATAAGGCGTTAACAGGATCAGCAAAGGCTCCAGTATGGCACGTTTGTGACAACGCAGGCTTGCCAGCTCGTTCACACAAATCATAAACTGGCTCACTGCCGTGTTATAGGAGAAGCCGTTAGTATCGTGGTCTATCTTCTGGATAGTTTTATGCAATACTTTCAGTTCATCCGCTGTAGGTGCCTGGTCATTTACCAGGTTGCCTTTATGCTCGTCGATAAAGAGCCGCCACATTTTCTTCAGGAAACGGTGTACCCCCTCAATGCCTTTGGTATCCCAGGGCTTCGACTGTTCTACTGGTCCGAGGAACATTTCGTACATACGGAATGTATCTGCACCATAGCGATCTACCAGGTCGTTCGGGTTAACGGTGTTGAATAAACGCTTACTCATCTTTTCCAGTAACACGCCGCAGATATATTTGCCGTCTTCCAGTATGAAAGTAGCATCCGCATAGTCGGATTTCCACTTTTTAAAAGCTTCTGTATCCAGTTCTACGCCGTCGACAATATTCACATCCACATGCAGCTCGTCTGTTTCGTACTGATCTTTCAGGCCCTGAGATACAAACTGATGGGTGCCGCGGATGCGATATACCAGTCGTGAGCTGCCTCCGATCATACCCTGGTTGATAAGGGATTTGAAAGGTTCGTCGAAGCCGATATGTCCCAGGTCGAACAGTACTTTCGTCCACATGCGGGAATAGAGCAGGTGCCCTACAGCATGTTCGGTACCGCCTACATACACATCTACCTGATTCCAGTAATCGGTTGCCTTGCGATTGGCGAAAGTATGTGCATTATGCGGATCCATGTAGCGGAGGAAATACCAGCTGCTGCCGGCGTATCCGGGCATGGTGTTGGTTTCTCTTTTCACATTGGGGGCAATATTTACCCAGTCGGTGATATTGGCCAGCGGGCCTTCTCCTTCAGCGCCCGGTTTGTAATGTTCTACATGCGGCAGCTCAAGTGGAAGGTCTTTCTCTTCCATTCCATATGGGATACCGTCTTTAAACAGGATCGGGAATGGCTCGCCCCAGTAGCGCTGGCGGCTGAAGCCTGCGTCGCGCATTTTGTAGTTAATTTGCCGGCGGCCGATGCCTATTTCTTCCAGTTTGTCGATCACAACATCCATGGCTGGTTTCATGTCCATGCCATTCAGGAAACCGCTGTTCTGCAATTTGGCATCCTTGGTTGGATTGGCTTCTTCGCCGTTAAACGCATCCCCGATGATGTTGGTGATCGGGATATTGAAATGCCGGGCAAAGCCATAGTCGCGCTGATCGCCGCAGGGCACGGCCATAATGGCGCCGGTGCCGTAGCCTGCCAGTACATATTCCGCAATCCACACCGGTATCTGGCGGCCGTCGAACGGATTGATGGCATAAGCGCCGGTGAAGCAACCGGTGATTTGTTTTACGTCGGCCATACGCTCGCGTTCCGAGCGACTTTGTACATATTCCAGGTATTTATCCACGTCGGCTTGCTGTTCCCGCGTAGTGATAGCTGCTACCAGGTCGTGTTCCGGTGCCAGTACAATGAAATCAACGCCGAAAATAGTATCGGGCCGGGTGGTATATACTTCTATGGTTTCAGCAGTGTTTTTCAGCGAGAATCTGATTTCTGCTCCCTGGCTCCTGCCGATCCAGTTGCGTTGCATTTCTTTCATCGCATCGCTGAATGCCACTCTCTCCAGGCCTTCCAGCAGGCGGTTGGCATATTCGGTGATGCGAAGGAACCACTGGCGCATTTTCTTCTTCACTACCGGATATCCGCCGCGTTCGCTCACGCCATTCACTACTTCATCATTGGCCAGTACGGTGCCCAGTGCCTCACACCAGTTCACTTCTGCATAGGCCAGGTAGGCCAGGCGGTACTGCATCAGTATTTCGCGCTGCTCTTTTTCGCTGCAGGCTTTCCATTGTGCTGAGGAGAACTGTATAGTTCTGTCGCCGGGGCAGATATGTGCGCTGTTACCTTCTTTCTCAAAAATGGCCACCAGGCTGGCAATAGGTTCCGCCTTCTGGGAAATCCGGTTGTACCAGCTTTCGAAGATCTGCAGGAATATCCACTGGGTCCATTTATAGTAAGAAGGATCGCTGGTAGTTACCTGACGGTCCCAATCATAGCAGAAGCCAATGTTATCCAGCTGTTCCCGGAAAGCTTTGATGTTTTGCTCCGTGGTAACTGCCGGATGCTGGCCTGTTTCCATGGCATATTGTTCTGCAGGCAGGCCAAAAGCATCGTAGCCCATGGTATGCAGTACGTTATAGCCTTTCAGCCTTTTGTAACGGGCATAAATATCCGTTGCAATATATCCCAGCGGGTGCCCTACGTGAAGGCCGGCCCCGGAGGGATAAGGGAACATGTCCAGTACATAACATTTGGGCTTTGGACTGTCGTTACTCACCCGGTAAGCATTTGATTGCTTCCATTCCTCTTGCCACTTTTTTTCGATTGCCCTGAAATTGTATTCCATATCGGTTGCAGGTAAACCTTAATCTGCCGGATGTAACAATACTACCGGCTGTTAAGGCGTTATCATTTATAGATTAAAAATTTTTAATAATGCCTGGTCAGCAAAATAATGTTAAATTAATTAATACGCCAATGTCATTCCCCGGCATCTCTATATCTTGCCACTTTAAAGCCCGGATATGGAGCATTAACCGGCCGGGTTGGCAAAATTAAACACATAACTACTAATTTTTATTATTTTCGCCGATAAACTGCAGATTAATGGCGCAATCCGGGAAATCATCAGCAAAGAAGTCGAAACCATCCTACCTGTACTCCATCATAGGAGTGGCACTGGTATTGTTTTTACTGGGTACATTGGGGCTGGTGGTCATACATGCCAACAAACTGAGCGTGTATTTTAAAGAAAGTATAGAAGTACAGGTGATCCTGAGGGATAATGTGAAGGAAGCCCAGGCTACAGCACTGCGCGATTCCATTGCCCACAAGCCATATGTAAAGTCTATCGAATATGTGTCGAAGGATATGGCGGCCCAGCGTTTCAAAAAGGATTTCGGAGAGGATTTTATCAGCCTTTTGCAGTATAATCCTTTATACAGCAGTATCAACATAAAGGCGAATGCCGGTTATGTGAACAGCGATAGCCTGAAAGTCATTGAAAATAACCTTTCCCAGCAAAGCATTGTGAGGGAAATCTCCTATCAGCGTATGCTGGTGAGTAAACTAAATGAGAATGTCAATAAAATCGGCCTGGTAATCCTGCTGATCAGCGGTTTGTTGTGTCTGGTGGTAATATTCCTGATAGATAACACGATCCGTCTGGCGATGTTCAGCAACCGGTTCCTGATCAAAACTATGCAGATGGTAGGTGCTACGCGCTGGTTCATTGCCAAGCCGTTTGATCTCCGCAGTATTGTCAATGGCGCTATCAGTGCGGCTATTGCCATAGCCGGATTGGTAGGTATCATGTCATTTGCCGATAAGGTATTGCCGGAACTGGCTGGTTTGCGCGACAATCTGATGATAGTGCTCCTTTTTGCAGGAATGATCCTGATCGGCATTTGTATTTCGCTGGTAAGTACCCATCGTTCTGTGATGAAATACCTGCGCCTGAAACTGGACGATCTTTATTAATTTTAACTGTTCACTGAAGACATTTATAATACCAAACAACTATGGCTAAAACAAGCACAAACCCTGCTACAACTAAAGAGGTACCTGTTGCAGATAAAACTGCAGCCACCACCGGATCTATTTTTCCCAAAGAGAATTATAAATTTATGCTGGCTGGTATTGTGGTAATTATACTGGGTTTCTTCCTGATGATGGGTGGCGATTCTTCTGATCCCAATACCTTCAGCCCCGACCAGGTATATAGTTTCCGCAGAATCACCCTGGCGCCGATTGTGATAGTAGCCGGCTTACTGGTGGAAGTATATGCCATCATGCGCCGTCCTAAAACGAACGCTTAATTTGTGTGAATAAAGATATTCCCGTAGCGATGAAACCTCATCGCTTTTTTTATCACTTTTAACCATATTTAATTCAATGAACGTTTTTCAGGCTATCATCATAGCCATTGTGGAAGGATTAACGGAATTTCTACCCATTTCCTCCACCGGGCATATGATTATTGTAAGCGCATTGCTGGGCATCAGCAAAGATGAATTTACCAAGTTGTTTGAAGTTGTGATACAGCTGGGAGCCATCCTGGCCGTGGTGGTTTTTTACTGGAGAAAATTCCTGGTGTTTGATAAGAACCGGTTTAACTTTTACCTGAAGCTGGCCGTAGCCGTAGTGCCGGCCCTGATCCTCGGATTCCTGTTCAGCAAGAAGATCGACGCTTTGCTGGAGAGCCCTCTCACGGTAGGAATAACCTTGTTCCTGGGTGGGATCATCCTGCTTTTCGTAGATAAATGGTTCCAGAACCCTACTATAGAAACAGAAGAAAAGATAAACCTTTTCACCGCCCTGCGCATTGGCTTCTACCAGTGCCTGGCGCTGATACCAGGTACCAGCCGCAGCGCGGCCTCCATTATCGGTGGTATGCAGCAAAAACTGTCGCGCAGTGTAGCTGCTGAATTCTCCTTCTTCCTGGCAGTACCTACCATGGCAGCAGCCACCGGCTACAAATTGCTGAAAGGGAAAGAACTGCTGATGGCTCATCCGGAGAATATGAAGCTCTTGCTGGTAGGCAATATTATCGCATTTATCGTTGCCCTGGGCGCTATCAAATTCTTTATCGGCGCTGTTAAAAAGTACGGCTTTAAAATGTGGGGCTACTATCGTATCGTAGTGGGCCTGGCGATAATAGCTGCTATTTTGATGGGATACGAACTGTAGTTCTATCCCTTCACCGCCAGCAGCAGCTCCAGGTCTGTATATTTCAGCTTGAACTTCTCGCTAAGGTGGTAATTGGTCAGGGCGCCTTTGTAAAGATAGATGCCGTTACGGACACCCCTTTTGATCCAAACCAGGTTCTCAAATCCGCCGTCATCGGCTGCTTCGACGAGCAGTGGCATCAGCACATTGCTGATGGCTTCCGACGCTGTACGGGCAAATCCGGAAGGAATATTCGGTACGCAATAGTGTACCACATCGTATTTTTTGAATACAGGATTTTCGTGGGTCGTGATTTCGGATGTTTCAAAACAACCACCCCTGTCGATGCTTACATCTACGATCACCGAGCCGGCTTTCATATTGCTGACCATTGCTTCGGTTACAACTATAGGGGTACGCCCACTTTGCGACGACAATGCACCAACAGCAACATCCGCATTACGCAACTGTTCCGCCAGTACTTTGGGCTGAATAACGGAAGTAAATACCCGTACGCCAATATTGTTTTGTAAGCGTTTTAACTTATAAATGTTGTTATCAAAAACTTTTACGGAAGATCCCAACGCAAGGGCGGTGCGTGCGGCAAATTCTCCGACGATTCCTGCCCCTATGATTACTACTTTCGTAGGCGGAATTCCCGTCACACCTCCTAACAGGATGCCTTTCCCTTTATTGTCGTTGCTCAGGTATTGCCCGGCTATCAGCATACAGGCCCCCCCTGCAATCTCACTCATCGCTCTGACAATAGGGTAGGTGCCGGCATCGTCTTTCAGGTTTTCGAACGATAGCAGCGTGATGCGTTTGTCCATCATCCGTTCTACCTGCTGAGCCTTCAGCGCGGCAAGATGTATGGGCGAAATAACGATCTGGTGCGGATGAAGCAGCTCTATCTCATCGTCGTTCAGCGGGGCTGATTTAACAATAATCTCCGCCTTGAAAACCTCTTTTTTATCGTATACGATCTCTGCCCCGGCTTCCGAATAGTCTGTATCGTAATAATGAGAACCGTCGCCGGCCTTATGTTCTACTACAATGTGGTGCCCATGCGCAGCCAGTATGCTTACAGCATCGGGGGTAAGGGCAATCCGGTTTTCCTGGAACGAAGTCTCCTTCGGGATTCCTATGAACAAACGGGAATTTTTCTGGGGAATATCCAGCGTCTCCTCCAGTGGTGAATAGGTGAATCCGGCACTTACTACAGGTTTCTGCCTCTGCTCCATATATGGGTGTTAAGTTTTTAGATCGAAGTATTCAAAGATACGTCATTTGAGAGATGAAGCGATTTCAAGTAACCGCCTTTTTTGATCGGGCTGCACTTCCAGCTGAAGGTGAACGGTATCGGGTGGAAGCAGATGCGCTATTATTTCCGGCCATTCCACAAAACAAACGGCATCCTGGTAAAGCGTGTCTTCCACACCTGCACTGATGGCATCATCTTCGTCGCGCAGCCGGTAGAGGTCAAGATGGAAAATACTATGGGCAACTCCTTTGTCATCCTCGTAGGCATATTCATTAATGATTGAAAAAGTAGGACTGGCGGTGGCATCGTGTACTCCCCGGGCTGCACAAAGGGCTTTTACCAACGTGGTTTTTCCGGCCCCCATCGGCCCTGTAAGGGTAAACACCCGTTTGTCTGCAAAATGTTCCCAGAATTGCCTGGCAGTTTCCGGTAATTGATCCAGCGTAAATGTCCATTGCATAGCCAAAAATAGCGAAAAGGCGCTAAATCAGCCCCGGGGCTTTATGCCTCTCTGTTGCATTAATATTTTCCCTGTCTATTTCGTCAACAGGTACCTTTGTATGCAGGAGGATAAGCTAAATGACAGCTATCAATTGCAAGGTAGAAGGGATGCACTGTACCAGCTGCGCTGCCAGCGTTTCAAAATACCTGGAAAAGAAAGGCATGCAGGATGTAAATGTCAGTTTTGCCACAGAAGAAGTGAGCTTCATCGCCCCCGAAGGTGCCGATTCCGGAGAAGTACTCGAAGGTATTGCCCAGATGGGATACCGGGTAGTATTACCGGAAGATAAACCTGCTGAGCGTAAATTCTATACCACGCTGCTATTCAAATTTTCTTTTTGTTTAATATTTACACTTCCCTTATTGTTGCACATGTGGGTGAACTGGCCCTGGTTACATCAGCCCTGGGTACAGTTTGGGCTTACACTACCAGTGTACGCAGTGGGCATGTGGCATTTCGGACGCAGTGCTGTTCGTTCGCTGATCAACCGCATGGCCAATATGGATGTGTTGGTGACCATTGGAGCTACTGCTGCATTTGTATACAGCGTTGTGGGGACTCTTATTTACGGCGACGCAGATTATATGTTTTTTGAAACCGCTGCAGCCATCATCACCCTGGTATTCCTCGGCAACCTGCTGGAAGAGAAATCCGTAAAACAAACTACTACTGCTATATCCGAACTGGCCCGCATGCAGGTCACTACTGCGCGTTTGATCAATACCGATCATGGGCATGAGCATATCCACGAAGTGGATAACCGTACCCTTCGCACGGGAGATTGTGTACTCGTTAACACCGGCGATAAGATCCCGATGGACGGTACCATTTACTGGGGCAGCGGCCATGTGAATGAATCCATGATCACAGGAGAAAGTGCGCCGGTAAGTAAGCAGGAAAAAGATAAGGTGATAGGAGGTACCATACTGGAAGATGGAAGTATCAAAGTCTATATAACAGCTACAGGCAAAGACACCGTACTATCATATATTATAGAGCTGGTGCGGCAGGCGCAGGCCGATAAGCCTCCAATGCAGAAACTGGCCGATCGTATCAGCGCCGTTTTTGTACCCCTGGTGCTCAGCATTGCATTGATCACCTTCCTGGGCTGGTATTTTATCGGGCATACTTCATTCGGAACAGCGATGATGCGGAGTGTAGCCGTACTGGTGATTGCGTGCCCCTGCGCCATGGGACTGGCAACACCTGCTGCCGTAATGGTGGGCCTGGGCCGTGCAGCCCGCAATGGTATACTCATCAAAGGCGGTCATACCCTCGAAATGTTCAAAAATATCAGGCAGGTAGTGTTTGATAAAACAGGTACCCTCACCACTGGTAAACTGCAGCTGGGCGCCTTTCATGCTATTGATATGCCGGAAGAAGCATTCAAACAGGTGGTATATAGTCTCGAAAAATATTCCTCACATCCTATTGCACGCTCTATTGCAGCCCTGTGGAAGCCGGCCGGAGAAATTACACTGCAACAGGTACGCGAGCACAAAGGGCTGGGAATGCGGGCCAGCGATACACTGGGAAATCAATGGCAGCTGGGATCTTTTCGTATGGCGGAAGGGTTAACGGAAGATGACAGTCATAACCTTTATCTCATAAAGAACGATCAGCTGGCCGGCTGGATCGATTTTACCGACGAAATAAGACCAGAAGCAGCTGCGGTAATCAGGCAGCTCCAATCTTCCGGTATCAAACCCATATTGCTAAGCGGCGATACCAGACGTAAATGCAACGAACTGGCCGCTCAACTGGGAATCACGGAGGTATACGCAGAACAGTCGCCCGAGCAGAAGCTGCAGAAAATAGACAGCCTGATGAACACCGCTGCTACCGCAATGGTGGGCGATGGTATCAACGACGCGCCGGCGCTGGCCAAAGCTACTATTGGTATTTCCCTGAGCGATGCCACACAGGTAGCCATGCAAAGTGCCAACGTAGTATTATTGAATAACAACCTGGAAGCATTGCCACTGGCGCTCGGCCTGGGCAGGCACACCTATCTGACGATCAAACAAAACCTCTTCTGGGCATTTGCCTATAATATAGTAGCTATCCCGGTAGCAGCACTGGGGTTGCTGAATCCCATCCTGGGCGCCGGTGTAATGGGACTTTCGGATATTGTGCTGGCGGTGAATTCGGTACGACTGCGCTACAAGAATGTGAGCTGAAAAGCGGCAATTCTCCTATCTTCGCAGTAACCATTAAATTATTATTTGAGCGCGCCTGTTGCCATATTACAGCAATACTGGGGATATGAAGGTTTCCGCCCATTGCAGGAAGATATTGTGAATTCGATACTCGCAGGGCAGGATACACTTGCGTTGTTACCTACCGGTGGTGGTAAATCGATCTGTTTTCAGGTGCCAGCCATGATGAAACCGGGGTTATGCCTCGTGATTACGCCGCTGATAGCGCTGATGAAAGACCAGGTGGCCAACCTCAAAAAGAGAGGTATTACAGCTTATTCCATCTTTTCAGGAATGCCTTTTCAGGAGGTGGAAAGGGTGCTGGAAGCGGCCCGCCGCGGTGGATGTAAATTTCTGTATGTATCTCCCGAAAGATTACAAAGCCGGCTGTTTCAGACTTATTGCGACGGCTTGCCGGTGAACCTGATAGCAGTAGATGAAGCACACTGTATTTCCCAATGGGGGTACGATTTCCGGCCTGCTTACCTGCAGATCGCGGATATACGCAGTTTTTTCCCTGATGCGCCGGTACTGGCACTCACGGCGTCGGCTACTCCAAAGGTGCAGACAGACATCTGTGAGAAACTGCTGATGAAAGATGCCGCCGTTTTCTCAAAAAGCTTTGCCCGTTCCAATCTTTCTTACAGCGTACTCGAAGAAACTTCTAAAATTGATAAAGTCAGGCATATCCTTGAACGTGTTCCCGGATCAGGGATCGTGTATTGCCGCAACCGTAAGCGTACGAAGGAAATAGCAGATTTGCTTTCCCTGCAGGGGATTCCGGCCAGTTACTACCATGCCGGACTTCCACAGGCTGAACGTGCCGCCCGCCAGGAAGCATGGGTAAACAATGAAACCAGGATCATGGTTTGTACGAATGCTTTTGGTATGGGAATCGACAAGCCCGATGTACGGATTGTAGTGCATTACGACCTGCCCGATGGCCCCGAAGCCTATTACCAGGAAGCTGGCCGCGCAGGAAGGGATGAAGAAAAAGCATACGCTGTATTGCTTTATAACGAAAATGAGCTGGCAGAGATGGAGGAACGCATCGCACTGCAATTTCCCGATATGGAGCAGATCCGGGAGGTATACCAGGCCATCGTTAACTATTTGCAGGTGCCCGTAGGCAGTTCGGAAGGACTGTACTACGATTTCGATATCAACGATTTTGCCCGGACTTTTCAGTTGAACCTGACCATGGCTTACAGCGCATTACGCCTGCTGGAACAGGAAGGTATCCTGCAACTCAGCGAAAGTGTGTTCCTGCCATCCAGAGCGGAATTCATCACTAACAAGGATACACTCTATGAGTTCGAAAATGCCTATCCTGTTTTGGAAGAAATCATCAAAACACTCCTTCGTACCTACGAGGGAATCTTTGATAATCCTGTGCCCATCTACGAAAGACAGATCGGGCGTATTATGCTGATGGAAGATGATGACATCGCCGCTCAGCTGCAGCAGCTGCATCAATACGGCATTCTGCGCTACCAGCCCAGAAGGGATCAGCCCCAGCTCTATTTCTTACAGGAAAGAGTATCCGCCCGCAATCTGCGTATCAATATGGCCCGGGTAGAGATTCGCAAAAAAGTATACACGGATAGGCTAAATGCCATGTTTGCGTATGCCCGTAACAGTGATACCTGCCGTACACAACAACTGGTTACCTATTTCGGGGAAAAAAACTGTGCTCCCTGCGGTGTTTGCGACGTGTGCCTGAAGAAAAAGTCTCAACCGCTGGATGCCTCCGGTTTCAAACGTATATCCGATACCGTTATAGATATCCTGAAAGAACAACCACTTTTGTTCAATGCCCTGCAAACCCGCCTTCCTGACGTAAAGCGAACCGATCTGATGGAAGTGTTGCAGTTCCTGAATGAAGAAGGTGTGGTGGGGAGAGATGAGGTGGGGAGGCTGATATATCAAATTACGAATTAGGAATATGGAATTAAGAATGAAGAGCGAAGATCTAAGCGGATATCAGATAATATTATCCACTTAGATCTTCGCTCTTCATTCTTAATTCTATATTCTCAATTCTTAATTCACGGCCACGATTCTATCTTCCTTCACGCTTGCAAACGCCGCCTCAATGATCCTGATCACTTTAATTGCGTCTTCGGCTGGAACCGGGTTTGGAGCCTTGTTGGCAATAGCTTCGTAGATACCCTGGTAGTAATCCATGTAGTTGCCATTGGGGCTGGGAACATATTTTTTTACAATGCTGCCGTTTTCTTCGGTGTGGAGTAATCCCCATTCATGCGGACCTTCAGCGCCCCAATCAGGGCTGTTCGGGAAGAGTCCTCTCTGCAACTGAGCTTCCTGGATATCTGCCTTGCTTTTGATAAAGGAGCCTATGCGGCCATGTAGCTGATATGCA
This sequence comes from Chitinophaga sp. 180180018-3, assembly GCF_037893185.1. Classification (NCBI taxonomy): domain Bacteria; kingdom Pseudomonadati; phylum Bacteroidota; class Chitinophagia; order Chitinophagales; family Chitinophagaceae; genus Chitinophaga; species Chitinophaga sp. 180180018-3. The sequence goes on along the minus strand of NZ_CP140772.1, from coordinate 6,850,063 downwards.
GGAAGTGCTTCCCGCACCAGGTAGCTGCACTTCAGGCGAACACGGAGATGCTCATAGTAAAGTACCAGCTCAAAGTAGTCATCTACCACAGAATCGCGACGGATGACGCGGATATCAGCCCACAGTTTCCGGGGCATACCAAAGAGGGTAACCGCCTGGTCTATCAGGTGGGAACCAAGATCGTATAAAGCGCCTGTACCAGGGCCTCCCACTTCTTTATGCTTCTTGTAACTGAGTTCCTCTTTGAAACGGTCGTAGTGGATTTCCGCTTCCAACACATCACCGAGCTTGCCGGATTGCAGAATCTGTTTAACAATCTTGTAATCGCTGTCGTAGCGGCGGTTGTGATATACACTCAGCAGCAGGCCTTTTTCTTTAGCAAGTGCGGCCAGTGCCACACCCTCTGCGGCGTGTACTGTAAACGGTTTTTCTACTACTACATTTTTGCCGGCTTCCAGTGCAGCTTTTACGTAATCGTAGTGGGTATAATTCGGCGTATTTACGACAATCAGCTCCAGTTCTTTATCTGCCAGCATATCATCAATACTCGTATATACCTTAACGTTAGGATAGCGCTGGCGCGCCAGGTCTTTGCTTCTTTCTACAACAGCAGTGAATTCAAAATTCGGATTCACATGCAGAAAAGGAGCGTGGAAAACTTGTCCGGACATGCCATAGGAGCAAACGCCCGTTTTAATAACTCTACTCATAATTATTGTCGGATAGCGCAGGAGACTATTGCCTCCTGCTTGTGAAATGTAGTAATATCTCTGATCTGATCAGCGAACGGCAACTGATTTAAAACCAGCTTTTCCCTTTGCTTCTTCCGCCAAGGCCCAGCGCCCCCAACAGGCTGCGGGTAATAACGCTGGCGGCTGTACGACCAACCTGGCGTGCCACAGAGCTGTCGAGTACTTCTTCCAGTAAACTCTTTTCCTCTTTGGGCCTGGCGCCACCAGATCCTGAACCAGTCTGCTGTTGAGCAGCGGTTTTATCAGCTGCTTCCTGCAACTTGGCAGTAAGAATCTCGTATGCACTTTCGTTGTCGATCTCTTCTTCGTATTTTTTTACCAGCTTCGAATTGGCAACGATCGCATCTATTTCTGCCTGCGTCAGCACGTCCATGCGCGACCGTGGCGATACCAGCATGGTAGCGGCCAATGGAGTCGGAATGCCCTTTTCATTGAGGCAGGTGATCAACGCTTCTCCGATACCTATCTGTGTCAGCAGCTCGTCTGTTTTGTAGTAATCTGAGAGTGGATAGTTCTCTGCAGTTTGTTTGATCGCTTTACGATCGTTTGCAGTAAATGCACGCAGCGCATGCTGCACTTTAAGCCCCAGCTGCCCAAGCACAGACGGTGGTACATCTGTAGGATTTTGTGTACAGAAGAAAATACCCACGCCTTTGGAACGGATCAGTTTTATGATGGTATCTATCTGTTTCAGCAGTGCATCGCTGGCTTCATTGAAGATGAGATGTGCCTCATCAATGAACATCACCAGCTTCGGTTTATCGAGGTCACCTTCTTCCGGAAGGGTGGCATATAGTTCTGCCAGCAGGCTAAGCATAAAGGTAGAAAAGAGTTTCGGCCGGTCCTGTATATCACTTACACGCAGGATGGATACCATGCCTCTGCCATCGTTGCTGATACGCATGAGGTCATCTACTTCAAACGACCGTTCACCGAAAAACTGCGCAGCGCCCTGTTGCTCCAGTTCAATTACTTTACGAAGAACGGTACCGGTGGAGGTGGTGGAGATTTTACCATATTCCTTTTCCATTTCCGCCTTTCCTTCGTCGCCGGCGTATTGCAATACTTTTTTGAAGTCTTTCAGATCCAGCAATGGTAATTTGTTGTCGTCGCAATACTTGAACAGCATGGCAACGAGCCCTGCCTGGATATCATTGAGTTCGAGGATCTTCGACAACAGAATAGGACCAAATTCGCTGGTAGTAGCCCGCAGCCGCACGCCTTTTTCCTGGCTGAGCGACAATAATTCAGATGGATATGCAGCCGGGCTCCAGGTGCCTCCGATTTTCTGATAGCGTTCTGTAATCTTTGCATTGCTGGTACCAGCAGCTGCAATACCGCTGAGATCCCCTTTGATGTCCATCAGCAATACAGGTACACTGGCGTCGCTAAGCCCTTCGGCAATTACCTGCAGGGTTTTGGTTTTACCCGTGCCGGTGGCGCCGGCAATCAGTCCGTGCCGGTTCAGTGTTTTCAGCGGCAGGTAAACATCCGCACCGGTTACTACTTCTCCATTCAACATAGCACAGCCTAACTTAAAATGTTCGCCCTGAAATGTATAACCGCTTTTGATATAGTCCAGAAATGCTTCCTGATTGGCCATGATGTATACTTTTTTTATGAAGATAATAAAAGGAAGCGTTTGTTCCGAGTTCCACGAAGCTAATTTACAGTTAACAAGCCCGGCAGAACAAGCACTCACTGGGCCCAACCCGCTTCGGGGAAGTAAATACTGCTTCGTTATACATCTCACAAAATAAAAAAATCCGCTATGCGATAGCAGATTTTTTTGTTTGTCTTTAGCCTTTGTGGATGAATGCTATCAGAGATCTTCCTCTCTTTCCAGCATCAGAATTGCTCCCTGCGGAACTATGTAATAGGTTTCATCTTCATATACCACTTCGGTGGAGCCACTCAGCAGAAAAATAGCCAGATCTCCCTCTTTTACCTGTAAAGGAATGTATTTGACCTTTTCCTCTTCTGGTTTCCAGGCTTCATCACTGTCGGCAGGTAGCGGAATAGCATAACCAGGTCCGGTTTTGATAACATAGCCCCTTTGTACTTTTTCCTTTTCCTGAACCCCTGGAGGCAGGTATAATCCACTGCTGGTGCGCTCGTGGGGAGTAGCTGGCTTTATCAGCACACGGTCGCCCACAACGATCAGTTTTTTCAATTTATTATCTGTTGTTATGTGTATAGCCATGCAGCTATACTATCAAATATAATGCAGCAGCCGTAACAATGACAGACTGACAGCGCTTTAGATGTTTGTCAGTGCAAAAGTTTCACCTGCCCGGATACCTTTATCGGTTTGTTGCAATATGCAGCACTCGTTTACCGGATCATGCTCCAGGAACAGGATATATTGTTTGTCCAGCGCTTCCTGCAGGAAAGCCTTTTTCTCCTGCAATGTTTTCAGTGGGAACATATCATATGCCATTACATAAGGTAGCGGGATATGTCCGATGGAAGGCAGCAGATCTGCCATGTAAACGATGGTCCTGTCTTTATAGGTGATCTGGGGAAGCATCATTGCATCTGTATGCCCATTGGCAAAGCGGACGCTGATATTATCCGTAAACCGGATACCCTCCTGATGTGCTACAAATTTCAACTGCCCGCTTTCCTGTATAGGCAGGATGTTTTCTTTCAGGAAAGAAGCTTTTTCCCGGTCGTTGGGCTGTGTAGCCCATTTCCAGTGATCTTCATTGCTCCAGTAGGTAGCATTGCTGAAGGCCGGTACCAGTTTATCCTGCTGGCGGATGATACTGCCTCCGCAATGATCGAAATGCAGATGTGTCAGAAACACATCTGTAATATCATCGCGATGGAATCCGTGTGCAGCAAGCGATTTATCCAGGGTGGCATCTCCGTGGAGAAAATAGTGGCTGAAGAATTTTGCATCCTGTTTGTCACCAATTCCATTGTCGACCAATATCAGGCGTTTCCCATCTTCTATCAACAGGCAGCGCATAGCCCAGGAGCAGAGGTTATTTTCATCTGAAGGATTCAGCTTATTCCATATTGTTTTGGGTACCACGCCAAACATGGCGCCCCCGTCGAGTTTGAAGAATCCGGTATCGATGGTGTATAATTTCATAGCACTTGTTTTTCGACGTTTAGCAGCAGAAAGTTACCCAATTATATGCGGATAAGATTATTTGGCCAGCTGTTTTTGCTTAAGCAGCGCTGAAATAATCCATATCAGGCCAATCACAAAAAACACTATCAGCGCCAGCACCGAATTACGCATATCATTTGTAAGGTCATCGATATACGCAAAAGAGAACATACCGATCACAATGGAAAGTTTTTCGGTAACATCATAGTAACTGAAGAAGGAGGTGGTATCAGTGGTTTCGGGCATGAGCTTCGCGTAGGTCGACCGGCTGAGCGATTGTATACCTCCCATTACCAGACCCACGGCCGTTGCCAGCATATAGAAGTGAAAAGCAGTTTGCATTTTATACCCTGCAATACAGACACCAATCCACAAAAATACAACGCCAATCAATACACGAAGATTACCATATTTACCGGAGAGCTTTGCCATGATCCAGGCGCCGGCAATAGCTACTATCTGGATCACGACCACCGTCACAATCAATTGGGTTGCCTCCAGGTGAAGCACTTTGCTGCCGAATATGGTGGCTGCCATCATTACGGTTTGTACGCCCATGCTGTAGAAAAAGAAGCCCCGGAGGAAGCGCTTCAGTACAGGGAGTACGCGAACCTGTGCGTATACTTTGCGCAGCTCGGTAAAGCCTTCTGTTAATACACTGCTGTTGTGTTTGGTCACTGTGGCCGTGCTCTTGGGAAGACTGGCAAATGTAATCTGGGCAAATCCCAGCCACCAGATACCTACCAGCAGGAAAGTGATCTTTACCGGCAGGCTTTCATCCCAGCCCTGTTTCTTGCCATATAGTACAATTGCGAATCCTATCAGCTGCAGAATTACACTGCCTATATAGCCCATGCCGTATCCTTTTGCACTCACGCTATCACGATCTTCCGGCGTGGCAATTTCAGGCAGATAGGAATTGTAGAACACCAGTCCGCCACAATATCCCATCGTGGCTAACATGAATCCCAGCACACCAATTGTGAGATGATCCCCATCGAACAGGTATAAGGCACTGCAGGATAAAGCGCCCAGAATGGTGAAGAAGCGGAGGAAATTCTTTTTATTTCCCCTTGTATCTGCAATAGACGACAGGATAGGGGAGGCCAATGCTACCAGTAAAAAAGCAACAGCCATGGTATAGTTATACAGCGCAGAATTAACGAAGCGCATCCCCATAAAGGAAACATGTCCGTTTTCGCCGTTCGTTACAGCAAGAAAGTAGATAGGAAAGAAAGTAGTAGTGATAACAAGATTGTACACAGAGTTGGCCCAATCGTACATCGCCCAGCCGTTGATTACTTTGTTACTGGCAGTCTTCATAAATAGATTTTCACGAAGATAGTTTTTTTACCTGCTACTAGTAGCTGAGGGCTATTTCTTATAATCGGAAATGTGTATGTACTCTTTGCACATGAAGTACTCCTGTTCATCATTGGAGCTGACGATGATAAGGCGGTCGCCTCCGTATTCCCTGATCAGTTGCTGATATACGGCGATCCCGGCAGCATCGAGGTTGGTGCAGGGCTCATCGAGCAACAGCACCGGCACATCAGACAGGATAGCAAGTGCCAGTTTGATACGTTGCTTCATACCGGAGGAGAAGTTGCGGATCTGTTTATTGGCGGCTTTCTCAAGGCCTACCAATTCCATCGCTATGGCAGGAGTGATACCAGGAAGAAAGGATTTGAACTGCAGATGGAAGTTGATCATCTCGGTGAGCGTAAATTCTTCAATCAGTTCGAGGTAAGGAGCAGCAATAGTGCAATACCGGAAAAACGCATCAGGAGCAATGGGCTTTTCCGGTGTACTATAAGTAACGGTGCCTTCATTGTGATGAAGGGCACCGCTGATAACCTGTAATAAGGTGGATTTGCCCGAACCATTGGGCCCCAGAATAGCATAACGCTGACCTTCACTAAACGTAAGGGTTACACGACGGAAAATCCAGTCGTAGTTAAAACGCTTGCCTGTCTGGTTAAGAGATATCGTCATTGGTCCTGGAAGTATAGCCTCTCATAATACCACGTCCTGATTCACGGATGAACGACAGGATTTCATCTCTTTCATCGGTAGCAGGAAATTCTGCTTCTATGATGCTGATAGCTTTGGACAATTTATATCCTTTCACAAAAATTATCCGGTATATATCCAGGATGTGATTGATTTTTTCCAGCGCGAAACCTCTCCGTTTCAAACCTACGGAGTTAACACCTACATACGACAGCGGCTCACGGGCAGCTTTTACGTAAGGAGGTACATCTTTACGCACCAGGGATCCACCTGTTACGAAGGCATGATCACCGATTTTGCAGAACTGTTGTACAGCCACCATACCCGCCAGCACTACGTGGTTACCTACGGAGATGTGACCAGCCAGGGTGGTGTTGTTGGAGAATACGCAGAAATCACCTACTTCACAATCGTGTGCGATGTGGCTGTAAGCCATGATCAGGCAATTGTTACCGATTTTGGTTTTCCATTTGTCTTTGGTACCGCGGTTGATGGTTACATACTCACGGATCGTAGTATTGTCGCCAATCTCGGCGGTAGTGTCTTCACCCACAAATTTTAAATCCTGGGGGATAGCAGAAATAACGGCGCCCGGAAAAATACGGCAGTTTTTTCCGATGCGGGCTCCTTCCATAATGGTGACATTGGAGCCTATCCAGGTGCCATCACCGATTTCCACATTTTTATGTATAACGGTGAATGGATCAATCTTTACATTAGGCGCAACTTTGGCGTCCGGATGTATATATGTTAGCGGGTGGATCATTGCGATTATTTGCCTTCTCTGGTTTTTATAATTTGTGCTATCATGTCGGCCTCAGTAGCAACCTTATTGCCGATAAATACTGTCCCCCGCATTTCTACAAGTCCTCTTCTGATAGGACTCAGCAGTTCCATTTTCAGGATCATAGTGTCGCCCGGAACTACCTTTTGCTTGAATTTACAGTTATCTATTTTCAGGAAATAGGTATCATAGTTTTCAGGGTCTGGTACGCGGTTCAGTGCCAGGATACCGCCTACCTGTGCCAGTGCTTCCAGCTGCAACACGCCCGGCATCACCGGATTACCAGGGAAGTGCCCCTGGAAGAAGCCTTCATTGAAGGTGACATTCTTGATACCTACTACTTTTTCCTCACCCAGCTCAATGATCTTGTCTACCAGCAGCATCGGATAACGATGTGGCAGCGTTCTTTCTATACGCGGTGTATCAAAGATCGGTGGCTGATTCGGATCATATACGGGAACATCCTTATTATGTTTGTTCTTTTTGATATATGCTTTGATCTTACGGGCAAATTCCACGTTGGAAGCATGTCCCGGACGGTTCGCGATGATATGGGCATTGATAGGGTAGCCGATCAGTGCGAGGTCGCCTACTACGTCCAGCAGCTTGTGACGTGCCGGTTCGTTCGGGAAGCGCAGCTCAATATTATTCAGAATTCCTTCTTTCTGTACAGATATGTTATCGCGGTTGAACACCTTCGCCAGGCGGGCCAGTTCTTCTTCTGTTACCGGCTTATCTACTACCACAATCGCATTGTTGATGTCGCCTCCTTTGATGAGGTTGAGCGACAGCTGGTATTCCAGTTCATGCAGGAAGCAGAAAGTACGGCAAGGTGCAATTTCAGTCTTGAATTCTTCAATTCCCTTCATCTTCGCATGCTGGGTACCCAGTACTGGGGAGTTGAAATCGATCAGGCAGGTGATACGGTAATTCACAGATGGCATCGCCACCATTTCTACCTTCTTCTTCTCGTCGTAATAGCTGACATTGGTATCAATCGTATAATATACCTTCTTGGCATCCTGGTTCTGAAGCCCTGTTTTCTCAATGGCATCAATGAATGCATAGGCACTGCCATCCATGATGGGAATTTCTCCACCGTCGAGTTCCACCAGTACGTTATCCACACCGGTTCCGGCCAGGGCGGCCATGATGTGCTCTACAGTACTTACTCTTGCTCCGTTGTGTTCCAGGGTAGTACTACGGGTGGTTTCCACTACATAGTCCACATCTGCCTTCACAATGGGTTGGCCTGGTAGGTCAATACGCTGAAATTTAATTCCATGACCCGGATTGGCTGGTTTAAGGGTCATATTAACATGAGCGCCTGTATGCAAGCCAATACCCGACAAAGTAATTTCTCCTTTCAGGGTATGCTGGTATTGCAACTCTTGATTTTCCATAATAACTTCCTATATGTAACTATTTGACTAGTAATTAATTTTATACGCCTGCTCTTTCCTGGAGCAGCTGTTTTACCATCTCTTCCAGTTCCTTCACACGTTTTTCAAGGTCCGGCAAATTTCTAAAAATTGCCTGACTTTTCAGCGAACTTTTATAATCATAAGCCGGAGAGCCGGTTAATGATGTATTGGGCGTGGTAATAGATTTGGATAAACCGCTCTGGGCGTTAATCTTAGTACCGTCAGCAATATGGATATGACCTACCATACCCACCTGGCCTCCGATCACGCAGTTCTGACCGATCTTGGTACTACCGGAAACGCCGGTCTGGGCTGCAATTACAGTATTAATACCTATGTCTACGTTGTGTGCTACCTGGATAAGATTATCCAGCTTAACCCCCTGCTGTATTACCGTGCTGCCCATGGTAGCGCGGTCGATAGTAGTATTGGCGCCTATTTCCACATCATCGTGGATAACCACATTACCGATCTGGGGAACCTTTTTATAAGAGCCATCCGGCTGAGGCGCGAAGCCAAAGCCATCGCCGCCGATCACACAGCCGGCGTGAAGCACTACGCGTGAACCTACAATACAGTTGTCGTAAACTTTTACGCCAGGATATAATACAGAATCATTGTTAACGATCACGTTGTCCCCCAGGTATACGCCCGGATGGATCTTCACATTATTTCCCAGCACTACATTTTCACCGAGATAAGCAAATGCCCCCACGAAAACATTTTCACCCATTTTCACCGATTTGGGAACATAAGACGGCTGCTGAATGCCAGACTTATTACCAGTCAGGTACCGGTATTGTTCCAGCAACAGTGCAAAGCTGCTGTAAGCATCTTTTACCCTGATCAGGGTGGATTTAATGGGACGTTCGATTACAAGGCTCTCATTCACAATCAGAATGGATGCATTTGTAGTATATATGAATTCTTCATATTTAGGATTGGCTATGAAACTGAGCATGCCCTCACCGGCCTCTTCAATCTTGGCGATGTTGCTCACCTTTACATCCGGATTTCCCTCCAGCTTCCCATCTAACATGGTAGCTAATTGTAATGCGCTAAACTGCATAGTTTAAAATTGTAATGTTTCCCAGGCAACACCGGATAGTATAAACTTTTTCTGTGACATTTTATTCCTTACAAAACGTTGTTAGCCTGAATTTTTGGATGACAAATGTAGAATTTTTTTACCGGTATCGCCAGCGTATGGCTAATCAGTGCGTTGTCTATTGAGGAAATGTCTTTTACAGTTCCGTCTTTAAAAAGAATATTGATCTTCTCGTCATTAACATTATAAGCCCTCAAAGTAGCGGCCCCGGTAAATACGAAATAATCCAGATCTGCCTCGCTGATACCAAAATGTTGTTTTACCTGCTCTTTTAATAAATCCGATGCGCTCTCATCAAACGGCTGATTACTTAATACGACTTTAAATAAGTTTCTGTTTATTAACCATTTACATAAAAGCGAGAGTACTTTGTCTTCATGCGTAGTCCATACTTTTATAGCACCCAGTATATCATAATCGTCCAGTTGGCAGAATAATTCTAAACAATCCGGTCCACATTCGAAGGTATTCCGGTTAACAGTATTATACAGGAAATATGCCAGTGCTGGAGAACAGAATAATTCTTTTCCCTCCTGCGCCAGGAATTTAGCCCTGGCAAGCACTTTCACAAGCATATTTTCTGCACTCAGTACCGTTTTATGAAGATACACCTGCCAGTACATCAGGCGTCGGGCTATGACAAATTTCTCAATGGAATAAATGCCTTTCTCCTCCACCATCAATTCTCCATTGTGTACGATCAGCATCTTAATGATGCGGTCGTATCCGATGGTACCTTCGGCTACACCTGTATAGAAGCTGTCGCGGTTCAGGTAATCCATCCGGTCTACATCTAACTGGCTGGAAACCAGTTGATGAAGGAATTTTTTATGATAGCGTCCGTTAAAAATATCGAGTGTCAGCGTCAATGCCCCATTCATCTCCTTATTCAGGCGTTCCATCAGCCATTGGGAAATCTCTTCGTGAGACACTCCCTCAATGATACCATTCTCCAATGCGTGGGAATAAGGGCCATGGCCAATGTCGTGCAGGAGGATAGCCAGTTTGGCGGCTACCTCTTCTTCAGGGGTAATATCGGTGCCTTTACTGCGCAGCTCCTGTAAAGCCATGCTCATCAGGTGATAGGCTCCCATGCTATGATGAAACCGCGTATGCATAGCACCAGGATACACCAGGTGAGCCATTGCCATCTGATGTATGCGGCGAAGCCGCTGGTAATATGGATGTGAAATGAGGTTAAAAATCAACGGGTGATCTATGGTAATAAAGCCATACACCGGATCATTAACAATTTTTCGCTTGCGTTCGGTCATTGCATTTAATTATTCGATTCCGGACGGGATAGCCACGTCAGAATCCCTGGTGCCATTATGCAAAACTACACCTTGAATTGATTATATGTAATTTTTTTACTAATAATGACGCCCCACGTCCACTAAACCCCTATTACAGTAAAAAACAATTGGTAGGTTACAGGTAATTAAATGAATTGATGCGAAGTTAAATAACTTTATCAGGCTGTGCGTTTTTTTTCGTCCTCATTTTCCCCGATTTCGTCGTTTTTAACATATAATTACTGGCCTTTACAAAGCTCTTCGAAAGAGATTTTTAACATTTAATTACCGCTATCCGCCTCCCGGGGAATGATATTTGCCGGAAAAATGGGGTAATTTCCTTTTTTATGGATGCTTAAACCGAACTATGAACCAGATAAATATACTTTGGGTAGACGATGAAATAGATTCCCTCAAGTCTCAGATCATTTTCCTGGAAAATAAAGGCTATAAGGTATCGGCACTGACCAATGGGTATGATGCCCTGGAGTTTTTGAAAGAACAGGTGGTAGATGTGGTATTGCTGGATGAATCCATGCCTGGTATTACCGGCCTGGAAACCCTGGGGAAGATAAAAGAAATAGATCAGCAGATACCGGTAGTAATGATCACCAAGAATGAAGCAGAAAATGTGATGGATGACGCTATCGGGTCGCAGATCACCGATTACCTGATCAAACCCGTGAATCCCAATCAGGTGCTGTTATCCCTTAAAAAGATCATCGATAACAAAAGACTGGTGGCCGAAAAAACCACCATCGCATACCAGCAGGAGTTCCGCAGTCTTTTTATGGCCCTGAGCTCCAACCCTGATTACAATGAGTGGATGGATATTTACAAGAAGCTGGTATACTGGGAAATGGAAATGGCCAAAACCAACAGCCCGGAAATGCTGGAAGTATTGAATGCACAGAAAACAGAGGCCAATAGCGAGTTCTCCAAGTTCATTACCCGTAATTACAGCGACTGGCTACATCCGAAGACACAGGATGCGCCGGTAATGTCGCACACCCTTTTCCGCGACAAGGTGGTTCCCAACCTGGATCCGAATGTGCCCAATGTATTTCTGCTCATCGATAACCTGCGATACGATCAGTGGAAGGCAATTCTTCCGATCCTGCAGGAATCATTCCGGCTGGTGGAAGAAGGCTCTTTTTTCTCTATACTGCCTACCAGCACCCAGTATAGCCGTAATGCCATCTTCGCCGGTATGCTCCCGGTGGATATAGAACACAAGTTTCCACAGGAATGGAAAAACGATGATGAGGAAGGAGGAAAAAACCTGTTCGAAGAGCATTTTTTTGCCGCACAATTAAGGCAGCTGAAAATGGATACCCGGTTTTCTTATACCAAAGTAACTAATCACGCCGATGCACAAACGATGCTTAATAATATCCACAATATGCTGGATTATTCCCTGAGCGTGATTGTATATAATTTTGTGGACATGCTCAGTCATGCCCGCACGGAAATGGAAGTGCTGAAAGAACTGGCCGGTGATGAAGCATCCTATCGTTCCATTACTGCCAGCTGGTTTGAACACAGCCCGCTGTACCAGGCGCTGAAACGTATCAGCGATAAAAAGTTCAACCTGATTATCGCTACCGATCATGGCAGTGTAAGGGTGAAAACGCCGGTAAAGGTGATCGGCGACAAACAAACCACCACCAACCTGCGCTACAAACATGGCCGTAATCTGAACTACGATCCAAAAGAAGTGCTGGCATTCCGCGATCCGCGTGATGCCGGACTGCCCAAGCCCAACGTAAATTCTTCCTATATCTTTGCCAAAGGCGACGGGTATCTCTGTTATCCAAATAACTACAATTATTTCGTCAACTACTATCGCAATACTTTCCAGCATGGAGGTATATCACTCGAAGAGATGATTGTTCCCTTCGCCCGCATGGAAAGCCGGAACAGTCTTTAGTTACCGGCTTTTAGCTGCCGGCAGCATCAGCATACCCTGTTCTTCGCTGCTGGCAGCTAAAGGCTGGCCGCTTTTTCTTATTTTTGTGACATGAATATCAAAATCACTCCAAACAACCTGGCCAAGCTGGAAAAAATCTTTGAAGATGCGAAGTATCAGCTGCGCTTCGAGAAAGGTAGTTTCAACTCAGGTTACTGTATTCTGGAACATAAGAAGGTGGTAGTGATCAATAAATTCCTGAACCTGGAGGGACGTATAAATACCCTTATTGATATATTAACCACCCTGCCGCTGGAAGAAGAAATGCTCACAGCGGAATCACATAAGCTGTATAAACAAATACAGCAGGATAAACCCGTTCCGGAAACCGGGGAAGAAGCGGCGGGAACCGGAGAAATAGCAGAATAGATGAAATAGCAGAATAGATATTAACTGTCAAAAGAAAAGTCGGGATGAAAGTTACATTCCTTGGAACAGGTACATCGCAGGGAGTTCCGGTCATAGCGTGTGGTTGCCAGGTTTGCACGTCAGCAGATCACAAAGACAAGCGGCTCAGAAGTAGTATATTAATTTCCTCGCCTGCGGGCAATATTGTAGTGGATACCACGCCGGACTTCCGCTACCAGATGCTGCGGGAGAAAGTCGGACATCTGGAGGCCGTGCTCATCACCCATTCCCATAAAGATCATATTGCGGGTATGGACGATATCCGTGCTTTCAATTATTTTCAGCAGAGTGCTATCAATATCTACGCCACCGAGTTTTCTCAGGGAGTGATAAAAAGGGAATTCGCGTATGCATTTGCTGATTACAAGTACCCCGGGATACCGGAAATAAATCTCCAAACCATTGCTGATAAACCGTTTGAGGTAAACGGGCTGACCATTACCCCCGTGCATGTTATGCATCATGAGATGCCGGTGCTGGGATTCCGTATACATGACTTTACCTATATTACCGACGCAAATTATATCGCCCCGGAGGAAAAAGACAAGATCCGTGGTTCGAAGATCCTGGTGCTGAACGCCCTGCGGAGGGAAAAACATATTTCCCATTTTACGCTGGATGAAGCCGTGGCATTAGGAAAAGAACTGCAAGTGCCCCAGGTATACCTGACGCATATCAGCCACCAGTTGGGCTTGCATGCGGAAGTGTCGGTGGAGCTACCGGCAGGAACGGCGCTGGCCTACGATGGGCTTACATTGGAAATTTAGCCCCGTTTTATTTTCATTAACACGCTTGCATTTATACCTCCCTACATTTGTGATAAATGTTGTTAACCCATGTGGAAGCCTTTCCTGCGCGAATGGTTGCGCTTTTCCCATAAAGAACAAACAGGGATAGTGATACTGGTGGTGCTGATGATCATAACGATCTATATTCCGGAGATGCTCTTTTATTTCCGCCGGGAGCCGGATGTACCAGCCAACGATCTGGCGGCGGCTGTACGTGCTTTTGAAGCAACGGCAGTTGCCCCCGTGAAGCATGCTTTTTTCTATTTTAATCCGAATACTATTACAGCGCAGGAATGGCAACAGCTGGGAGTGAGTGCGCGAACGTCAGAAAGTATAAGGAAATACATTGCCAAAGGAGGCCGCTTTCGCCGTGCGGCTGATCTGGAGAAGATCTACGGCCTTACGCCTGAACTGTGTAAGACCCTGCAGCCCTGGGTGCGTATTAATGATCCCGTAGGTAGTAATGGTTACGGAAGATGGGAACGCGACGTTGGATCTAATAATACGGAGAATGGCAGGGTTTTTTCGTATAAGCGCCGGGGTTATACCGGTGAAAAACAGTTGGGTAGCGGTGGTAGATGGGAATCCCGCGGAGTCAAGGACAGGCGGGAGCGGGAGAGGCGGGTATATGGCCTTTGGAAAGCGAATCCGGAGAAAGGAAACGAAGGTACAGGAAGGTTACCCTACCACCGGGATAGTGTAAGGAGCTATGTTCCGGGAGTAGCTTACCGGAAGAAAACAGGCGTGGTAATCGATATCAATGCAGCAGATAGCATGCTGTGGCAGCAGTTGCCGGGAATAGGACCGGGGTTGGCCCGGCGGATTATCACATTCCGGGACCGTTTAGGGGGCTTCTATTCAGCCGAACAGATAGGGGAATGTTATGGATTGCCTGATTCCGTATTTCAAAAAATTCAACCTTTTCTGAAGATCGGTGACAGTTCTCTAAAAAAAATGGACCTAAATCTTACAGATGAAAAATCTTTGGCGGCTCACCCATATATACGCTATAAACTGGCGCGTCTTATAGTACAGTATCGTAGTAGCCATGCGGGTTTCAGAGAGATAAAAGAGCTTCGCATGCTGCCGTTGGTGGATGAGATTATTTATCGTAAAATTGAACATTACATGGAGATCAAACATTAAATCCACACGTTTATGAATTTCGCGCCTACGGAAATGCAACAACAGATTGCACAAATGATCCGGGATTTCGGAAAAAACAACATTCAGCCTCACGTGATGGAATGGGATGAGCATCAGGAGTTTCCCGTACAGCTGTTTAAGAAACTGGGAGAACTGGGCCTTATGGGAGTACTGGTACCTCAGGAATACGGCGGAAGCGGATTGGGATATCTGGAGTACGTTACCGTGATCAGTGAAATTGCTCGTATATGCGGTGCCGTTGGATTGAGTGTAGCGGCGCATAACTCCTTATGCACAGGGCATATATTGCAGTTCGGTAACGATGAGCAGAAACACCGTTATCTTCCAAAACTGGCTACAGCAGAATGGATAGGAGCCTGGGGCTTAACCGAGCCCAATACCGGTTCAGATGCCATGAATATGAAATGCGTAGCGCACAGGGATGGAAACGACTGGGTGATCAATGGTACCAAATGCTGGATCACGCATGGTAAGAGCTGTGATGTAGCAGTAGTGATAGCCCGTACCGGCAACGTACGTGACAGTCATGGGATGACCACATTTGTGGTGGAGAAAGGCACACCTGGATTCAGTGGTGGCAAGAAAGAAAATAAACTAGGCATGCGGGCTTCCGAAACGGCCGAAATGATATTTGACAACTGCCGCATACCGGCTGGCAACATGCTTGGTGAAGAAGGCGACGGATTTATCCAGGCTATGAAGGTGCTGGATGGAGGCAGGATCTCTATCGCCGCCCTTTCACTCGGTATTGCTAAAGGAGCATTGGACGCCGCGCTGAAGTATTCCAAAGAACGTCACCAGTTCGATCAGCCTATTGCAGCTTTCCAGGGAATTTCATTTAAGCTGGCAGATATGGCCACAGAAATTGAGGCGGCTGAGCTCCTGACTATGCAGGCAGCAGATATGAAAAACCGCAAGGTTAAAATGACCCAGCAGGCGGCAATGGCCAAATATTATGCGTCCGAAGTTGCGGTGAGAGTAGCTACAGAAGCTGTGCAGATTTTCGGAGGGTACGGCTATACGAAAGATTTTCCGGTGGAGAAGTTTTATCGTGATGCAAAATTATGTACAATCGGAGAAGGTACTTCTGAAATCCAGAAAATAGTGATTGCCAGAGAAGCGTTAAGGTAGAAATAACGATTTTGCAGTTGATAGGTAATTTTATAAAATAGTTAGAATTTGTTTAATATGTTATTTTCTAATTGATAAGCTATTCTCTTTTTTTTCAAATTTTTTTAATATTAACCCTTTAGTGTTATTGAATATTGCAAAAGGAACGTTAAATTTGGGTTAATTCATCACTCTTTACCGTTTATCAACCTTAACACAAAAATCTAGTACGATTTGAAACACATTTACGCAATGAGAAGCACCCTGTAATACGGGTGCTTTTCTATACCAGGAAAGCTGGTTGTTTTGCGAATGTTGATGTAGAATGAAAACAGACAGGAATAAGAATAACCTGTAATACCACGTTGTGAATTCCCTCAAATTTCTTTTTTACCGGAGTCTGTAATGTTTATCCCTTTACTTTCCTTCCTGGACCCCTTTTTATTTTACTGATATTAGGTCTGCATCGCATTGGGCCGGTGGAACCTGGTAATTGCCATTTAAGACTCATTAGATGGCCGAAATAATCGTTTTTTCCTTGTCGGGGTATAAGTGGCTGAATCTGATTTATAGACGCCATAATAGCTTTTAAAGCCTCTTTTGTGTATTACGTATTGGGCAGCTTTTAAGAGTCATAGTCTCCATAATAGCTTTCAAAGATATGTCGGGCATTGATTGTTAGTTGATGGGTTGGATTACAAACCTGATAACGCTGCTATTACTATTGTTGAAGGAAAATAGTTGTTCTTAATCGAGGGGTAGAGGTGAACCAGCCTGGATCTGAAACATCAATGACCAGAATAAATCTGCTTTACGCGATGCAGGTAGAGGTAAACCAGCCTGGATCTGAAAAGGGTATGGAACGGTCACAGCTGACCATCCTGCACGGGTAGGGGTAAACCAGCCTGAATCTGAAACTGCCAAAAAAACAACGGGCTTCCCGTTTCCGGAAAGCCCACTGCTCAATTTCTTTGACCTATTTTTTTTCGCCTTTATTGTGCAGGAAGTCCGAAATTTTTTCTTTCGCATCTTCTGCCCAATCCTCTGCCTTCTCTTTCACATTATCAAGAAAATCACCTGCCTGATCCATCAGACCGGCTTTCTTTTCACCCTCTTTTCCGGACATACCGGCAAACCAGTTATCCACAGTACCGGCGATAAAAGGAGGTAGTTTACCTTTCACATATTCTTTGATCACATCAATAGACTGTGCGGCCTGTTCGGCAGTAAGTCCTGCTTTTTCCTGTAATTGCTGAATGAGTTCCTGCATAAATAGAGGTTTTATCGTTAGAAACAGTGACAAAGGGATGTTTAGGCTACTTTCAGCTTAACAAGTGTAGACTGTTCCAGTTTCGCCTGTGCATATTCCCTGGTAAGGTGGAATACGGATTCATTGGAAGATGGCAGCTCGTACATAGCATCGCTCAGTACCACTTCGCAGATAGAACGTAATCCGCGGGCGCCAAGTTTATATTCCATGGCTTTATCCACGATGTAGTCTACTGCTTCTTCATCTACCTGCAGGTCGATGTTTTCTACTTTGAACAGTTTCTTGTATTGTTTCACCAGCGCATTCTTAGGCTGGGTTAAAATAGCTTTCAGCGTATCCCTGTCCAGTGAATTCAGGTAAGTAACCACCGGCAGACGTCCCAGTAATTCCGGGATCAGGCCGAATGATTTAAGATCCTGTGAGTTTACATAGCGCAGGATCTGCTTTCTGTTTTCTTCTTCTTTCTCTTTATTGACAGTAAAGCCGATAGAATGGGTTTGGACTCTTCTGCTGATGATCCTTTCCACGCCATCGAATGCTCCGCCACATATAAAGAGGATATTCTGTGTGTTCAGTTTGATTAGTTTCTGTTCGGGGTGTTTCCGTCCGCCCTGAGGAGGTACCAGCACTTCTGTACCTTCCAGCAGTTTCAGCAGACCCTGTTGTACGCCTTCGCCGCTCACATCACGGGTGATGGAAGGATTATCGCTTTTACGGGCAATTTTATCTATCTCATCGATATATACGATACCACGTTCGGCGGCTTCCACATCGTAGTTACAAACCTGCAGCAGACGGCTGAGGATACTTTCCACGTCTTCACCCACGTATCCGGCTTCTGTGAATACGGTAGCATCCACAATAGCGAACGGAACATTCAGCTGTTTGGCGATTGATTTTGCCAGCAGGGTCTTACCGGTACCGGTTTCTCCTACCATGATGATGTTAGATTTTTCAATCTCTACTTCATCTTCACCCACTTGTTGGTTAAGTCTTTTGTAATGGTTATATACGGCAACTGCCAGTATTTTCTTTGCATCATCCTGGCCAATTACGTAGTCATCCAGGAACTTCTTTATGTCTACCGGTTTAGACACTTTAGGTGCGAAGTGGGTAGCAACAGCTGCAGCTCTCTTGCTGGGAGTGAACAACTCCTGGTCAATTATTTCCTGCGCGTTGGCTACACAGTTTTCACAAATATGCCCTTCTGCGCCGGCTATCAGTATCTGCACTTCTTCCTTGGAGCGACTACAAAAAGAGCAACGAATTTTTGATTCTTTCATTTCGGAATAGATTATTTTTCTACGAAACTAATATCTGTTCAGGGTTACAAATCTACACTAAATAGGCGAAAGGATAAAGTCCGGCTTAAAGCCACCGTAGCGAAGACTATAGCGATTTTCCATATATATTTCGCCATAATCTTCGCTACGATAGCTTTTTTACCAGAATATATTAAGCTTTAGGCTCTTCCAGGTTCTTTTTTGGATTTTTCTGCAGTACGTCGTCGATGATGCCATATTCCTTAGCTTCATCAGCAGTCATCCAGTAGTCGCGGTCAGAGTCTTTTTCAACTTTTTTCACCGGTTGTCCGCAGTGTCCGGCAATGATTTCGTTGAGTTCTTTCTTCAGTTTCACGAACTCACGGGCAGTGATTTCGATATCTGAAGTCTGGCCCTCAGCACCGCCATGAGGCTGGTGGATCATTACACGGGCATGTTTCAATGCAGTACGCTTTCCTTTGGTACCCGCTACCAGCAGTACAGCGCCGAAAGAGGCGGCCATACCGGTACAGATAGTAGCTACATCAGGAGAGATGATCTGCATGGTATCATAAATACCCAGGCCTGCGTAAACGCTTCCACCGGGGCTATTGATGTACATCTGGATATCACGGTTGCGGTCGGAAGATTCAAGGAACAGCAACTGCGCAGTAATAACGTTTGCTACGTAGTCGTTAACCGGATCTCCGAGAAAAATAATACGATCAGCCATCAACCTGGAGAAAACGTCCATCTGTGTCATATTCATCTGGCGTTCTTCGAGGATGTAGGGAGTCAGACTGTTAACCTGGTGGCTTTTAGCGTAGCTGTCTACAACCAGGCTGCTTATCCCGCGGTGCTTGATGGCATATTTTCTGAATTCGTCATTAATGTTCATGATGGTGATGTTTATGAGGTAAATTAACAAAATCTTCTGCTTTGATTTCCTCTTCTTTCACGTTCACCTTTGTTTCAGCCCAGTCAAACAACTTGGTAGTGATCATTTCACGATAAGTCTGGTCTACGAATTTTTCGTCCTGTAACAGGCGTTCCAGGTAGCTGTCTAACCATTCTGCTCCATCTGCAGCTGCACCACCGTAATAACCCAATACTTTCTGTTTGGCGTTTTCTTTCAGTTCATCGAAAGAAACATCCAGTTTATTTTCTTTAACCAGTTTGTCGCTGATCAGTGTCCAACGTAATTGATGGTCGAAACCAGGGAATTCTTTTGTCGCTTCTTCTTCGGTTTTTGGTTTTTCACCACCTACCTGCAGCCAGCGGATGAGGAAGTCCTTTGGTAATTCCATCGCTGTTTCGTGTACCAGTACTTCAAACAGATCGTTGTGAAGATGGTTACGGCTTTCGGAATTCCAGTAAGTGCCAATTTCTTCTTTCAGTTTGGCGCGGAAAGCTTCTTCCGTAGTAATGTCTTGTCCGGGATATACTTCTTTGAAGAATTCTTCATTGAGCTCCCTTTTTTCAATCAGACTAACCTTAGTGATGGTCAGCTTGAAATATTTCTTGGCAATATCTTTATCAGCCGCATCGAGGCCCAGATCCTTCATGATCCAGCCCAGGCGCTGCTCGTCAAATGAAGTAGACAACTGTAATACAATGCTGTCTTCCGCTTTTTTGCCTTGCAGTTCAGCCTGTACAGCAGGTGAAAAGTATTTAATCAGTAATGCGTTTTCTTTTTCGATACCTCCTTCTGTGATGTTACCTTTCTTATCTGATTCTTCGAATTTAACGTTAATAACGTTGTCTTCTGATGTAATAGTTTCAGGTTCGGTAGTTTTACCACCTTTCAGTTGCAAGCGGTTTACCTCGTCGTTTACCATGTCGTCGGTAACAGTTACTTTATAACGGGTAAGGGTAGTCTTGTTCTTTTCGAGGGGAGTAACTTCGAAGGCCGGTTTCAGGCCGATCTCAAATTCGAAGGAGTAATCAGTTGGTTGATTGAAATCAAGATCTTTTGCTTGTTTTTCCAGAGACAAAGGCTGCCCGAAAATCTCCAGTTTTTCGTTCTGTACATAACCCATCAGTTCACGCTCTACAGTTTTCAGAACTTCGTCACCAAAGATAGCAGCGCCGTGCATCTTCTTAACCATGCCTGCGGGTACCATTCCTTTACGGAAACCGGGAATGTTGGCACTTTTGCTGAATTGTTTTACTGCCTTGTCAAAATTTGGAAGATAATCATCCTGACTCACTTTCACAGTGATCTTATCGTTCAATAAACCAATGTTTTCTCTCGTAACGGTTGCCATAATTGAATTTGTATAAAGTGTTCTTTAAGAAGCAATAATGATTCCTTGTTTGTATTTTCTGCCATGAAGTCACAACGGCAAGCAGGAATGGCAGGAAACCCTTTCTGGATAAAATTAAGTGAAATGTTGTCTGAATAAGACAAAGGTGACAATGAAAGTGAGGGGGAGCATAGCATTATCACATTGCCATATTGACACATTGCCACATAAAATTATATGTGCGGGTGATAGGACTCGAACCTACATGCCGTGAAGCACCAGATCCTAAGTCTGGCGTGTCTACCAATTTCACCACACCCGCATAAAAAAAAGAACTTTCTTGCTTTGCATCCCTGTCAACCTCCGGCCCAGGGCCTATACATAACAAGAGCTGCCTTTTTAGGGCAAAAAGGATTGCAAAGGTATCATTTTTTGCGAATTAACAAAATCATTTATAGGATATCCCGGCAACTTCCCCGCGGCTCCGCCCCCCTATTTTTTAAAAAATCAGAATTAAGCAGTTAACTTGTAGAACATTTTTTGTAAAAGTTTATCTGATGCCATGGCTAAAACCTTTTTTGAAGAGCTCAACAGTCCTAACGCTACCGGCGTAGCCTACAAGAATATCAACCTTAAAAAAGCCGCTCTGGCTTATTTTGCTAATTCGGGGAATGCCACTATTGCAGATCTGTGTAAGGAGCTTAATCTCAGTACACCTAAAGTAACTAACCTCGTGAATGACCTGATCGGCGACGGGCTGGTCATGGATTACGGAAAAATTGAATCCACCGGCGGTCGTAAACCTAATCTCTATGGGTTGGTGCCGGATTCCGCCTTCTTTATCGGGGTGGATGTAAAACAGGATCATCTCAACCTCGGCCTGTCCGACCTGCACAAAAACCTGGTCAATACTGTTGAAGGATTGCCTTACCAGCTGGATAACACACAGAACTCCCTGGATCAGCTTTGCCAGCTGATTAACGGTTTCATCGACGGGCTAACCGTGCCACGTGAAAAGATTCTGGGAATAGGTATCAATATCGCCGGCCGCATCAATTTTACTTCTGGTTATAACTACAGTTTATTTCATTTTGGAGATGAGCCACTGAGCAAGGTGATCGGGGATAAGGTCGGGATCCGGGTGTTCCTGGAAAACGACTCCCGGGCTATGGCTTATGGTGAATTCTGCTCCGACCTGGTGAACGGAGAGAAAAATGTACTTTTTCTGAACCTGGATTACGGCATCGGTATGGGAGTATTGATCAATGGAGAGCTGTATTACGGCAAATCGGGCTACAGTGGTGAGGTCGGACATATTCCAATGTTTGACAACGAGATCATTTGTCATTGCGGAAAGAAAGGATGTCTGGAAACGGAAGCTTCCGGCTGGGCACTTGTTAATATGTTCCGGCAGAAACTGGCTACCGGCTCTTCTTCCATGTTGTCTCGCACCCATCAGTCACCCGACGATATCCACCTGCATGATATTATAGAGGCGGCTAATAACGACGACATGCTGGCCATTGAACTGATTGCCAGGGTAGGGGAAAACCTCGGTCGGGGAGTTGCGCTGCTGATGAATATATTCAATCCTGAACTGGTGATACTGGGTGGCGCATTGGCGGCTACACAGGATCATATCCGCCTTCCCATTAAGAGTGCTATGAAGAAGTATTCGCTGAGTCTGGTAAGTAACGATTCTAAACTGAAAATGTCACGTCTGGGCGAAAGTGCAGGCATTATCGGAGCCTGTTTGCTGGTAAGAAATAAAGTATTGATTAGTTAGGAATTATTTAACTTTAAATGCTACCTGAATTCCATTTCTTTACCCAAAAAAATCTGTCATGTCTACAAACTTAACCAGTTACCTCGTTTTCGCCAATAACTGTCGCGAAGCAATGAACTATTATCATGAAGCATTCGGTGGAGATCTGCAAGTGATGACAATGGGAGATTCGCCGATGAAAGATCACATGCCGCCTGGTGCAGAGAACCTGGTGATGCATGCTTTTTTACAGGCGCCGGGCTTTGCACTGATGGCGTCTGACGGAATGCAGGGACCAGCTCCGGTAAATGGCGATTCCGTACAATTGGCGCTGGGAGTAGAATCAACACCGGAAGCAGAACGTTTATTTGAAAAGCTTTCTGCTGGCGGAAAAGTAACAATGCCTTTGCAGGAAACCTTCTGGGCACATCGCTACGGACAGCTGACAGACAAGTTTGGTATCAACTGGATGGTGAGCCACAACAAGCCGATGACGATGTAGTCTTTAGCCTTTAGTAAAAATGCAGCGAAGATTAACAAGCAAACAAATACTGTTAATCTTCGCTGCATTTTTACTAAAGGCTAATGGCCAAAGACGGGCAGCTTACCCGTCCTTTTTACGCCGGAAAAAAGAAAACAATCCTCCTCCTCTTAGCTGATTTTTCTTTTCTGCAGCTGGTTGAAAGCCGGGATCATTTTCCAGGATCAGGTCAATCATTTTTTTACAGGAAGTAATATTATCCTGTGCTTCATAGGCCAGTGCCATCGTATAACGTATAGCAGAGCACTCCCGGTCCCAGGCCCAATTGTTGGCTACATAAATATCTAAACATTGCCGCCCATATAGCAGACATTGCTCATAATCTTTTTCTCCCAGCCATGCTTCTGCCAGAAAAGCGTATACTCCAAACCGGTAGTTCGGCGAGTTGTCATTTTCATTGCCACCGGCCATGATCCGGAGCGTCTGTTCCATGTCGGCGATGGCTGCTTTGTATCGCTCCAGTTTCAGGTTTGCTTTCCCCCTGAAATAGTAGATCTTCATCTGCGAGATCACTGGCAGTTTTTCGATGCTGCCTATGGAAATCCGGTTGTTGATAGCTCCAATGCAATGCTCATATTGTGCATTGTCGAAGTACAGGTACATGAGATTGAAATAGGCATCACTGTCATCCGGTTTTTCTGTCAGGTGGGTTTCCAATGCCAGGATCCGTTCGTTCAGGTCGTTGGCGCTATCGGTCCGGATAAAAGCACGCCCGGTTTTGATACGATCGATATTATACGTGATTGTGTTCCGGTCGTATTCATCCAGTTCTTCCATATCCCCCGCAATCCAGCTATCGTATTCGTTTAGGATTTTTTCGTATAGTTCCAGTGCTTCATCGTAACGTTCCAGCGTGCAGAGGTCATCTATCATGCGTTCGTGAATAGATACGTAGTACATGAGTGGCAGCAGGTCGCGGTAATGATCGAGGATGGTGCGTCGGTCGGCAATGGCTTCTGCCAGCCGCCCCATGCTGTGCCAGGCATCTGCTCTGGATTCCAGCTGTTCCCAGAATGGGGAAAGGTTATATCCGATCGTATGTACATGCGCTGCTTCCGCATAGATACCCAGTTCGTACAGGGAAATACCGTAGTTATTGCAACACATAGCGAAATGGTGCGATTGTCCGGCCGCAGAACTGCCGCGGTTTTCGTACCAGTAGGCGTGGTACAGGTCGAATGCTTTCTTATAAACGGCACGCTTCAATCGCGTTGCGGCCTGCTTTACAGCAGGGTCGTTTTCGTGTTGAAGGGCCTCGCTGAGAATAACACCTGCGGCGTACCAGTCGTATGGTACCGCGTGATCTATATCCGGCCAGCTTTCGGGGAAATGACCTGTTACTTTGAAACTTGTATAATACCAGCGTACAATGCTGTAAGGGTATGGGCGTAGCGCCAGCGATTTTTCATACCAGGGCAGTGCTTCTGTATAACTATCTATGTTGAAGAACGCAGTAGCGGTATAGTGGTAGAAGTAGGCTTCTTCCGGATATTGTGCAATAAATTTTTTACCGGCAGATATTTGTTCCAGGGTTCCTTCACTGTGGTCGTCGCCGTAGAAATGATGCCAGAATTCTGTAGTGCCTTTACAGAACTCGCGGGCCAGATTGGCGTTGCGTACCCCCTCATTCAACAGCTGCTGTACCTGTTTCAGCAGGCGCAGCATGTCTTCAGGGCTGTCGCCGGCGGAAAGTGCCACCTGTAACATATCTGCCACAAAATCATAATCCGCCATATCCAATGCAAAGGATATAGTGGAGTACAGGCGGTTGTTGAATACTGCACTGTTGAAAGCCTTTTTATAATTCTCCAGTGCGGCCGGTTTGTTTTCCATATGGTAGTAAACATCACCTATCCGCGTATAGCATTGAAATTCGGCCAGATTCCGTTGCGGCAGGTCGTTCGCATACAATTCCCGATAGATCTCCAGGCTTCGTTGCATATCTGCCACCGCTTTATCTGTTTCATTCTTCATCACCCAAACCTGAAAGCGATATAACAATGCCCGGGTAGTAAGCTCAGCATCGCCGATTTCCATCAGTACATTGCAATCATTAATGGTTTCATCCTCCCGGTCTGTCAACACATTGGCGCCCATCAGCGCCCGGTGTAACCTGGCGTCCTGATGAACGGGGTCTAGTGCCAGTACCTGTGAAAAAGCTTCATAAGCGGCCTCGTACATGGCTACAGCCAAATCCCTGTTGTTGGTACCTCTGGCGTTCTCCAGCTGGGACAATCCCAGCAAATCCCACCCGCGCACATTTTCCGGGTAATCCTGCAGGAATGTTTCTAATTTGGTAATTGCTTCAGTATATGCCCCCTCGATGTACAGCCTTTCTATTTCGTCTAAATTCATATGCGGTCATTAAACCTGTAATTTATTTAATATTGGATAGGATGATAAATAATTTCTGAGTTTGCCGCCGAATATATATATTTAAAGACCATTTATTATCAGCCAGAAACTTCCAAATCCTTTGCCATGAAAGCAATAGCAGTATTGTTATTACTTCTCTGTAATACAGTCGTTTATGCACAGGAATGTGATTGCAGGAAAAAACTTGACGGCGTTCAGGTTTATCTAAGGAAAAATTATGTAGGATTTATTGACAAAGTCACGCCCCTCACACAACAGGCTTATACCGCCATGTTGACTAAATTACGTTTGCAGGCCGCTGCCACTAAAAATGCGTCGCATTGCCTGTTGCTGATCAATCGTTATCTCCGGTTTTTCAAAGACCAGCATCTGTCGCTTCGTGGCCACTTTACACCGGTTACCGAAACCATTGCCCTCAATCCCGCTCAGTTGGAACAGCTGGAAAAGCAGCCGCTTAGCAGTATTGCGGGGATCTATCAGTTGGATGATCAGCGTAAATTGGCACTGGTGAAGCATCCCAAAGGGATACGCAGCTATGCTGCGGTAATACAGCAGTGGCCTGACCAGGACTGGAAGCCGGGGGATGTGTTATTTGAGCTGGCGGCTACCGGTCCGGATAAATTTGATGTGATCAATTACACAGGGCACCGGTTAAGCTTTGATACCATTATGGGAAACAGCCTGGTAGCCCTGGGGTGGCGGAAAACAGGTGCTGCTCATGGGCCGGCGGCAGCTGAGGCGCCTGCCTGGGCCGGAGTGCCTGTTGCGCCTTATTTCTTCCGGCAACTGGACGATAGTACAGGATATCTCCGGATAGGCAGCTTTGCGGCTGCCGATTATCCGCTGGCAGATTCGGTGTTGAATACCTGCGATGAATACCTGCGTCGTAATCCCCGCCTGGTACTGGATGTACGTGATAACGGCGCAGGATCCGATAAATTGACGGAACGGCTGCGCCCATTGCTTTATACCCAGCCGGTTCGGATCATAGGCGCTGATTTCCTGGCTACTCCTGATAATATTTCCGCCTGGGGACATATACTGGACGAACAGGCAGGCAAACTTCCCGACGAATACCTGGAGCAGGTCCGTAATCTGATACATCAGGGAGAATCCAGCCAGGGAAGGCTGGTAAGCATGGGCCCCGATGAAAACATGATCCTGCCTTCTCCAATGGCAGCTCCGGTAAAAGTGGCGGTGATTATGAACCGGAAGTGCAGTAATACCGCAGAACAATTTCTGCTGGAAGCCATGCAGAGCCAGAAAGTAAAACTGATGGGAACGGCTACCGCCGGTGCGCTCGATTATTTAAATGTTAATACAGCCCGGTTTTATGGGCCCGACTTTATGATAGACTATCCGGTAACACGCTCGAGGAGAGTGCCGGCAGGGCAGGGGATCGATAATAAAGGGATACAACCTGTAGTGAAGCTGGATTTCCAGTCGCCGGGATGGTTAGATGAGGTACTGAAAAAATTATAATTCAAAAGTCGTTAAGATCCGATTAACAGTTCAGGAAATTTTATAAGCCATCTTTACTACCATTAAGCTATATGTTCGCGCATATATGAGGGTTTAAAATAGTAACAATGGTAAGAAAAACTGCCTCACAAATCATTGTGAGGCTTTTTATTTAAAATAGCTTACGCTGAAGAATAGATGTTAGTATATGAGTAAGTTCGTGCAGGTTATTGGGTTTCGTCAGAAAGTAAGAGGCGCCCAGCGCATTGGTTTCCCGCTTATCTGAATCATGGGAAGAGGTAGTGTAGATGATGACAGGAATATGCCGCAGATGTTCCTGCTGGCGTATTTCGGCAAGAAACTGCTTGCCATCTACCCTGGGCATATTCAGATCAAGGAAAATGATGTCAGGAGCCAGTTCTCCAGTCAGCTTATGCAGTGCATCTTCCCCATTGATGGCTTCATGATAAGTAATTTCGGGAGCCAGCTCTTTTAAGACTTCTCCAAATATCATTCTGTCGTCAATGTCATCGTCAATTAAAAGTACTGAGGTATATTTACAACTATTGGGCATATCGATTTTGAATAGAGACAAATCTATGATTTTGTTGTTATTTTATTGAAATTATAATTCAGTTTAATGCTGGCGGAATCGGCATGAATTAAACAAGCTCAGGCAAATGAAGAAATTCTTTTTGGAGCTTCCGCTGCCTCGGAAGTTGATGTTAATAGCGGTGATACCGTTGGTATGCCTGGTGTTCTTCGGCATTGCGGTATTCGATAAGCAGAGTGAGGACATACGGACCATTGACGGCTTAGCACAAAAAGTGGCAATGGCTACGACGATTATGAAAGTAGCAGATGAGATCCACATGGAACGCCGGAGTAGTGTGAATTATGTATTGCAGACAGGGAATCTGAACGATCTGTTGACCCAGCGGGCAAAAACGGATCTTGCTATTGATGCGGTGAAAGGCAGCCTGCTGGCCGATAATAGCCGTTTTTTTCAGTATTCTATGCTGAATAGTCTTGCCAGGAAAAGAAAGGAAATCGATAATAAGAATGTGCCGCCGCAGGAAGTGCTGGATTATTATTCCGGCCTCATTCTGCGGTTGAATGATCTGGCTCGTGTGAACCCTCCGGACATGAGTGTGTTGAAGGGGCTGAAGCAGGATATGAATGCGCAATACCTGCTTTCGGAGATGTCTGCCTATCAGGGCATGATCCGGATGGATATCTACTATTTTATGCTGAAGAAGGAAGTATGGCCGGAAGATTTTTCCCGTATAGAGAATAATGCCGATATGTATGCTTCCCTGCGCACAGAGTTGCTGGATGTGGCTTCTCCCTCAGTTGTCAATGCTTTCAGGCAGGTGGAAGCAACGAACGAATTTACCATCACCAACGATTTTATTAAAAGTACCGTTGGCTCACGACGCATCGATACGCTGTTCAATGCAGATTCCTGGTGGGATAACTCTGCGCTCGCAGTAGATCACATAAAACAGTTGCAGCGTGCTATCGTTGACCGTGTATCGAAGGATGCCCGGGCGATTTCTCAGCAGCAAAATGATATCAAGACCCGCTATCTGGTGGCATTGGTGCTGATTGTAGCATTGGTGGTGCTGATTGTAGCCTATACCACCAGAGGTATTTCAGATAGCCTGGAATTGCTGCGTACAGCTGCCATTAACATTGCGAGAGGCGTACCGGGTTCCGCCCCTGCCATCCGGAGTAAAGATGCTATAGGCAGCCTTGCCAGCTCTTTTGAAGCAATTGATCATACTAATCAGGAGTTGGCCGAAGCGGCCGACAATATCGGGAAAGGAAATTTTAATATTGATGTGAAACCCCGCAGCAGTGAAGATCTGCTGGGGAATGCCGTTGTACAGATGGCTGCTGATCTGAAAACGTTCCGCCATAGTAATGAGCAGAAGCTCTGGGTGCAGGCAGGCATCAATCGTATCAGTGAAACATTGCTGGGTGAAAAGGATATGTATACGCTCTGCAAAGATGCCTTATCCGATATGGTGCAATATACGAACGCGCAAACCGGTGTACTGTACATAAAACAGGCTACGGAGCTGCATCTGTATGCGTCGCATGCGCTTTCACCGGAACATGCCGCGCCGGTTGTTGTAGAAATTGGCAGTATGCTGCTCGGACAAAGTATATTCCGTAAGGATCCCTTATATCTGAAAGAAACACCTGATCATTTTTTACATATTGCCGGAGGAACAGGCGCTGCACAACCAGGTCATATATTGATTATTCCATTGGCCCATGCAGGCGTTGCGGAAGGTGTGCTGGAGATAGGATCATTGTTTCCCTTTTCTGAAAGCGTCATCGATTTTGCCCGTCAGGCGGGCGTTAATATTGCGGTGGCCCTGCAAAGTACCAGGAGCCGCGGACGTTTACAGGAATTACTGGAAGAAACCCAGGCCCAGGCAGAAGAGCTGCAAACACAGCATAGTGAGCTCGAAAGCCTGAACGTGGAGCTGGAGGCACAAACACAGAAGCTGCAGGTTTCTGAAGAAGAGCTGAAGGTACAGCAGGAAGAACTGATGCAGTCGAATGCCGAACTGGAAGAAAGAAGCAGGTTGCTGGAAGAGAAGAATCAGATCATTGTGGAACGGAACCTCGATATCCAGAAGAAGGCAGAAGAACTCACCATTACCACCCGCTATAAGTCGGAGTTCCTGGCTAACATGTCGCACGAACTGCGCACCCCGCTGAACTCTATCCTGCTCCTGTCCAGGCTGCTGTCTGAAAATCATGACCATAACCTCAGCAACGACCAGATTGAATATGCACAGGTGATCAACAGCTCAGGAAAAGGATTGCTGACCCTGATCGATGAAATTCTGGACCTTTCGAAGATAGAATCCGGCAAGATGGAGCTGGAGTATGATAACGTGGCGGTTGCGGCGATCTGCTCAAATATGCAGGCCCTGTTCGAGCCTATTGCGAAAGAGAAAGGCCTGCAGCTGGGATTGCAGGTTGCCGCCGGCGTGCCCGAGATTATTGAAACCGATCAGACACGGCTCGAACAGATATTGAAGAACCTCCTGTCTAACGCCCTCAAGTTTACGGCGCGTGGAGTAGTGCGGATGGAAGTGGCTGCTGGTGATACACCCGGTACAATCAGCTTTGCTGTTAAAGATACCGGTATCGGTATTCCGGAAGATAAGCTGCAGGTAATATTTGAAGCATTCCAGCAGGCCGATGGCTCTACCCGCAGAAAATACGGCGGTACAGGTCTGGGGCTTTCCATCAGCCGGGAACTGGCGAAGCTACTGGGAGGCCGGATCACGGTTAGCAGCAAAGGCAATGAAGGAAGTGAATTTACTGTAACGGTACCGGTTATACGAAAACAGGATACGCCGGAAGCTGCTGTACAGGAGCCGGTATCGCCTCAGACCACGGAAGTGCCGAAAGCAGCAGAGAAGCGGGTGTTCCTGTCGTCGGTGATACCCGATGGTGTGGTCGACGATCGTGGACTGATCCGCAAAGGGGATCCTGTGGTGCTGATCGTGGAAGATGATACTTATTTTGCCCGTGCATTGCTCGAGTTTACCCATACCCGGGGCTATAAAGGAATAGTAGCCGTACGTGGAGATGAAGCGGCGGAACTGGCGAGGATATACAAACCCATAGGCATACTGCTGGACATAGAACTGCCTGTGAAAGACGGCTGGCAGGTAATGGAGGAGCTGAAAAATGATCCGCTCACACGGCCTATTCCTGTGCATATCATGTCTTCCATGGAAGTAAAAAAAGAGAGCCTCATGAAGGGGGCGATCGATTTTATCAGTAAGCCGGTGGATCCGGAAAGTATGCAGCTGATCTTTGAGAAAATGGAGTTTGTGCTGCAACGTTCAACAAAGAAGGTGCTGATACTCGAGGAAAATGCCCGCCATGCAAAAGCACTGTCCTATTTCCTCGGCAACTACGGTGTAAATTCCGAGATCAGCAGTAACGTGACGGATGGGGTCTCTCTATTACAACAAAAAGATGTCGACTGTGTCATCCTCGATATGGGCATCCCTGATCAGCAGGCATATGAAGCGCTGGAAACCGTGAAGGAAGTGAAGGGGCTGGAAAATCTGCCCATCATCATCTTCACGGGAAAAAGTCTTTCAAATGCTGAAGAGCAGCGCATCCGGCAGTATGCGGATTCTATTGTGGTAAAAACAGCGCATTCCTATCAGCGTATGCTCGATGAGGTATCCTTGTTCCTGCACCTGGTATCTGAAAGGGCGCCGGCGGTACAGGGGGCCAATGGTAAAATGGGCATGCTGAATGAAGTGCTGAAAGATAAAACTGTGTTGGTGGCCGACGACGATGTGCGGAATATATTTTCCCTGACCAAAGCCCTGGAAAAACATCAGATGAAAGTACTGTCGGCTATTGATGGAAAAGAAGCACTGGAGCAGCTAAGCGGGCACAGGGTAGATATTGTACTGATGGATATGATGATGCCGGAAATGGATGGATACGATGCTATTGCAGCTATTCGAAAACAGCCGGAGCTGAGAAACCTGCCGGTGATTGCGGTGACAGCGAAAGCAATGATGGGCGACCGGGAGAAGTGTCTGCAGGCGGGGGCTTCCGATTATATCTCAAAACCGGTAGATGTGGATCAGTTGATGTCTTTATTACGGGTATGGCTATACGATAAATCCATGAAATAATACTATGGAACAGAAACAGGTATTGATTGTTGATGATGATACGCGCAACATATTTGCATTGAAAGCATTATTGCATTCCCGGAATATCCCTTGTTTGTCGGTCGGCACCGGAGCAGAAGCATTGCAGCTGCTGTCGGCCTCACACGGGATTGGAGTGGTACTGATGGATATCATGATGCCCGACATGGACGGATATGAAACCATAGCAGCATTGCGGGCAA
Source organism: Chitinophaga sp. 180180018-3 (assembly GCF_037893185.1). Lineage (NCBI taxonomy): Bacteria > Pseudomonadati > Bacteroidota > Chitinophagia > Chitinophagales > Chitinophagaceae > Chitinophaga > Chitinophaga sp. 180180018-3. The sequence continues at coordinate 6,818,288 of NZ_CP140772.1, read as the reverse complement.
TGTCCTGGAATGATCACCTGCCGGTAATCGCTGTAACGGCAAGGGCTATGGTAGGCGACCGGGAGAAATGCCTGGAAGCCGGAGCCAGTAATTATATTTCAAAACCGATTGATGTAGACGAGCTACTGGAGCAGCTACAGCAATATTTATCGAATGGAGCGTGAGCAGAAACCTGATAAGCGAACAGGAAGTAACCCTGTTGTTAAATGATGTATTGGAAAAATATGGATACGATTTTACGTCGTATGCGCCGGCATCTATCAACCGGCGGGTGAATCATCTTTTCCATACCGACAGGTTCCCGAGTTTTGCGGAGTACCGTTACCGCATTATTTCTGATCCCGCCTATGCACTTCGCTTCGTGGAGGAAATTACTGTAAACGTTACGGAGATGTTCCGGGATCCATCCTTTTACAGGGCATTGCGGAAGGAGGTATTACCGGTGCTGGCTACTTACCCGGTGATACGTATCTGGCATGCAGGCTGCTCTTCCGGGGAAGAGGTATATTCTTTCGCAATTTTATTGCAGGAGGCGGGGTTGTTGCAAAAGGCGGTGATATATGCAACGGATATCAATACCGGCGTATTGGAGAAAGGAAGAAAAGGAATATTCCCGCTTTCGCAGATGCAGCAGTATTCCAGGAATTACATTGATGCGGGGGGCAGGGAAGATTTTTCTTCTTACTATACGGCCAATTACGAATACGCTAAATTCCGCGGATACCTGGGAGAGAAGATCATCTTTTCGCCACATAACCTGGTCACCGATGGCTCGTTCAATGAATTCCAGCTGATCATTTGCCGGAATGTGCTGATCTATTTTAATAAGAAACTGCAGGACAGGGTACTCACGTTATTCAGCGACAGCCTCGAGCAATTGGGATTTCTGGCGCTGGGGAGTAAGGAAACCCTGCATTTCACGAGCGTAACAAATAAGTTCAGACAACTGGAGAATAAAGAGAAGATCTGGAGAAAAATACAGTTATAAAAAGAAATAAAGCAGTATATGTCTACAGCACCATACCTGATAGTGATAGGAGGCTCGGCTGGCGGATTACAGCCGATACTGACGCTACTGCCAGGCATCCGTGCTTCCCTCAAAGCAGCTATTATCATTGTTTTGCACCGGCAAAGCCATTATGAATCGGTGCTGACGGAGCTGTTGGCCGCGAAGTCGGCCCTGCCAGTGAGAGAAGCGGCAGAAAAAGAGCCGTTGCTCAGTGGCATGATCTACGTGGCTCCTGCCGATTATCATCTGCTGATAGAAACAGACCACACACTTTCGCTGGATGATTCGGAGAAGGTGAACTTCAGCAGGCCGAGCATAGATGTAACTTTTTCATCGGCGGCTTTGGCTTATGGTGGTAATATGACAGCGATGCTTTTATCGGGCGCCAACGCCGACGGAGCCGAAGGCCTCGTGGATGTGCATGAAGCGGGTGGTACCACCGCCGTGCAGGATCCGGCTACTGCTGATGTGGATTTTATGCCCCGGGAAGCAATCCGGCTGGCACCGGTAGATATCGTCCTGCAACCACAGGAAATGGCTACATTTATTAACGGATTGGCAGGGCCGGGATCCCAATCCCCTGTTTAACCGATTAAACACCACCCAACAGCTATGATATTAATTGTAGATGATAAACCAGAGAATATCCTGTCGATACGAAAAACGCTGGAGCTGTACAAGTTCGAGGTCGACACTGCATTATCGGGTGAAGAGGCGCTGAAAAAGATTCTCAAACACAGTTATACCCTCATCATTCTGGATGTACAGATGCCCAGTATGGATGGCTTTGAAGTGGCTGAAGCACTGTCGGGTTACAGCAAAGCAAAGGATATCCCTATCATCTTTCTTTCAGCAGTTAATAAAGACAAACATTTCATTGTTCGTGGATATGATTCTGGTGGGATCGATTATATCACGAAACCGGTAGACCCTGAGATCCTTCTAATGAAAGTAAAAACCTTTTCCCGCCTGTATCAGCAATCACAGGAGCTGAAGCAGATGCACCAGTCATTGCGGGAAGAAGTTGAATTCAGGAAGCTGGCGCAGGAAGCGCTGATTGCACATCAGCAGCAGGTAAATGAGACGCTGGAACAAAAGGTGAGAGAGAGAACGGAAGAGTTGCGTCAGATCAATAAATCGCTGGAGACCAGCAACCACGATCTGCAGCAGTTTGCGTCTGTTGCATCGCATGATCTGAAAGAGCCCCTGAGGAAAATACAGTTGTTTGGCGCTATATTGAGAGATCGCTTTTTGCAGATGGATCCCAGCGCCCTTGCGTATATGGACCGTATCGTTGGTTCTTCTGAACGGATGGCCAGGCTGATCAATGATTTGTTGAATTATTCCCGCCTGTCTGTAGCGAGCACATATGAAGAAACAGACTTCAACCTGATCATACAGGATATACTGGCGGATCTGGAGCTGATGATTTCAGAGCGGGCGGCAAAGGTAGAGATAGAGAAAATGCCGCTGGTAGAAGCAGTTCCGGGGCAGATGAGACAGGTGTTTCAGAATATTATCAGCAATGCATTGAAATTCTCCCGGAAAGACACGCCACCGCATATCAACATTTCTGCTGAGGTAGTAACAGACCTGAACCCCGACAGTGCAGCATTTGCCGGCGGCCAGTATTGCCGCATCGTGATCCGCGACAATGGAATTGGGTTTAATGAAAAATATCTCTCTAAAATATTTACCATATTCCAACGTCTGCATGCCCATGAATTGTATGAAGGTACAGGTATCGGGCTGGCGATTGCGAAGAAGGTGATTGATAAACACGGTGGGCTTATAACTGCGAGGAGCAGGGAAGGGGCGGGAGCGGCTTTCGTTATTGTACTACCCCTTAAACAAACGCTGGCCGTTCAGCAGCCTTAAAAGAATTTGCGCTATAGAGTTGTATAGAAATAAGAAAACCCGCCATGGTGGCGGGTTTTAGTTTTAAGTGGAGGATATCGGACTCGAACCGATCACCTCAAACATGCCATGCTTGCGCTCTACCAGATGAGCTAATCCCCCTTGTGGTGATTTTGTTTTTCCCCTTTCGGGAGTGCAAAAATATATTTTTTCCTGAAATCACCAACATTTTATACAAAATCTTTGAAAATTCCTTCCACCGTTTCTTTCAGATCCTTCAGGAGCAGCGGCTTCTTCAGCAGCTTTACTACCATCGGATTGGCGTTGGTGCGGGTGATATCACCATAATCCAGTGATGATGATACCATGATGATATGGCATTGCGACTTTATTTTCTGCGGATAGGCATCAAAAGCCTGCAGGAATTCAAATCCATCCATTTCCGGCATTTGTATGTCCAGCAGGATAATGGTAGGAGGAATCCTGGGAAGAGAGATATTGGACGACAGGAATTCTAATGCCTTGTTGGCACTGATAAATGAAATAACAGTTCTGCTGATTTGCTGAAACCCGATCAGTTTTTCATGCAGGAGTAAATCTATCTCATTATCATCAATCAATATGACTCGCAGGTCAGGTATCGAATTCATTTCTGTTAGGGATGGTAATTTCAAATTGGGTGCCTTCTCCGTATTTAGACTCTACATTAATTGTTCCACCAATTTTGTTCAATGCTTCTTTGACAATGTACAAACCAATACCGCTGCCAGGTTTATTGTTGTTTTTGGACCGGAAGAACATTTTGAAAATATTGTTCAGATGTTCGCTCAAAATACCGATCCCATTATCTTTAATACAAATGGTGGCTTTATGTGGCTCTACTTTTACACTCAGGTTGACCATTGGATGCGCTTCCTCAGGTTTTTGGTACTTAACAGCATTTGAGATCAGATTGTTTAAAATAACACTGATCCGGAATGTGTCGCCCCGGAAATCGATCGCCTGATCTACCTGTGTCTCAAACTGAATTTGTGTATTCTGCGGTTTAAATGCAGTGATACAATCACTCAGCAGCGATTTGAAATCTATTTTCTCATACTCTACTTCAAGGCGGGAATTACGGTAGTATTCTATGATCTTCTGTATGAAATCGTCCAGCTTCAGTACGCAGGTCTCCACCATATTCATATACCCGTTGGGGTCAGCAACTGAATTGTCGAGCCTCGACAGGTTGATAATACCCAACACCGACATCAGGGGAGAGCGCAGGTCATGGGAGGTGGAGTAGATGAAGCGATTTAATTCATCATTGGTTTTCTCCAGTTCGGTGATCTTTTCTCTCAGCTGTTTTCGGGTGCTGTATATTTCGTAGGCGTTGTTGATCGTTTTATGAAGTTCTGTTTCATCCCACGGTTTTTTGATATAGGAGTAGATATGCCCTTTGTTGATGGCATCTATGATATCTTCTACATCTGTATAGCCGGTGAGGAGGATTCTGACAGGATCCGGGAGTACGTCTTTAATTTCGTTAAAGAACTCCACGCCGGTCGATACCGGCATTTTTTGGTCTGCAATAATGATATGCACCGATATCTCTTTCAGCAGCTGTTTTCCTTCCTGTGCTGAATTGGCGGTGTAGATTTCATAACTTCTGCGGAACCCGGCCCGGAACGCGTTCAGGTTATGAACTTCATCATCTATGTATAATATTCTGATACGGTTTTCTTTCATTGAAAGGCCTGATAGGTATTTACGATAAATGATTAGATATATCGAGCGGTAAATATATAATAAATTCTGCTCCTTCTCCCGGGGCTGAATTCACTATAATTTTACCTTTATGCTTCTCTATGATACTGAATACGATAGATAACCCCAACCCGGTTCCTTCGCCTACATCCTTGGTAGTAAAGAACGGATCAAAGATCTTTTCTTTCACGGACTCCGACATCCCGATCCCGCTGTCTTTGATAGTAATCACTGCGAATTGGGATTGTAATTCAGTTTTTATGGAGATGAATTCGTTGTGATGTTCCTTCTTTGATTTGATCGCATTGAGGGCGTTGGAGAAGATATTCATGAATACCTGGTTGATCTTTCCGGCGTAGCATTCTATCTTCGGCAAACTGCCATACTCTTTGGAGATATTTACATAGGATGGGATGCTGTTCCGGAGCAGCACCAGCGTGGAGTCCAGGCCTTCGTGGATATCTATCGACTTGGCTTCACTTTCGTCGAGGCGGCTGAAGGTGCGTAAACCTTTTACAATCTCGGCGGTACGGGTAGCTCCATCCTCGATCCCTTTGATCAGGGAGCTGATTTCTTCATGAATATAGTGGATATCGATCTCTCGTTTGAACTGCTGGATTTCTGTCAGCGCTTTCGGGATATCCTGGCTGGTTTGCAGGCCATCGTACCGGTTCAGCAGCTCCTGCAGATCGGCAATATCCAGCTTAAGTGGTTTGATATTAGATGTAACGAAGTTGATCGGGTTGTTGATTTCATGCGCGATACCGGCCGTGAGCTGACCGAGTGACGCCATTTTCTCTTTTTCCACCAGCTGCGACTGTGCTTCTTTCAAATTGTGGAGCGCATTATTCAGTTCGAGGTTTGTTGCCTGGAGGTCTTCCGTGCGGTCTTTTACCTTGGCTTCCAATATGATATTCTGTTCGCGTACCAACCGTTCATTTTCCTGCGACGCTGCCAGTGCCATGCGCTGGGATTCCTCTTTCTCCGCCTTGAATACGTTGATCTTATGAGCCAGCGCAAACGACAGGAGCAGTACTTCTATTCCCGAGCCTATCTGGAGAGCATAGTAGGTAAAGTTATTGTACGGCAGTACGTTGAAGTTGCGCAACACAAATATGAAGATGCTGATCAGAAAGATAGACCAGGCCAGCAGGAAAAAGCGGGCGGCACTTATGCCCTTCATACTGATACGCCAGGCTACCACAAAGGCCATGACAGAAGCGAGGAAGGCATCTATCTGCACCAGGATCTGTGCATAATCATATTTATCGAGGAACGTAGGAATAAAGCATAATATATAAAGCGCCAGTACTATATTCAGCAGTTTATGACCCAGTGGAAAATTCACTTTGGTGGAAAGGAAATACTGAATAAAGGTGACGGCCGTCAGCCCATTTAATATCGGTACCAGTACGGTGGCATGCATGGCGAGCCAGGGACTGTTGGGATAGAGAAAACGGAACGAGTATCCCTGCAGCGTTATCTGAGTCATACCTACGCAAATGATGTAACTAACGTATATCAGGTAACTGTTATCACGGGTAGAGATAGAAATAAACAGATTATAACAGGCCATGGCCAGGATAACGCCAACGTATATCCCAAACATTAGTTCCCGCTTATTATTTTTTTCGTAGATAGTTTCCGGTGTACCAAGATAAACCGGCAGCTGTAGCTGTTCGCCGGCTTTAACCCGCAGATAGAACAGCCTCGTTTCCCCTATAGGGATATCCAGGGCAAACTGATAGTTCTGATGATCATAACCCCGGTTGCGGTAAGCGGTGAATTCACCCAGACGGGTACTCTTTATTTTTCCATCGGGCAAGATTTCGTATAGCGTAATATCGTCGATGATAGGGTATTCTACTTCCAGCCGTAAGAGGTGGGTGGCCGATTGATTATTGATCTGAAACCTGGCCCACTGGGTGTAAGGAGTGATCTGCAGGTTCGGAACATCCTGGGTGGAATGCACAAAAGGCTTGTGCATCACGGAGTCAATACTCAGTTTATTGTCTTTGTCGGTATAAAGTTCAAGATGGCTGCCAATCTGCATCAGGTTCCCGCTGTTCTTATAAATAACAGGTTGGGCTGTTATGGCTGTTAAAGGCAGCAAGAATAGGCAGGTAAGGATCGACCATAAAACAATAGTCTTCGACAACATTTGGACTAGATTAGTTCTGGACAAGATTAGTTATAAGGCCTGAATTTATGATTATTTTTTATAATCATCGAAGGTGGTTTCCGGGCTACAGGATAGTTGGTGTGCGTGTGGGGATCTTCAGGCTGTATGTTACTTCATAACTTCCTTTCGGACCTACTTCGATTTTGGTCTGCTCGGGATTGGCGCGCAGGTCAGCTATCAGCAGCTTTTCCGCGGGATCGGCATGTTCCAGGTTATTGCAGTCAGTGATAATCATGGCAGTAGCCAGGAAGTCGTCTTTAGGATAAAAGAAGGTTCCTTTGTTGCCCAGTGATTCATCGATAACATAGCCAACGCGTTTTCCTACCCGGGTAGTTATTGGTGCGCACAGCACGTGATAATTCTGTATCGGGAGCTGACTGGCCAGTACAACACCTACGCGGGCGAGTACCTGGCTGCCTATTCCCATTCCGGCTACTTCTTTTGAGTTCCACATTGCACACAGCTCTGCACTGCTGCCCGGCTTCACTACGTCATATATTTTTGGATCGTATTTACCAATAGCCGTCTCAATTGGCAGGGGCAATTTGCCGTCTGCCAATTGTACACGTGCGCCTCCATATGTTTTGGTACGGGTATCGTCCTCCACAATGATCACCACCGTGTTTTCATGTTGCATCCAGTCTGCGTTACCTGACGTAACCTGTGCTATACCGAAATAAATTTCCAGCAACCTGAGATGTCCGTTATAGAATCTCAAACAAGCCTCAGGGTCATCCGGAGCCCTAAATACCCTTACATTAATCATGACATTGCGGAATAGCGCTTATATTAGGCATAAGTACGTTAAACAATCAACTGCTCAAAATCAACATAATACCTGCCGGAGCTTTTTAGCTGTCCCAGGGCGATACGGCGACAAGTATCGGCAACCATAGCACCTCCCAGCGCCACAGATGATGCCAGCTGAGGCCAGGTAGTAATGGTTTTGCCGATTTGCCCCATTGATAGCTTAAATCTGGGAGATGCATTCTCCAATGAAAGCATCGGACCGAAGATAGGGAGCTTCTCTGCATCTGTCAGTCCTTTCAGGGTAGAGATATCAACCTCCGGTATTAATCCGTGCAGCAAAGGCCGGTTTGGTTCGAGATCGAACCGCTCAATATCCAGCATGCCCCGGTCGTTCATTTCCATAATGACTGGTATTTTCAATTCTTTGGCCTTGATACGGCTTAATATCTTAATGTCCACTCCATCACATTCTTCAATGAAAATGTCGAGGTTGCCTCCATCAATAAAAAATTCATCCATGTTGGCTTCAGTCATGCCATCGAGGAAGATCTTCACTTTAATGAAAGGATCGAGTTCCGCTATTTCACGGGCAGCAATAACAACTTTGGGGACCTGTATGTAATGCAGACCGGCCCGGATGCGGTTCATATTGGTAAGCTCCAGTTTGTCGAAATCAGCCAGTCTGATTTCTCCGCACAGCCGCTCCATAACGATCGTTAATGCGATGGCCTGGCCAACAGATAAGCCAACGATACCTATTTTTTTCTTCGATAGCACCGCTATTTCATCTGCTGTGAGTTTTAGCTGGTTCCGGCTGGTGCGCAGTTCGATAAATTCAGCTTCATCCACCAGGTGAACAACCTGCTGGTTCCAGGGATAATATACCCATACACCGAATTGCTCCATAGGAGTGTTGCCCAGATAAGCCTTTACCTGCTCCTCATATTCTTCCGGAGTCAGGCGCTTAGAAGGATTCCTGATTTTCATCAGCTCTCTCAACTGGGAAAACAAATGATCATTAATGCGAATGTGCGGATGGGTCTTCAGAAGGGCTTCAAAAGCCTGGTGTTCATTCTCTTTTTTCAAATCATAGAAAACAGGTCTGTAGTCATTGCTCCCATCCTGTTGTTTCCTGAGGTACTCTTGTATCATGTGTCCTGCTTTATCAGAATTGTTACAGGGAATGTATGCTCGTTATGTAAAGCAATCCCCGTTGCTCCTAAACTCTTTGCTTATATAAAAATTTAAATGTACTCAGTTAATGTTGGCGAACTTGGCAGGTTAAGGAACAGGCTAAGCCTGCCGGCCCGGGATAAATATGTATGGTAATCACATTGTTAATTACAATGAAATTGTAATCATGATATGAATGTAAGGTAAAATAGTAATTTAATATGAAAACATCCTAAAAGTTTTCCTTTATTTTGATATTAAATTCCCGATTTTATACTTTTATCTTACTTTTAATATTACTTTTCGTCTCTTCCCACCAGTGAGATTGGTTTAATATTTGAGGCCCTTTTCTTCCTAACTGCGATCTTTATTACGCTATAATACATTTAAAAAATATCAATATGGATAAGAGAGAATTTCTCAAGCTTACCAGTTTGGCCGGTGCCGCCATTTTGAGCGGACCATTAAGCGGCCTTGCTGCATCTTCCGTATCCGGAGAGCCTTTATTTGCAGATCCTAAGGCTCCCTTTGTATTACCCCCACTGCCCTATGGATATGAGGCGCTGGAACCTCATATCGACAAACTCACAATGGAAATCCACCACGATAAGCACCACGCAGCTTATGTCAAAAATCTGAATGATAATATCGGCAGCTTCGCCGGACTTACCCTGGAGGAGATCATGCGTAAGGTTACTGATAAAGACAAGGCCGTTCGCAATAATGGAGGTGGCCACTACAACCACTCATTGTTCTGGACATTGTTGTCGCCTGCCAAAAAAACGCCTTCCGACAAACTGAAAGCGGCGATCAATAAGAATTTTGGAAGCTGGGAAGCTTTTCAGACAAAGTTCAATGATGCCGCAAAAACTGTATTCGGTTCCGGATGGGCATGGCTGATTGTAACTCCGGAGAAAAAGCTGGCTATCATAAATACGCCCAACCAGGACAATCCGCTTATGCATAATATTGTGAAAGATAAGGGAGCGCCTATCCTGGCATTGGATGTATGGGAACACGCTTACTATCTGAAACATCAGAACAAGCGGCCTGAATACATTGATGCTTTCTGGAATGTAGTGAATTGGGATGAAGTGGAAAAGCGCTACAACGCAGCTGTATAGCCTTTCGCTAATAGCTTTAAATAAAAATGCAACGGAGATCACATTGTGATCTCCGTTGCATTTTTATTTAAAGCTATTAGCTGTTTCAGGTCGTTGTTTTTGCCTGGAGTAACGTTTCCGCACATACTTCGGGGGAAGCTGAGGTATCCCTGAATTTAAAGAAGCCATATACAATGATGGTACAGAGTGTGCCTACAATGCTGCCTACATATACATCGGCAAAGAAGTGTTGAGCCAGGTAGATACGTGAATAGGCGGCACACAGTCCCATTCCTATTAACAACAGCCCTAACTTTTTATTGCGGGAAATAACCGCCAGGAAACTGAATAAACCAAAAGCAGCGGCCGAGTGCCCGGAAGGGAAACTACAGCTGCTATGTACATTCACCCATTTAACGGTATGTACCAGCGTGGCGGTTTCATCACCAAAGTAGCTGATCGGGCGCGGAGCGTTGAAATAATGCTTAGCCACCTGCACTACCACCGTTACCAACAGTAATACAGCAAGTCCGATGAAAAATAGTCTGAACCTTTGCGTAATCAGCATCAGGAACAGCACCAGTCCGAACATGATCCCATCGCCAAGATAGGTTAGCCCGGTCACAACAACATCCCCCCACGCGGAATGTTCTCCGTTTATACTGAGAAACAGCTCCCGTTGGCTATACGTTGCCAGCATTATTCCCCCAACTACCACCCATAGCAGGAAGGGGAGAAAGAAATAAATGTTCTTTCTGAACAGTGTCAACAGCGTTTTCAATTTCTGTAGGTTTTAAATTGTAGGTTTTGTATAAATATCACTTCCAACAGGAACTTTTTTCCGCTGGAATCTTGCCAGAAACTTTTTGACTTTCTGAATAACGCGAAAATAGTATTCTTTATTAAAAAGCTGAGAATCGTTCATCGCTTTAACAATAAGGAAACCCGCGATCGGCAACAACACGAAATTTGAAAGCCACATTCCGGACCAGGTAAACATGACCCCACTTCGGGCCATCTTTTCACCTATCATGAAAAATACGTTAAATATCACAAAGAAAATCACAGCGAATACCAATGGCGTGCCTAATCCGCCTTTTCGTATAATGGATCCGAGGGGGGCGCCGATCAGAAACATCACGATACAGGCGGCCGCAAGCGTGAATTTGCGCTGCCACTCCACTTTGTGCATCAGGATAAGCCCATGTTTATCTTCATACTCCTGTGCGGGCTGATCAATAGAACTGCTGAGCTCCCGTACATATTGTTCGGCCCTGTCGAGTGCACTGCGGCGACTTTTCTCAGGAACCACGTCTTCGAAGTCCTTTACTTTCAGCGGCGGAGCGCTGGCCACCCAGCCGGTATCCTTCCATTTGAAGAATGGATACCGTACAGTTACATACGCATTAATTGTTTTGCCGTATTGATTTTCTGCTTTTTGCATGGAATCGATCGCCATGTCGAGCTGCCGGATATTGAGCATTTGCTGGTTAGATGCAAACAGGTCCATATTCAGACGGCTGAAGGCAAAGGTGCTGAGGTCAAAAGCCTTGCTGTAGGTTTTAAAGCCCAGCCTGATCATATCGCCGGGAACGGTGTAGCCGCGGTTGCCCCGCTCTTCATATCTCCAGCCATTTTCCAGTATAAAATACAGGAAACGTTTGTTGGCAGTCAGTACCATCTGGCCTTTTTCGGCCAGGATCATTTTATCTCCGCCGCCACTCTGGTGGTCGAAGATCATTACCTGGTGAATGGTCTGATTGTCTTTATCTTTCAGGGCTACCTTAATTGTATACCCGGGAATATCTTTGTAGAATACGCCTGCTTTGATATTGAATGCCGGTTTGGAATTGGTGATGTCGTACAACAGGGATTTGGCCTGAAGGTTAGCCACCGGAATAACATAGTTGGCAAACAGGAAAGCCAGTATTCCTATGAAAGTACAAACCACCAGTAACGGGCGGATGAAGCGCAGCAGTGAAATACCGGATGATTTCAGGGCCACCAGCTCGAAGCTTTCACCCAGGTTACCAAAGGTCATGATCGACGACAACAATACTGCCAGTGGGAGTGCCAGCGTTACGAGGGTAGCACTGGTATAAGCAATCAGCTGAACAATTACGATAGTATCTAATCCCTTTCCCACCAGGTCATCCACATACTTCCAAAGGAACTGCATGACCAGTACAAATAAAGTAACAAAAAAAGTGGCTACAAAGGGACCCAGAAAGGTTTTTATAATTAGTTTATCGAGTTTTTTCACTGATTATGCGGTATTAAAAAAATTGGAATCCCGATCTTCGTGACTGGCCGGGGTACTCCCAAACGGTAAAGTTAGCACGAAATCGGCAAGGTGCCCTAAGGCAAACCTGAAAATCCCGTTAAAATTATATGGAAAATTTTGAATTAACACCTGAAGAAGCAGCTATCGCTGAAAGTCCGCACTTTATAATGTTGAAAAATAGTGTTATTGGTAAAGTAATGGGACTGATGGGGAAGGTACAGGAGGCCCTGGCGGAGCACGACAGGTTATCCGGATTCCCGTTCCGGCCCGAATGGCTATTACAGGGAGGGAAGATTTCCAAAGGAGAACAATACAAGGGGCTGCCATGGGTAATGCTGGACTATCCGCGTTACTTCAGCCGGACAGACGTATTTGCCTTCAGAACCATGTTCTGGTGGGGGCATTACTTCAGTGGTACCCTGCATTTGGCGGGGGACGTAAAAAAACATTTCAGGACAGTCCTGGAAAATAGTTACCCGCAACTGGCTGCTGCCGGATTCCGGGTCTATACCCGCGAAGATCCATGGGAGCATGATTTTGAAGAGGGAAACTATTGCAATGTGGATAAACTGAGTCTGGATGAATGGAGGGCGCTGGTGAGCCGTCACGACTTTATTAAGCTGGCAAAACCTTTCGTAATCGGTGATTGGGGCGAAATAGTTACCGGTGTAGTGAAGTCGTATGCAACGCTACTCAATATACTTGACAACAAAAAAGGGGCTTAACTGCCTATGCGATGGAAAAGGTCTTTCACCTGGTATTCCCAGAGCTGACTTTGATCCTTTACTTCTTTCTTTTCAGCGAAATCTTTTACTACCAGGATAGTTTCATTCGTTACTTCCGAAATTTGTATGCGGAACTCAAAATATTCGTCTTTGGGTGCATGCGTCCAGTGCAGGCGGATAAACTCGTCTTCTTCCTGTTCAAGTACTTCAGCTTCCTCGGAGGTACCATTCCACGAGAATGAAAAAACATTGTCCCTGAAATCCACCCTGTCGGCAAACCATTCCTGAAGACCAGCTGGTGTAGACAGGAATTCGTACAGGATACCAGGGGAGCACCGTACCGGGAATTCTAACTCATAAAGCACTTTCTTAGACATCTCTCAAATAATTAGTAAATCAATATCATCCAGTTGCAATTATAGAAAATATTTTACTCTGTCAAAATAATTTGCAATTTTTTTTTAAGAAGACCCCAATAGCTTTATTCAGCTTAGTAAAACTATATATATTATATATTATATAAATATTAAATTGTTATATATGGAGCGACCACCTGCATTGCCCCTATAGTGGCGATTTTCCGCGACAATTGCAAGCACTTAATGATCAATCGATTTTATTTGGAAATGATTTAAAAACAACAGAAATTTTTTGGCGGCTATCTAAAAAAAGTTATTTTTGTCAGGCATTCATCAAATCTTAACTTTTTATTAACCTGTAACTGTTCCGACTCTTATGTCAATGCGCCAACTCAAAATCACTAAATCCATTACCAACAGGGAATCTCAGTCCCTGGAGAAGTATCTGCAGGAGATTGGGAAAGTGGATTTAATTACGCCGGAAGAAGAGGTAAACCTCGCTATCCGGATCAAGCAGGGCGATCAGAGAGCGTTGGAGAAGCTTACTAAAGCCAACCTTCGCTTTGTGGTATCCGTTGCGAAACAGTATCAGAACCAGGGGCTGTCGCTCAGTGACCTGATCAACGAGGGGAACCTCGGGTTAATTAAAGCTGCTCAACGTTTTGATGAAACGCGCGGTTTTAAATTCATTTCTTATGCCGTATGGTGGATTCGTCAGTCTATCCTGCAGGCACTGGCTGAACAATCTAGGATTGTTCGCTTACCACTTAACAAAGTGGGCCTGAGTAACAAGATAAGCAAGGCGTATTCTCAGCTCGAGCAGGAATATGAAAGAGAGCCTTCTCCCGACGAACTGGCTACTATTCTGGAAATTAATACGGAAGAAGTAGAAGCTACACTCGGTGTTGCTGCCCGTCACGTTTCCATGGACGCGCCTTTCATCGATGGTGAAGACAACTCCCTGCTGGACGTGCTGGAAAATCCAAATGCCGTAAGTGCAGATGAAGAACTGGATCATCATGATTCACTTCGCCGTGAAATTGAGCGTTCACTGTCTACACTGACCGACCGCCAGAAAGATGTGATCATGCTGTATTTCGGTATTGCTGTGGAACATCCCATGTCGCTCGAAGACATCGGCGAAAAATTTGGCCTGACCCGCGAAAGGGTACGTCAGATCAAAGACAAGGCCATTACCAAACTGAGAACTACTTCCAGAAGTAAGTTGCTGCGCAACTACCTGGGTTAATAATTTAGCTACAGGACAGAGATCCTGATCATTTTTAGTTGTTGTTGTAAAAGATTTTAAGTTTAGCGAAGGCTGATGCGCTTAAAGCCGCAACAGCCTTCGCTACTTTTTTTGCGTTAATGGAAGATGAGAACAACCAGCGGTTATTCCAAAAAAAATATACTTTTGCAGTCCGTTTAAAATACCAACAATGTTTGAATCATTATCAGAGAGACTAGACTCCGCGTTTAAACAGCTTAAGGGTGAAGGCCGGATTTCCGAAATAAATATTGCCGCCACCGTTAAAGAGATCCGTCGTGCATTGGTGGATGCGGATGTAAACTATAAAATAGCCAAGGAATTTACAGATAAAGTAAAGGATAAAGCACTGGGGGAGAAGGTATTGACTTCCATTTCCCCGGGCCAGCTGATGGTGAAGATCGTGAAAGATGAGCTGGCAGAGCTGATGGGCGGTACCGAATCGGAGATCGATCTGAAACCCAATCCCTCCGTGATATTGATTGCGGGATTGCAAGGTTCCGGTAAAACCACATTTACCGGCAAACTGGGTAATTTCCTTAAAACAAAGAAGAATAAAAAACCTTTGCTGGTAGCAGCAGATATTTATCGTCCGGCGGCGATCGACCAGTTGAAAGTACTGGGAGAGCAGATCGGCGTGGAAGTATATAGTGAGCCGGAGAACAAGAATGCAGTACAGATTGCGGAAAACGCCATCAAACATGCCAAAGCCAATAACTTCAATGTGATCATCATCGATACCGCCGGTCGTTTGGCCGTTGATGAGGTGATGATGAACGAGGTGGCTGCAGTGAAGGCCGCAGTAAAACCGCAGGAAATCCTGTTTGTCGTGGATTCCATGACAGGTCAGGATGCGGTAAACACTGCAAAAGCGTTCAATGAGCGACTCGATTTCAGCGGGGTGGTACTTACCAAGCTGGATGGTGATACCCGCGGTGGTGCGGCGCTGACGATCAGGTACACGGTAGAAAAGCCGATCAAGTTCGTGAGCATGGGCGAAAAGCTCGATACACTCGATGTTTTCTACCCTGAGCGTATGGCGCAGCGTATCCTGGGCATGGGAGATATCACCACCCTGGTAGAGCGTGCACAGGCCCAGTTCGACGAAGAACAGGCAAAAAAACTGGAGAAGAAGATCCGTCAGAATAAATTCGATTTCGAAGATTTCCGCGAACAGCTGCAGCAGATCAAGAAAATGGGTAACCTGAAAGATCTGATGGGAATGATCCCGGGAGTGGGTAAAGCCATCAAGGATATCGATATCAGCGATGATGCCTTCAAAGGCATTGAGGCGATGATTAATTCCATGACTCAGGCCGAACGTGCCGATCCTGATATGATAGACGGCAGCCGCCGTAAACGTATCGCCAAAGGGGCAGGTAAGGATATCCAGGAAGTGAATCAGTTCATGAAACAATTTGAACAGATGCGCCAGATGATGAAAATGATGAATAAATTTGGCGGCGGAGGCAAAGGGTTTAAAGGGCTGGTGAGATAATCAGGCTGATCCGTATAAAATTATTTTGCAATTAAAAACTATCTGTTTACATTTGCATCCCTTATTCTAAACAATATTTCCTAACTCGCAAAAAATAACTCGACTTATTTATGCCAGTAAAAATCAGACTGCAGAGACATGGCGCGAAAAAAAGGCCTTTCTATTTTATCGTAGTAGCCGATGCGCGCGCACCAAGAGATGGTAAATTCATCCAGAAAATCGGTACTTACAATCCTTTAACTGTTCCAGCTTCTATCAATATTGATACTGAAAAAGCATTACGCTGGTTACAGAAAGGTGCACAGCCTACCGATACTGTGAGAAGAATCTTGTCTTTCAAAGGTGTATTGTATTTGAAGCACCTGTTAAGAGGTGTAAGTTTAAACCTGTTCGACGAGCCTACTGCTTACCAAAAGTTTGCACAGTGGCAGGCTGAGCACGAACAGAAAGTTTCTGCCCGCCGCGATGGTCACAAAAAAGCAAGAATGGCTGCTCCGATCGTAAGAAAGGTTGAAGACACTCCTGCTCCGTCCGCCGACGCTCAGGCAGAAGGTGAAGGTACAGAAGCATAAAACGGCAACGTTTTAACAATACCTGAAAAAGGAAATATTTGCAGCCGCAAATATTTCCTTTTTTTTAGCTATCAGCAGCTAACAACGAGTGGCTGGTCAAAATCTTTCGATGAACTACTTTAGCATAGGAAAACTGGTTTCTGCGCACGGTTTGCAGGGGGAATTGCTTTTAAGGCATAGCCTGGGTAAGCGGTCGGCTCTGAAAGGAGTGACCGTTGTATTCCTGGAAGAGCGTAAAAACAGCTTCATTCCTTACTTTGTACAGCAGGTAAAAGTAAGGGATGTGGAAAGCCTGTACATAAAACTGGAGGGGATTGATACGAAAGAAGCTGCTCATAAGCTGATGCCTGGCCAGGTATACCTGCAGGAGGAAGACTTTAAGCAGCAGACGGCCTCTTCAGCTCCGCTGGCGTTATTGGGATTTGTTGTGGAAGACGAGCAGCACGGCGTGCTGGGCACCATCGAGGAAGTCATAGAAATGCCCATGCAGGTGCTGGTAAAGGTGTTAATTAACGGAAAAGAGGCGCTTTTACCCGTCAATGAGCAATCGTTGGTGAAAGTGGATAAAAAACGCCAGGTGGTGCACCTGAACCTGCCTGATGGCCTGATTGAATTATATACAAGCTGAAAGCCCGACAGATAATTATGCGAATAGATATAATCACTGTATTACCGGAGTTGCTGGAAAGCCCGTTGTCGCATTCCATCATGAAGAGAGCACAGGCTAAAGGCTTGCTGGAAGTGCATGTGCATCCACTCAGGCAATACTCCAATCTGAAGCACCAACAGGTCGATGATTACCAGTTTGGTGGCGGGGCCGGTATGGTGATGATGCTGGAGCCGATTGTGAATGCGATCGAAACCCTGCAGGCAAAGGTGACGTATGATGAGGTTATTTACCTGACTCCCGATGGGGAGACGCTGAACCAGAAAATGGCTAATCAGCTGTCGCTCAAAGGGAATTTGCTGCTGCTTTGCGGTCACTATAAAGGCATTGATCAGCGCATACGGGATCATTTCGTGACAAAGGAGATATCTATTGGTGACTATGTACTGAGTGGTGGCGAGCTGGGGGCAGCAGTACTCGTGGATGCGATAGGAAGACTATTGCCAGGCGTACTGAATAACGAAACCAGTGCACTTACAGACTCATTCCAGGACAATCTGCTGGCGCCGCCGGTATATACCCGCCCTGAAGAGTTCAGGGGCTGGAAGGTGCCCGAGGTGTTGTTAAGCGGTGATCACAAGAAAATCGATGAGTGGCGACACCATGAGTCGGTTGAAAGAACAAAACAACGCAGACCAGATCTGCTATAACATAATGATTTATAGGTCATATATAGTAGTATTATCATTTGATCGACAGAATTTCTTGTTTTTTAATTTGGTAAATGCTATTTCTTGACTTACTTTTGCACTCCCATAAATATTTGAAAGATGAACGCAATTTCGTTTGTTCACGAACAACTGACAGCTAACAAACAGTACCCGAAGTTTAAAGCAGGCGACAACGTCACTGTCAATTATAAAATCGTGGAAGGTAATAAAGAAAGGATTCAGTCCTTTAAAGGTGATGTTGTAAAAATCCAGGGTACAGGATTCACGACTTCTTTCACTGTTAGAAAAATATCTGACGGTATTGGTGTTGAAAGGCTGTTTCCGCTTTACTCTCCTAACATCGATGGTATCGTGTTGAACAAAGTGGGTAAAGTTAGAAGAGCAAGACTTTACTACCTGCGCGAACGTGCTGGTAAGAAAGCCCGTATTAAGGAAAAAAGGGTTTAGTATAAAAAATACAGGGAAATTTGTTAAAAGCGGGACCGTTCAGGTGCCGCTTTTTTCGTGTCTTAAAATGGAATTAAATCTGTGGCAGGGCAGGAAGGAGGGGTGAAAAAGCGGATTTTATGATCTATCTTTGTGGGCTGAACACTATAAATATTTGAGAAGATGACTGCTGTTTTTGTTAAATCACCGTTTTTAATTCTGCAGGATATAGGCATGTCCGAGCTGCTGTTGATAGCAGTTGTAGTTTTGCTGCTTTTCGGGGGGAAGAAGATTCCTGAACTGATGCGCGGTCTCGGTAAAGGTATCCGCGAATTTAACGACGCCAAAAACAATGTGCGCCAGGAAATTGAAGAAGGCATGAGAGAAAAGCCGGCACAGCCTTCTGCTCCGGCAACAACAGATACTCCGCATGCGTCTGACGCAACTAAGGCGTAACTGTAGCCAACTCCAACAGGAGTAATTTCTGATTAACTTAATTCTTTTTAACTGATTTAGCCTTGTCTGAATTCAGCTGTATAACTACTTTTCATAAAGCATTATACGCCGGCAGTACAAGCTGTACGGAAAGGGTACGCTATTATCTCGACCGTATAGCACAGTTAAAACATCTGAATGCCTTTGTGGAGGTGTTTGAGGAAGAGGCGCTGGAAAGAGCCCGTTTGCTGGACAGCCGGATTAAAAACGGCGAAAAGCTGGGTGCACTGGCAGGTGTGGTGATAGGTATTAAGGATGTAATCTGCTATAAAGGCCATAATGTACATGCCGCTTCCCGTATACTGGAAGGGTTTACTTCATTATTTTCCGCAACGGCTGTTGAACGTCTGTTGGCGGAAGATGCCATTATCATTGGTAATCTGAACTGCGATGAATTCGCCATGGGATCTACCAATGAAAATTCGGTTTTTGGGCCCACTCTGAATGCCCTGGATCATTCCCGTGTTCCGGGCGGATCATCAGGAGGTTCGGCTGTAGCAGTGCAGGCAGACCTGTGCCAGGTAAGCCTCGGCAGTGATACTGGAGGCTCCGTACGGCAACCGGCGGATTTTTGCGGTATAGTAGGGTTGAAACCTACTTATGGCCGTATTTCCCGTTTCGGTCTTATTGCATATGCTTCTTCCTTCGATCAGATTGGCATTTTTGGCAGGAATATTGCTGATGTGGCCGCTGTTTTGCAGGTGATCGCCGGGCCGGATGAGTTCGATAGTACGGCTTCTCAAAGAGAAGTTCCTGATTATAAAGTACACCTGGAGGGCAATAAATCCTTCAGATTTGCGTATTTAAGGGACGCTCAGTACCACGACGGGCTGGATGCGGAAATGAAGGATAGCTATATTGATTTCTTTGAAGCCCTGCAATCGCAGGGTCATTCGGTTTCAGGAAAGAGTTTTGAATACCTTGATCATGTAGTTCCTGCTTATTATGTACTTACTACGGCAGAGGCTTCTTCTAATTTATCCCGTTACGATGGGGTGAAATTCGGGCACAGAACTGCTGAGAAGAACCTGGATCTGACAGAATTTTACAAAAAAAGTAGATCTGAAGGTTTTGGTAAAGAAGTAAAACGTCGTATCTTACTGGGAACTTTTGTGCTGAGTGCTGGCTACTATGACGCATATTATACTAAGGCACAACAAGTAAGGCGTCTTGTGACAGAAAAACTCAACGATATACTGGACGAATACGACGCCATTTTAATGCCAACTGTGCCATCAACGGCTTTTAAACTGGGGGAAAAAATAAATGATCCTATAGCCATGTACCTGGCAGATATTTATACGGTACTGGCAAATCTGGCAGGGGTTCCGGCGATATCCGTCCCTCTGCGCAGGCATTCAAATGGAATGCCATACGGTGTACAGATCATCACAAAGAAGTTTAGCGAAGCAAACTTGTTGCAGATAGCCCATCAATTGATGGCTAAGGAACAGGTTACTGTTGTTTAAAATAAATTGTATGAGAAAAGTCTTTTTACTAATGCTTTTGCCAGCGGCAAGTTTATTGAGTGCGAGTGCAATGGGAGGCAATAGCAATCCTAAAGAGATGGTGTATCCGGTGAAAGGGCCAGATACTTCGGTAGTTAAATTGAATCACAGGGTGCATTTACCTAAGGATTCAGTACCGGCATCTCCGACAACTGTGGCGGTTAAGAAGGCTGCTCAAAGTCTTCCTAATGCTATCCGCAGTGCCAAGGTGTATGAACAGATCAACAACAATCTGGTAGCTGGTTATGTGAATAACTATGCTTCCCGGTACAGTCAACACCTGCAGATCATGATTGATAAGGGACAACCTTATTTCAACATGATCGAAAAAGTATTCCGCGATAATGGTATTCCTGAGGAAATGAAATACCTGGCGGTAATAGAATCCAGCTTTAATACCAATGCCCGTTCACGTGTAGGAGCAGTAGGCGCCTGGCAGTTTATGGCAGGTACTGCAAGGATCTTTGGTCTGAGCGTAGGTAAGAGAGTGGATGAAAGGAAAGATTTCTATAAATCTACCCTTGCAGCAGCTCAGTATCTGAATCAGCTGTATTCACAGTTTAACGACTGGATCCTGGTGGTAGCAGCTTATAACTGCGGTCCCGGTGGTGTACAGCGTGCGATCAATGCCAGCGGCCGTACTGATTTCTGGGGCATGCAGTATTTCCTGCCGGCAGAAACACGGAATCATGTTTATAAATTCGTGGCAACCGGTTATATCCTCGACAGGTTCAACAACTTCTTCGGTGTGAGTGACGACAATACCGCCAACACAATCACTGTGAATATGCCTGCTGAAGAACATCTTTCGGCAGCAGTAGCCAGAGGGCCACTGACTGAAGAGGAAATCTATAATACTGTAGAATTCAATATCACCGGGAAATATCGTCTGGAAGCTATTGCAAAGAAACTGGAAATGCCGCTGGCTGAACTGGACCGTTTAAATCCGGGTTTTACCAAAGCAATGTCCAGTGTTGAGAATAACTATGATCTGCGCGTTCCTAAAGAGAAGATGAAGCAGTTCATGGCAGAGAAAGATGAGATGCTGAAAGAGTCTGTACAGATGACCCTGGATGATAAAGCTGTTGGTTTCGACAGATCTAAATTCCCCGCTCCGGTGAAAATGGCTGACAAGCATACGGCAGAGAAAAAAACTACTACTACTTCTTCTTCCCGTAAACATCACAGTGTAAAAAAACACCATGGTGCTAAAAAGCATACAGGAGCTAAGAGGAAAGGAGGAAAGAAAAGAAAATAAGTATTAAGAGATAGAGCGAGGCCCTAAGCAGATAATATCAACATTATCCGCTTAGGGCCTCGCTCTGTTTCTTAATGTTATGTTCCCGGTTCTTAATTAATCGCGAGGCCTTTGCGTTTATCACTGAGGGCCACCAGATCGAGCAAGGGGCCGGTCATAAAGGTGGTGGCCAATGCCATGAGTACCATCATTGCAAAGATCTCCGGAGAAAGGATACCCAGGTCGAAACCAATATTCAGTACCACCAGTTCCATAAGGCCGCGGGTGTTCATCAGGGCGCCGATGGCAACAGATTGCCTCCAGCTTTGACCCATTAAGCGTGCAGTAACAGTGCTTCCTCCAAATTTACCTGATACCGCTACCAACATGATCATAGCGCAGACTACCCATAAGTCGCCCTGGTTCAGCAGCCCGATATGTGTCCTCAAACCGGTAAATACAAAGAAGATCGGCAGCAGCAGTATCACACTTACATCTTCCAGTTTATCTGTTAACACCTGTTTGATATTGGTATCAACAGGCATAATTACGCCAGCGAGGAAGGCACCGAAGAGCGCATGTATTCC
The DNA here is from genome assembly GCF_037893185.1 of Chitinophaga sp. 180180018-3. Classification (NCBI taxonomy): domain Bacteria; kingdom Pseudomonadati; phylum Bacteroidota; class Chitinophagia; order Chitinophagales; family Chitinophagaceae; genus Chitinophaga; species Chitinophaga sp. 180180018-3. The sequence goes on along the minus strand of NZ_CP140772.1, from coordinate 6,796,169 downwards.
TATCACTTCCGCCAGCCAGGCAGATATCAGCAGTACAAAGAAAACCAGCGATACAGCAGCTTTCTGCCGGCCCTTCGCCATTTGGGCTTTAATTGTTTTGTTCAGCCAGGGTCGTATCACCAGCAACATGGCAGCAACAAACAGCACTGCCAGCAGGATGGTAAATGCCGCACTCAACAGGCCGCCAGCATTGACGATAGCTACTACCACAGCCAGTATACACCAGGCTGTAATATCATCGGCAGCAGCGCAGGTGATTGCCATAACCCCGAGCGGCGTTTGTGTGAGTTTTCTTTCCTGAACGATGCGGGCCAGCACCGGGAAAGCGGTGATGCTCATTGCGATGCCCATAAACAGTGCAAAAGACAGGAAGCTTACGCCAGCCGGGGCAAAGCGGGTGAAAAGAAAATAGGCAAGCCACACCCCCAGAAAGAAGGGCACGATGATACTGGCATGACTGATCATTACAGCGTCGTGAGCTTTGTGCCGGATCTTCTGGATATCCAGCTCCATTCCCACAATAAACATGAAGAACGCCAATCCAATCTGGCTGAGGAACTGGAGGTTCTTTAGTGAATCTACCGGGAAAAGGAAGGCGGAAAAACCGGGGCTAAGCCAACCCAGTAAAGAGGGCCCCAGCAAAACGCCGGCAATGATTTCACCTACTACTGCGGGTTGTTTTACTTTATTAGCCAGTATGCCGAAGGCACGTGCAGCCAGCATGATGATGATGATCTGCAGCAACAGCAGGCCCAGCGGGTGTTTCAGATTATCGAGATAACGCCACCAGCTATCCGGATGCGTAGTTGCAGCGGCTGGTACAGCGGGCAGTACGGGATGTACATTAATGGGGAGGGACTGTCCTTTATGAAGAATAATCCAGATCAGTGTTGCAAAAATGCCGATAATAGCGGGATACCAGAGCAGGCGTTTATTCATATACCGGAAATTTAGTTAGTGATCATTCATTGTAAAAGGCAGAAAATAAAAAGCCATTGAAGTAAATGATTTATTACGACAGGAGCAATTCCCGTTCATTCACTTCAACGGCTTTTTTCTTCAGTTACTGGTTTATCCGATTGCGGCAATACCTGGCAGTTCTTTACCTTCAAAGAACTCCAGTAATGCGCCACCGCCGGTGGAAACATAACTCACTTTATCAGCGATACCAAACTGGTTTACAGCAGCTACTGAGTCGCCGCCGCCCACGAGGGAGAAGGCGCCGTTTGCAGTAGCCTTTACGATAGCTTCTGCCACGCCTTTAGTACCACCCTGAAATGGAGTCATTTCAAAAACACCCATCGGACCATTCCATAAAATGGTTTTAGAAGCGGAGATTGTTTCGCCGAAAAGCGCTACAGACTTCGGTCCTATGTCGAGACCCATCCAGCCGGAAGGAATATTATCGTTAGAAACTACCTGTGTATTGGCATCAGCAGCGAATTTGTCGGCCGCCACGGAATCAACGGGGAGCAGCAGTTGCACGCCTTTGGCTTTAGCCTTGGCAACGAGTTCATTAGCGAGGTCGAGTTTATCATCTTCACAGAGAGAGCTGCCTATTTCCTTGCCCTGTGCTTTCAGGAAGGTATAAGCCATACCACCACCGATGATCAGGTTATTAGCCCGTTCCATGAGTGTTTCTATGATGAGGATTTTGTCGCTTACTTTCGCGCCGCCGAGAATAGCGGTGAAAGGAGCTGCAGCGCTGTCCATTACTTTACGGGCGCTGATTACTTCAGCTTCCATCAGTAGTCCGAACATACGGTTTTCGGGAGCAAAAAATTGTGCAATCACTGCAGTAGACGCGTGTGCGCGGTGAGCAGTACCAAAAGCATCATTTACGTATACGTTACCCAATTTGGAAAGCTGTTCAGCAAAAGCGGGATCACCCTTTTCTTCCGCTTTGTGGAAACGGAGGTTTTCCAGCAGTAGTACTTCGCCCATTTGCAGGTCGGCCGCTGCTTTTTCAGCAACAGGACCTACACAGTCGTCCGCAAATTTTACCGTAGTGCCGCCGAGCAGTGAAATCAGGTGAAAAACAAGATGTCTTAAAGAATATTTATCAGTAGGACCATCTTTTGGGCGGCCCAGGTGAGACATAAGGATCACTGCGCCACCATCACTCAGGATCTTTTTGATGGTAGGTACAGCAGCGCGCATACGGGTGTCGTCAGTAATTTCAAATTTATCGTTCAACGGTACGTTGAAATCCACACGAACAAGGGCTTTGCGGCCGTTGAAGTTATAGTCAGAAAATTTACTCATAGCGATCAATTTAAAGTAACGGAAGAAGGGGTGAAATGAAAACCGCGGTACCAACAACGCAAAGCAAGTATACAACCAAAAAAATCCTCTGGTCTATAGCTGCTGTGGTGTAGTTCCGCGGAATTTAAAAAATGCCCCCGGACGGACCGGGAGCATTTTCTGTAATATTATTTGCTGATCAGGCCGGCAAAGTACTTCACAGTACGTACCAGCTGTGATACATAGCTCATTTCGTTATCGTACCAGGAAACGGTTTTCACCATTTGCTGATCGCCAACAGTTAATACTTTAGTCTGCGTAGCATCGAACAGGGAACCGAAGTGGATTCCAACGATGTCGGTGCTTACGATTTCATCTTCAGTATAACCGAAAGATTCGCTGGCAGCGGCTTTCATAGCAGCATTGATTTCATCAACGGTTACTTTCTTATTGAGGATAGCAGTCAATTCAGTCAGAGAACCAGTGATGGTTGGAACACGCTGAGCACTACCGTCCAGTTTACCTTTCAATTCAGGCAGTACCAGGCCGATAGCTTTTGCAGCACCGGTGCTGTTAGGTACGATGTTAGCTGCAGCAGCACGGGCGCGGCGCAGGTCACCTTTCGGATGCGGTGCATCGAGGGTGTTCTGGTCGTTGGTGTACGCATGGATGGTAGTCATTAAACCGGTAGCGATACCAAATTTATCATTCAGTACTTTAGCCATTGGAGCAAGACAGTTAGTGGTGCAGGAAGCGCAGGAGATAACTGTTTCGCTACCATCGAGGATGTCGTGGTTAACGTTGAATACGATTGTTTTCAGATCACCGGTAGCAGGTGCAGAAATTACAACGCGTTTAGCACCGGCAGTCAGGTGAGCTTCGGCCTTATCCTTGTCGGTAAAGAAGCCGGTACATTCGATTACTACATCGATGTTGTGGTCTTTCCAGGGAATTTGAGACGGATCTCTTTGTGCGTATATGTTCACATCTTCACCGTTCACATTGATTGCGTTGTCGGAATGCTTTACTTCTGCATCGAATCTACCCTGAGCTGAATCATATTTCAGCAAATGCGCCAGCACCTTAGGGCTGGTGAGGTCATTGATGGCTACCACATCAATGCCGGGCATTTTGTAAATCTGGCGGTATACCAAACGGCCGATACGACCGAAACCATTAATACCAATTTTGAGAGTAGTTCCCATTTTTCGTCGTGATTTGAGTATGAAAAAATCGAAGGCGAATTTACAATCTATACCCTTATTTTTCAATATAATTTTAGGTTACGAAATTTTTTTTTGGAATTTTAGAATAAGGTTCTACATTTGCAATCCCAAAACGGACATGCCGCGTTGGTCAAGGGGTTAAGACGCCTCCCTTTCACGGAGGAATCACGGGTTCGATTCCCGTACGTGGTACAGGCAAGTTTAAAGGGTCATCATTTTATATGATGACCCTTTTTGTTATATTTTATAATTCCCCAATATATTACTGCAGGCGAGTGTATATCTCCTTTTTGTTTACATCATGTTTTCAGGGTTTTTTGTTCCTTTTGCAACATGACCAGCGCTTTCTCCGCCCGTGTTTTCCGGGTGGCTTCCTGCCTAGCTGATCCCACCCACCCAGTCACAATATCCCTGCTTATAAGACTTCGACAATGACTCGAAAAAGGCCCTGGCTTTCGCGTCGGTAGCCAGCAGCGTTTCGAGTTCTGCTGGTACCCCTTCAATATGTACTCCCTTTGGTAGCATCTGATAGCATTTTGTTCATTGAAAATAGCCAAATTCTTCAGTCCTTCCAAGCTATCCAAACAATGTTCATTTTATTCCAATTCGCGACGCATTTGACCCACAAAAAGTCACTTTCTCCCCCTGCCTGAGCAAACAACATCCGGTAGCTTTATAAAAAAAGAATGATGCGAAAAATTATCGTTACCGAATTCATCACCCTCGATGGTGTTATTGAGGCGCCTGGCGGCAATGAAACGCCTCATCCTCATGGCGGCTGGCAGTTTAAACATGGCGGTACTCCGGAAACCGGGAAGTATAAGGTTGATGAGCTTGCCAGTGTGGATGCCTTGTTGTTGGGCAAAAATACATATGAATTGTTTGCAGGGTACTGGCCTGGCCAGACCGGCAGCGGGTTTGCGGATCGTATGAACCAGTTGCCGAAATATGTCGTATCCCGGAGTCTGCAAAAGGCGCAGTGGAACAATAGTCACATCCTTCGCGACGTGGCCAAAGATGTTGCTGCATTGAAGAAGACCGATGGTGGCGACATCCTTGTTTATGGGAGCGCCACACTCGCCAGGGCACTGCTTCACCACGATCTTATTGATGAGTTGCGGCTGATGGTATATCCCGTCTCGATTGGTGGTGGGTTAAGGCTATTCGACGACAACAGGGAGTTAAAGAAGTTCGGGCTTAAACACTCGCGTGCGACGGATAACGGTGTTCTTATCCTTGAGTTTGAGCCAATCAGTTGACGCACACTGTGGGCCGATTAATTAGGGGGATGAGTGTTTCTGATAATAGTCAGGAAATACTTCTTTCTGCAAATTGGTTCGGCCTGCAAACCTTCACAGCATCCTGATCCCTTTCATCTGATATTTTATGCCGGATTTTCAGTGACAGGATAAATGGATTTCACTCCCGTACTCATCATTTTGGGGCCTAACAAAGGATACATTTCCATCATTTCAGCAACATCCAGCAGCCGTTCTCGTTTCTTTTCATCTGTTATCACAGATTCCAGATCGGGCGTATTCCAGGCGGGGCCTAATACTCCGGCTGTTGATACCGCATCAAAACCGGCATCAAGCATTTCGGCTTCTATTTCCTGCTGGGTATGAAAATATGCGATATCGAATGTCAGATGGCTGGACGACTGGTTTCTTCTGACGCCGGTCGTCACTTCTCTTACCGTCATTTCATAGTATTCTTCATCAAATACTTTACCTGAGCTCAGTGCATATAGCAGGCCTGCAAGCCGTCCTATTGTAAAAGCCAGCAGTTTGCCACTGGGTTTCAGTATGCGTTTGCATTCCTGTAATACCTGCAGTCTTTCTGTTCTTTCGTATAAATGATAAAGAGGACCATTAAGAATAATGAGATCTGCGCAGTTATCATTGTACGATAGTTGCCGGGCATCCTGAACAGAACAGCTTACATTTTTTTCGGATGTACCAAGTCGTTCCCTGAATAGCTGCACATGGCCGGGAACAATATCCGAATAGTGAACGGAATACCCCAGGCTGCCGAGCCACAGGGAATAGGGGCCTGTTCCACCACCGATATCAAAAATGGAAGCTGCCGGTCCGGCAATATTTTTCAGGATCAGTTTGCGTGTATGAGCTTCTTCCAGTATGCCATAGGCGGTTTTCAATCTTTCATCTTCGTTGAAGCGGCGATAATAATCGATGATAGCCTCTTTATCCATGTTAGTTTATTTTATAGACTATCATATTGCCATTAATATGATAATGATAAACAAATATACCGATCAGCAGGATGCCTGAAAGAGTAATTACCGCGACACGGGAATTTTTTTAGCAAGATGGCAGTTAGATAAGTATGCCAGAATTAATCCATCTACTTTATTAATTATAATTATTGTTAAATAATTAATTTAATTAATATATATTTTATTTTATTTAAAATATTTAATGTACACCCGACCGGTTGTTCATTTTTATCCATCTTTCACCTTTATCCATTTTGTTCATTGGGCGCTGGAAGGGGCTATAGGGTTGATTATTCGCCTACATTAGCGACGTACCTAATTAAAATCCCGGTAGATATCACGAGTAAGTATCCTTATGCGAAGCCCTTGGTGTGCCTTGAAAATATTGACCCATTTCCTTGTACCAGAAATGAAAAGCGGAACATGCCGTAATACGGTCGGGGGAATGCTGCGTAGTATCGGAGGAGGGGGGCTACTGTTGGTTTTATTCATCTTACCGGTAATTACAATTGCACAAACGGGATGTCCGGTCAGCAAGGTGCGGAAGTATGCGTCGCGTCAGCGATCTACTAATGGTGTTGATAACCCGGGAAATGCCGTGGATGGTGATCCGAAAACCTCCTCCACATTGAATTTGGGCTTATTGTTGGGCGCTACTACCCAGTATCTGGGATTTGATAATACAATACCGGCAGGTACTCAGGTAAGCATCAAAGTAAGATATCCGAAAAGTGCTGTAGGAGTGGGGGTAGTGGTAACTATGCAGCCATTTGTTTACAAGAACGGAATAGAGCAGGCAGTGGGTGCGTCTACTGTTACAGGCGATTTGCTGGCGGCACTTGGCGGCGCCGGCGACGTGGAGGTGATGATGGTGCCGAAGGATAATGCAGGAACACCGGTGGCATATGATGGGGTATGGGTGAATATTGCCGGCGTATTGGCCGTGGGAGTGAGCATGAATATATATGACGCCTGGATTACGCAGAACGCCCCACCCGGCGCTAATTGTAATCAGGCAATTGATGTGCTGGAAGGAGCGCGTGCAGGAACGCTTCAGCTGCTTAATGCAACCGGTGGTGTAGACAATCCGTGGAATGCGATTGACAATGATCCTAACCTGCAAACCTACGCCCTGATGAACAGCGGAGCGCAGGTATTGAGCCAGGTATATGAAACGGTGGTGTTCAATACACCCTCCGCGCCAAACGATTCAGTTTATATCGTTTTACAGAATCCCAATGGAGGATTGCTCAATCTTGGGCTGCTGAATGGTTTTACCGTGCAGCCATATCTTGGCAATACGCCGGTGGGCAGCCCGATCACCAGCAATAGTTCTTTACTGGCCCTTCGGTTGCTGGCAGGTGCAGATCCAAAGTATGTATTATCTGCTGCCATTCCCGGTTCGTTCGACCGGATAGATATCCAGAAAGGCGGAGTGGCGGATTTGTTGTCGGCATTGCGGATTTATGATGTAAAAACGGTGCGCCCGGTACCGACATATGACCTGAAAATAAACGGGCAACTTACCCCTGGTCCGGTATGTATCACCGATGCAGATAAACTGAGTTTCAATATCAGCAATACAGATCCTTGTGCCAATTACAATTGGTATGCGGCTGATAACGGCACACTGCTGACTACCGGCCAGGTGTTTAAACCCAGTATCACTGTAGCAGGTTCTTATACCTTTTATGTGGAAGCAGTGAGGAACGGATGCAACGGAAATATAAAAAATCGTGTGCCCGTTACCGTTACTGCGGAACCTAAACCTGGTAAACCATCTTTAACAATTCAACTAAACCCTTAACATATGAAGATTGCTACTCCTGAAATGAGCTGGCCTTTCCAACCTGTTTCGCAGATCTCTACTGTACGTATGCATGTTTGCAAATGGCTGCTGGCAGTGATGATGCTGGTATTTGCCGCCAGTGCGCAGGCCCAGACGCTGCCACTAAAAAACACTACTGATCTGTACAATGCAGATCCTTCGAAAGGAATTTCATCCAGCGATGGAAGTGCTGTACTCTGTAAGGAAAAATCCAGCTTTACCCTGAATGCATCTACGAAAACAGATGATGGAACAGTATCTTATACTTCCTGGACCTGGGATGAGGTGGATGCTAACGGGAACCCCACTACGCTGTCTTCCAATGCAACTCCCAATAACGAGAAACTTAGTGTCATCAATGCTGTTCCGGGATGGCATACTTACCGGGTAATAGCATCTGCAGGTACAGCAGGCTGTCCGGCTGATCCGGTGCTGTATACAGTGTATGTTTTACCAGATCTTAGCATTACTTCCAGCATAGACGACAACACACCATCTCTTTCTTATTGCGCGGCCAGTGGAGCGCCTACTGATGCAGGTAAGAAGATTATACTTAACACTTCCGTGAGTTTTGCGACAACACCCAATAAGATCCAGGGTCTGAAAGACTATGCAGTAACAGATTTCGACCTGACCTATACCTGGTATAAGCAGGAAGTGGGTTCCACTGGTGCTCCTGTTCAGATACCTTCGGTAACAACCAGTTCCTACACGATTGCAGATGCCGCGGACAATTCTGCAACCACCGAGAAGAAATATAATTACTCAGTAAAGGTGGCTTATACCATGAAAGCGTGTGCTGATTATACCGCTACAACCCAGTATAAAGGTACCGCAGCTCAGGTTAACGTTACGCCGAAACCAAGCGCTCCGAAAATCAGCATTACTGTTCAGTAAGCTTTGTATGCTGAAGAAGCTGACCGCTATATTATTTTTTCTTGCATGGGGCATAGCCGGCGCATTTGCGCAGACTGTGCCCATCAGGTACATCATACCCGGACAACAGGTAAAGCTCACAGCCACGGAAACACAGGCTACGCAGTATCAGTGGTTCCGCGACGGGGTAGCTATTACCGGCGCCACGCAGGAGGAATTCACTACTACCGCTCCGGGGAAATACACCGTAGAGGCCTATAACGGCGAAGGATGTGTTTCCGATCTGTCGCGGCCGGTGATCATCGCATTGTTGCCGGCGCGGGGGCCGGATGCAGACATGCAGATTGTCAAAACAGCTGACAACGGTAGTTTCAAACTGGCAGGTACTTTCAATTACCATCTTTCAGTAACTAATAACGGGCCGGGAAATGCAAGCAATATAACGGTAACGGATAAACTACCCCGACAAGTAACCATGGATCTGTTGCAGGTACCCGCTGTGGGTACAGCTGTTTACCAGGTAGCTGATCATACGGTGTTATGGAAGATTGGAAATCTTGATGCAGGAGCTGCTGCTTCACTTGCCATCAGGGTGAAGGTAGTTGAGCCCGGGCTGATTAGTAATACCGCTACTGTTACTGCAACGGAACAGGATAATGTGCCACAGAATAATACCAGCTCACATCAGCTGCAGGTGCTGGCATTACATATTCCTAATGCCATCACACCCAATGGCGACGGTGTGAATGATGTATTTGTGATAACAGGTCTGGAACAGTATCCTGAGAATGAACTGACCATCCTGAATCGCTGGGGCAACCATGTATTTGAGCAAAAAGGATATACACAAAACTGGAGTGGAAAAGGATTGAATGCGGGTACCTATTTCTACCTGTTACGGGTAAAAGATGGAAGTGGGCGCTGGCAGGATTTCAAAGGATATATCACATTGCTGAAGCCATAACCATTTACTATGCGTGTCATGAGATATTTAGCGTTCCTGTTATGCTGCAATTGCTGGTACAGCGCAAATGCCCAGCAGGATGCGCAGTTCAGCCAATATATCTTCAATGGGATCTATATTAATCCCGCCTATGCCGGTTACCGGCAGGAATTGAATGCGCATGCTTTTTACAGGAACCAGTGGATAGGAGTACCAGGTGCGCCGGTGACGATGTCGCTGGCCATCGATGGAAGTGTTAATAACGACCGGGTGGGACTTGCCTTACTGGTGTCGCATGATAAAATCGGTGCCCAGAGCCAGCTGACAGCATATGGTAATTATGCGTACCGTATACCGGTAGGAGAGGAAGGCCGTCTTGCATTTGGGATAGGTGCAGGCATTGTACAGCAGGGTTTGAATCCGAATGAACTGGATTTTAATAATCCGAACGAACCAAACCTGGGAGGTGTTACGCAACGTATGATGTTGTTTGATACGAGAGCGGGGGTTTATTACACCACACCCACCTGGTTTGCCGGCTTTTCGGCAGATAACCTGACTGCCCAGTATCAGGCCAGGAACAAGCCGCTGGGGCATTTTATTCCTTCTCCCAAGCCTCACTATTACCTGACTGCTGGTGCTATGTTACGTATGAATGACGATGTATACCTGAAGCCTTCATTCTTACTGAAAGATGATCGGGCCGGGCCTACCAGCCTGGATCTGAATATGTTTGTGCTGCTAAAAGAAACTGTATGGCTGGGAGCAGGTTACCGTACTGCTGTGAATATTTACAACAAACCTGCCCTGCAGCCGGGGCTTGCCAAATCCAGTGCAGTGGTGGCTATGGCCGAAGTGTTTGTATTGCCTGAGTTGAGAATAGGATATGCTTTTGATTATTCATTGAATAAGTATCGCAACTATAACAATGGTACGCACGAAATTTCTGTGGGGTATTATTTCAGGAGAATGGATAATGCAAAACGGAATTCATTACGCCAGGTGAGGTGTAGCTATTTCTAGCTGTTAGCCTTTAGTAAAAATGCAGCGGAGATTATATTGTATTTAATACTTTATAATCTCCGCTGCATTTTATTAAAAGCTCAGTGTTGCTCTTGCAAACAGGAATCTTCCGTTATACCCGAACTGTTGGGAGGCGCGGGAATAAACGAATCGACCGGAGCTGGAATTGGCTACTGATAATTGATCCGGATATATATCCAGGAGGTTGTTGGCACCGATGGTGAGTTGCAGGCCAGGGAAGAAGCGGTAGCCTACACTGAGATCGGTGACCACTTTACCGCGGTAGGTATCCTGGTTAGCTACAGTGTTGGTAGCTTCTTTTACTTTTCCGAAGTATACGTTACGTAAGAAGAATCCCCACTTTTGAATGGTATAATTCAGCGAGAGATTGGCTTTGGTTTGGGGTACGGAATTTTCCAGGTAGATGCGGCTGGCGTCATCAAAATAGGTGCTTTCTTTACCCACGAGTAACGGTGACGCATGTACGGGACCAACGAGGGAAGTAACAGCTATTGTACCGGACAGATCGGCCCGGAAATGGCCTTTGCCGGGATGTGCGGAATAGGTGATCACCGCATCTATACCTTTTGTTTCGGTATTGATGGCATTGGCGAAGAAGCGGGCTGTTTGCGCGTTGGCGGAACGAAGGATATTGTATATCTCCTGTTCTTGTGGCGTACCGTTTTTATTACCGGAGAATTGCCCGGTATAAACGACGCGATCGTTGATACGGATGAAGTAACCATCGACGGTTATTTTCACAGCACCCAGATTGCTGGTGGCGCCTGCACTGTAGCTATAGGAAGTTTCCTGTTTCAGTTTCGGAATTCCCAGCAATGCGGCCACACGACTGTCGTTAGTGAAAGTACCGGATTCAACAAAGATACCATCTGTATATATGCTGGAAGTAGCATTGAAATAGCGCTGGTGAAGGGAGGGGGCCCTGAACCCTGTACTGGCAGCGGCTCTCAAAAGAAACTTGGGGCTGAACTGATACCGGCCGGCGAGTTTCCAGTTGAGTGTGGAGCCGAAGTCGGAATAGTTCTCAAAACGCAAGGCACCATCTACAAGCAGTTTCTCCGTAAAATTTACTTCTACATCGCCATATGCAGCAATAGAAGTACGGGATGCATTGGTGGCATTATCGGGGCTAAAGCCGGGAAAGCTTTGCGCCCCACCGGCAAACGGACTACCATTCCGTGCAAAGCGGGTAGATACATTGCCTCTTGGATCAGGAACGAGGATGGGGTTTCCCTGTGCGTCCGTACCAATTTTAAGGGCGTTGCCGAAGTTGGTATAAGAGGAAGCTTCGCCGGGCAGAATGCGGTAGTTCTCGTAACGATGCTCAGCGCCGAATGCCACGTTGATGCCACTCAGGGCATCCTTGAACAGGCGGCTGAAATCGAGGTTGGTGGTATTCTGCTGAAAGCGGTACCCGCCTGCTTCGAAGCTGGTAGGCGAAGCCTTCAGCATGGAGGCGTTGAGGGTATTGCTAACAGTGAAATCGACGCCGTTTTCACCGAACGTATTGCTGAAGTCGACCTTCCATTCCCCGAGCGTACCTCTGATGCCGGCGGCGAGTGATTTATCGCGGTTATCTGTTACGATCAGCGGCAGGAATCCGTTGGGATAGATCGTGTCGTTGGTTTGGGTGAGCTGGGCAGGTGTTCTGTAGAAAGCTGCCGCTTCGCCGTGGCGGTAATTCAGGCCTCCGAAAGCATACACTTCTGCTTTATCGCTTACTGGCAGAGAGGCGTTGAAAAAGAGGCTACCGCCGCGGTTGGCCGACTGGCCGACCCGAGAATTGAAATCGCTGCGGCTAAGTCCGCGTTTGGCCAGCACCTGATCCGTAACATCCTTGCCGGTAGGGGTGCCGGGTACGGTAGCAAAAGAAGGATCATTGTAATCTGTGAAAATAGTGCCGGTAAACGTACCGGAGCGGTTGGTATAGTTCCGGTAATCATAAGAACCGGCGAGATTGATAAACCCGCCTTTGTTTCCAAGTGGCAGGCCGTAACTGATATTAGCCTGAACGTTTTGTCCGTCGAAGTTATTTTCAGAATGTTTGGAAACATAGGCGCCGGTAGTCACATTAACGTTCACCTTATTGACTTCATCATTCAGTACGATGTTGATTACACCAGCAATGGCATCGGAGCCGTATTGCGCAGAAGCCCCGTCGCGCAGTATTTCAATGCGTTTGATAGCGGCGGTGGGAATAGCGTTCATATCGGTACCAACGGAACCTTTACCGAAGCTGCCGTTGATGTTCACCAATGAGGTGGTATGTCGTCTTTTGCCGTTAATCAGCACCAATACCTGGTCGGGCCCCAGGCCACGCAGAGAGGCCGGATCAATATGGTCTGTTCCATCGGCCAGTGCTTGTGTGTTGGAAGAAAAAGAAGGTGCCACATAGTTGAGTATCTGGTTAATGCTTACCTGTGGTGAAAACTGGGCGATTTGTTTCACGTCTACAACATCTACCGGAACAGCTGTACTAAGCTGGCTTCGCGGTGCGCTTCTGGAGCCGAGTACCACTACTTCACTCAGGTCGTCGGTAGTTTTGAGCTGGAAGTCGAGTATGAGACGCTGCCCTGCTGTTAACGTCACTTCCTTTTCCAGGGGCTGATATCCGATGTAGCTGACGTTTACCTTATAGCTGCCGGGTTGCAGGGATAATTTGTAATGGCCGGCCGCGTCGGTGATCATACCCGTATTCCGGCCTACGATCCTTACAGAAGCGCCTACCAAAGGTTGTTTGCTGTCTGATATCGTTCCCTCCAGTGTTTGTGCGTATAGTGAAACAGGCAATAAGAATAGCCATGCCAGAATGTACAGTTTTGCTTTCATACTATAGTTTTTAATGGTGAGATGATCTTCTACAGAGGATCAAATAGTAAACAGGGGATAAAGACGTTTGTTTGGTTGATTTAAAATTATTTCATAGCCCGAAGGCATTGCTGATAATATCCGGCACAATACCGGAAAACAGGCCGGATCGTAGTATTCATTTGGTTGATGATTATTATCTTGCTAAGGTACTTAAATAGTATGATCTGAACAATAGTCCACTAAATTTGTAGGAATATAATTCAGAACGCTGATATATTTATCTTTAAGGTTACAAGTCAGAATAAAACAATGGGGAAAAAAAAAGCTGTTAAGGTATTGCTGGACATGCGTCCAATGAACCGGGTAATGATAAGTCTGGGGGTTACCCTGGGAGTATGGCTGCTATGCTGGTTGTTGCAGCTGAATCTGCATCCGCTGGTACTGTATGCATTACTATGGGATGTATTTGCATTGGCACATATCACTACCGGCTGGATTATTTTTTACAATCGTTCAGCCGAGCATATCCGGACCTGGGCAACGATCGACGATGGAAGCAGGATCTTCGTTTCCTTTTCGGTGATCGGTGCCGCAGTAGCCAGTCTTGTAATTGTGCTATTGCTGGTGCTCACAAATGAGGTAACAGGTTTGTCGAAAATCCTGTACCTGCCGGTAGCGATCACCGGGATACTGGCATCGTGGACGATGGTGCATACCACGTTGACTTTTCATTATGCGAACCTTTATTATGATAACGATAAAGAGGATCAAACAAGACATGCGGGCGGACTGGAATTCCCGAGAGAAAAGAAGCCGGATTACCTCGACTTTGCCTATTTCGCTTTCGTGATCGGGATGACTTTCCAGGTATCTGATGTGGAAATCAGCGGGAGAGTGATCAGGCGTACAGCACTGGCGCACGGGTTATTGTCTTTTATCCTGAATACCTTTGTGGTGGCACTGACCGTTAACCTCATAGCAGGACTTAAATAGCAGGATGGTTTTCTTTGGCTGAAGAAGTGAAAAAAAATTTTGGATTGTAAAATGTTTTCCTATCTTTGCAATCCCAAACGAAAACGCCGCGTTGGTCAAGGGGTTAAGACGCCTCCCTTTCACGGAGGAATCACGGGTTCGATTCCCGTACGTGGTACAAGAAATGTTGAACGCATCGAATTTACTTTCGATGCGTTCTTTTTTTTGAGCATTCTTATATTTATGTTTCAGGAATGTGCTTACCCTTATCCTAAAAATTCCATTATCTGCGCTGCTACTTCTTCCGGCTTTTCAGCAAGCAAAAAATGCCCGCTATCTTCAATTTTTTTCATACTTATATCCGTAGCGAATTTAGTGAGCGAAGCGCTTAACATTTCATAACTGTTACTACAGGCTATACCGAGTACCGGAGTTTTAATCTTTGGGTAAGCTTTACTGTCCTGAATATCCTGTGCGAATGCCTGATACCATGCGTTAGAAGCGCGGATATCTTCAGTGCTGTCGTAAGCATGGCTATAGACGCCTTTATCGAAATCACTTAAACTGTTTTGATTATTTAGTAACGACTTAAAAATCCAGTCGATTACAACTCTCATTCTTCCTGCTAAAAGTACTTCCGGAAGCTCTTTTACCTGGTTAAAAGCAAGCCACCACGGATAAGTATAGTTCATTCCGGTAATGGGTAACATTGGCAGCTGATACATTGTTTCATCGGGATGTGGTGTATCCAACATTATTAACTTACCGGTTGCTTCCTGGTAATTGGCAGCAAAACTGAATGCTACATGAGCACCAATATCGTGCCCACAGATATGAATTTTACGATGACCCGATTTTTGAGCCAATTCATATATATCCTTTGCCATGTTTTTCTTATCATAACCGGCTAATGGCTTTTCGGAGCTGCCCATACCCCTTGGTTCCACGACAAGTACGCTATATTTTAAAGAGAGTAAAGGCATTATCTTATGGTACGCCCACCAGTTTTCCGGCCAGCCCGGAATCAAAACTAATGCCTCGCCCACGCCGCCTTCCACGTAGTGCAATCTGATGCCGTTTGCCTCTGCATACTGGTTAGTATAACCGGGGAGCATTTTTAACAATTCCTGATCTGAATACATCTTAGTGATTTTTATATCGCGCAATTTGTTTTACCAAACTTAGATAATACTTTTGATACCAAAAAGTATGCAGTATACTATATAGTTTAATTATTTTTAAGAATGAAACTGATTAATCAACTTTCCAAAGAAACAGGCATTCCAATAGGTACCATCCGTTTCTATGAAAAATCCGGTCTTATAAAAGGGGAGAAAAAGCCAGAAGTAAAAACGAACAACTATTTGTATTATGGAGATGATGTTATAGATAAATTGAGATTTATTCAGATGGCAAAAGCCGTGGGATTTACTTTAAATGAGATTAAGGAGGTCATTGATGCATGGTATCTGAAAACTATTAGTAAGAAAGCCCAGATAGAGGTTTTGAGCAGGAAGCTGTTGCAGATTGACGAAAAGATTCAGGAGCTAAATGCCATGAAACGACAAATAGCTATATGTATGCAGAATATCAGTAAACGCTAGTTTGTACGCCAACTCGCAGTAATGTTCATATCGACTTTGCCTAAACATAATAAAAATTAACGGGGGGAACTGTCCTGTACTATCATTCTTTCCCCCATGTAACGACTTAACAGCAACATTTAGTAAATTTATTATGATTACCAATGATCCGGCATTCCGCAAAGGCATATATCGCAGCACAATGGCTTGCAATCAGGTTTTTCTTGATCCTGTTGCAGGGAACTGTATGCCTGTCTGTTGCCACCGCACAACATCCCGGAAGAATCGCTTATAATTTTGTTCATCTTGATATCAGCAACGGACTCGCCAGCAATCATGTATCTGCTATCATGCAGGACAGTAAAGGCTTTGTCTGGATTGCCAGTACAGCCCTGCAACGCTATGATGGTGCCAACCTGGTAACGGTAGCCAGTTTCGATAAAGTACCGGGGTCTATTTATTATGATGATATCTGCCTGTGTGAAGACAGGAAAGGACGCATCTGGATGGGCACCCCTGATAATATTCGTGTATACGATCCGGTTACAGAGCGGGTACGCATACTCGCAGTAATAGACCGTGATGTACGCCCGGAGGGATTGCAATGCAGTCAGATTGTAGAGGACCACAAAGGAGTAATTTGGGCTACCACACACAACGGACTGCTGAAGCTGGACGAGAAAACTCAATCCTTCCACCCCGCCACTGTGATCCCGGAAGCAGAGCGGATTCAAATGATGGATGCCATTATGGAAGACGAAGCCGGTAATCTTTGGCTGAGTGGAAAGCACGGCCTCTATATACTCGACAGGGAACGGAAACAACTCTTCAGTGCGGGGAATAATCCGCAGCAGCTACCGGTATTCGGTATTGATGATACGTTTAAGAAAATATTTACCGACCCGCAACATCAGATCTGGCTGGCTGCCCGCAATGGGTGCCTGTACTGCTACAACCCCGTTTCGCGGGAAATGAAGAGTTATCCCTTTCAAACACCGCCTGCCATAGCCGGAAAGAATGTGCCGGCGATGGATGCTATTTTCGACCTGGTAACAGACCATGAGAAAAATTTGTGGGTAGCTACCGAAAGGAGCGGCATTTTCAGGATGAATAGGCGTACTGGTCTTATTGATATTAATATCATAGCTGATAATACTGCGGAGAAAGGCTTGCATTATGACTATGAAACCAACTGCTTTATGAGCGACCGGGAAGGGCATCTGTGGATAGGAACAGACCATGGTGTGAATATCCTCAGTCTGCACAACAACTCCTTCCGGGTGCTCAATAGCTATACTGTCTTTAATAATACTCGTGAACACCTGCCTGCAGCCGAAGTAACCGGTATCTATCAGGCAACTAACGGCGACATATATGTGGGGTACTGGGGAAAAGGATTCAGCCGGCTGGACTCAGCTCAGAACCTGCTCAGGAGCTACATGCATACGAGCAACGGGCAGCCGGCGGAAAGTCTTCCCGAAGAAAGAAGCCAGGTATGGACCTTCGCTGAATTAACGAATGGAGCAATACTGGTGGGGCAGGAGAATGGTAATCTGTCTGTTTTCAATCCGCATACTGGTAAATTCGACAAACATCTCACTTCTCCCTTATTGTTTGAGCAAACGATCCTGCACCTGGAGCCACAGAGCGACACGCTGGTATGGATTGGTTTGTATAAACGAGGGCTCGCAAGCTGGAATCCTCAGGCAAACACTTTCCGTTTGTATCATGAGATCACCGATTCAATAAAACACCAGGTTTCTTTGATGGACATCATCCCTGAGGGGGATTCCATATTGTGGCTAGGCTCCAGCAGCGCCGGGCTGATGCGCTTCGACATCCGGCAACGCAGGATAACGTCGCGGCAGATATTTGAGTGGAAAGATCATGGCTATAGTAATATCACCTGTTTGCAACGTTACAATGACAGCATCCTGTTGGCCGGAACAGACCACGGGCTCTGGATTTGTAACACCCTTCGTCATACCAGCAGGCCCGTAGTGATTAACGATATGCTGTTTGATCAATGGGTACTGAGCATGGAAGAAGATGAACCAGGGAAGATCTGGTTTACAGCACAGTATGGATTTTACAGGTACGACGTTGTAGCAGATAAATTGGAAACTTTTGTACAAACAGACGATATTATTGATAATGCCCGCAAGGTGAGGCGCCGCATCCTGAAGCTCAAAAACGGGAAATTACTTATTGGTGCATCGGAGCATATTGTGGTACTTGACCCGCAAAGCCTGCTGGTAGCACCGCCTCCGCCTGATGTGGCTATTCTGAATCTGAAGGCAATGGATAGCGTAGTGCTGATACAGGCAGCGCTGCAGGACAGTGTACCGGTGGTACTCAGCTATAAGCAAAACTTCGTCACCATTGAGTTTAAGAGCCTGCAATACCACCACGAGCGAACGTTGTATTACTACCAGATGGAAGGTGTAGATGAAAGCTGGGTGCCTGCTGATAACCTGCTGATGGCTAAGTATACCAATCTGCCGCCAGGGCACTATAAGTTTAAAGTGAAGGCAGTAAACAGCGTGGGTACTTTTTCGGATCACGTTACCACCCTGAATATTTTCATACAGCCGGCTTTCTGGCAAACAGGCTGGTTCAGGGTATTATGTTTGTTGATTGTACTGACGCTGGCATATATGTATTATAAGATGCGTATTGCCAGTGTCAGGAAAGAAGTAAAACAGCGGGAAGCCATTCAGCAACAGATAGCACAGCTGGAGATGAAAGCGCTGCGTGCACAGATGAATCCGCATTTCATTTTCAATGCGCTGAACTCCATTCAAACATTCATGATGAAAAGTGAAACTGAGCAGGCATTATCCTACCTGAGTCGCTTTGCAAAACTGATCCGTAATGTGCTGGATAATTCGCAGCTGAATCATACTACCGTAGCACAGGAAGTAAGCGTACTGGAGAACTACCTGGAACTGGAAAAATTAAGGTTTACAGATGAGTTCGAATATGAGATCATTGTAGATCCTGAGCTGGATGCCAATATGGTGGAAGTGCCCACGATGGTTGTTCAGCCTTTCGTGGAAAATGCCATCTGGCATGGGTTAGTACATGATAAAAGCAAAGGGAAGGTAACCATTACTTTCAGAATAGTAGGCGATCGTATACTTTGCACGATCGAAGATAATGGGGTAGGCCGCGAAAAGGCCACTGCTATAAAGAAAGCGAATAAACCGGGACATCAGTCGCGCGGCCTCCAGATTACCCGCGACCGGCTTTCCATTTACAACAACCGGTTTAATGTAGATGCCAGTTTTGATATAGAAGATTTAGTGGATGAAGAAGGAAAAGCCAGGGGAACCAGGGCTAACCTCTGGTTCCCACTGGTGGAAGGTTGATAGTTATCAGGCCAACCCGATCTCATAATGGCGTTCCGGAATTTCAATATCCAGGAATCCTTTCTTGAGTAACCAGTTGCGGAAAATTTGTTGTACTTCGTATTCTCCATGTACGAGGAACAATTTTTTTACTTCCCGTGGATCCTGGCAGGCCAGCCACTGGCTCAGATCTTCATAGTCGCCATGCGCACTCATAGAGCGGATAACGCCTACTTCTGCCTTCACTTCATATTTTGTACCGTAAATGGAAACTTCTTTAGCCCCGCGCATCAGGCGCCCACCTAATGATTCAGGCTCGCAGTATCCTACTATCAGGATGGTATTTTGCGGCTCATCGATATTGTTGGCGATATGATGTTTTACACGCCCGGCTTCCGCCATTCCTGAAGCAGATATGATCACACAGGGCTCTTTGCGGAAGTTCAGTGATTTGGATTCATCCACTGATTTAATGTAGTGCAGGCCCGGAAAATCGAAAGGATCATCGTCTGTTTTCAGCAGGTTGGAAACTTCTTTATTAAACACTTCAGGGTGCGCTTTGGTAACCTCTGTAGCTTCTGTAGAAAGAGGACTGTCTACAAAAATATCCACCTTAGGTAAGGTACCTTTCAACTGTGCATTATTCAGGGTGTAAAGGAGCTCTTGTGTTCTGCCCACGCTGAAGGCAGGGATGATTAGTTTACCTTTCTTTTCAACACAGGTTTCCTGTATGTACCGCAGCAATTCATCATCGGATGGTTTGGCATCCGCGTGTAATGTACTGCCATAGGTAGATTCAATCAGGATATAATCCGCCTGCGAAAAGGTAGCCGGCGATTTCAGGATCGCATCGTTATACCGGCCTATATCCCCGCTGAAGGTGATTTGTTCTGTTTTGCCGTTTTCTGTGATGCGTAAATGCATAGAAGCAGCTCCTACAATATGTCCGGCATCTGTAAACATCAGCTGAACATCCGGATCTATATTCGTCCAGGTATTATATCCAATTGGTTTAAGTGAATGGATCGCATTTTTGGCGTCCTCCACACTGTACAGTGGCTGTACATAAGGGAGGCCCTGTTGCGCCATTTTTTTATTGGTGAATTTCACATCATCCTGCTGGATCTCTGCAGAATCAAGGAGCAGGATCTCCGTCATATCCCTGGTGGCAGGGGTACAATAGATTGGTCCGTTGTAGCCCATTTTTACCAGTCGTGGAATGAGGCCGGAATGGTCGATGTGGGCGTGAGAAAGCACCATATAGGTGATCTCCTCCGGATTAAACCCGAAATCCCTGTTAAGGGAATCCGTGTCGTGTCCCATACCCTGGAACATGCCGC
Source organism: Chitinophaga sp. 180180018-3 (assembly GCF_037893185.1). Classification (NCBI taxonomy): domain Bacteria; kingdom Pseudomonadati; phylum Bacteroidota; class Chitinophagia; order Chitinophagales; family Chitinophagaceae; genus Chitinophaga; species Chitinophaga sp. 180180018-3. The sequence continues at coordinate 6,775,716 of NZ_CP140772.1, read as the reverse complement.
AGTCCATTAAAATCTTTTTACCATTCTTAAGTGTGATCAGATGCTTTGATCCTGTAACGGTGCGCGCGGCGCCATGAAATGCAATTTTCATATCATTGTTTTAGGGTGAATTGGGTCACCAATTTTACGATTTACTTTTAAAAGACCACGTGATGGCGAAAGAGGCAATTAGTATGCCGTCTTTATCTCTGCCTTCACTATGTAATACAACAGTTTCCGGTGTACCGTTGCTGAGTGCTCTTTCAATGGCTGATCTTAACAGAGGGAGCTCGGAACAGGTGAAAAAAGTAATGCCGGTAGCTTTCTTCACAAAAACAGATTCCATGTTTACAACGAGCATGGATACACGTTTTGGGGCGCTACGCACATACATCATTGCAGGAAGACCGGTACTCATTTCAGCGGCCATCGACAGGCAGGCGAAATAAGTAGAATGGAAAGGATTCTGAGACAGCCAGCGGAAGGGAACAGAGGTGGTGCAGGTATCTGCATCGAGCGACTGTATCCTTACACCGGCCAGCCAGGCGGCTGGTATCTTCCAGAAAAGGTAGGCAGAAAATTTAAACGGATGCCGTGCAAACTTTTGAAAAGATTGCACAGCATCCGTGTTAAAAATGGTAACGCTGTTATTCATAACGTTGCTATTCGTTGATATAATGGGAGGGCAGCAATGCCGCCGGCGACCATTGTTTCAGGAATTCCTGTACTTTTTTCTTGTCATAGGTATCTGCGGATTCCAGTAAACCGGTATTCTGGGTATTGAGCCGGTTACCCTGCGCATCCAATACTATCAGCACCGGGAAACCAAATCGCTGCGGATAGCCCAGCTCCTTCAGGATGGGCAGGTTCTTGTTTTCCTTGCTGTAATTGAGATGATACACCACATAGCTGTTGTTCATATCAGCTTTTAGCTCAGGATCATCCTCGATGAATTTATACAGTCTCTTGCACCAGATACACCAGTTGCCGCCAATCTGTAACAATACATGTTTCTTTTCCCGGGCAGCCTGCTGCTGAGCTGCCGCAATATCCGCCTTTGCATTGGCAACAGGATTATAAATGTGCTCAAGGTCGAAAGTCTGTGCCTGCGAAGTGGGAATGGCAAAGACGATACTCAGTAACAACGTCCAAATATACTTCTTCATAAAAATGCACTTATATCAGGATATCTAATTTACATTATATTTTGCACATACGCCTGTATAGCCTGTTGGGCAGTACCGGTATTTTCCAGCTGGAGCTGTACGATGTCTTTCAGCTGTTGCTGGAGGGCGGGCGCGTATACGGGTATACATACTTCAATGCGGCGGTGAAGGTTCCTGTTCATCCAGTCGGCCGAGCCCATGTATACTTCTTCCTGGTTATTATTATGGAAGATGAATACGCGTGCATGTTCCAGGTAACGGTCTACTATACGGATGATCCTGATGTTACTGCTTTCCGGGATATCCGGTACCAGGCAGTTGATACTCCGCACGATCAGATCTACCTGCACCCCGGCTTCACTGGCCTCGTACAGTTTGTTGACCATTCCTTTTTCCTGCAGGTTATTTATCTTGATGATAATATGCGCTGGTTTCCCTTCCCGGGCGTGCCCGATCTCCCGGTTTATCAGTTGGGAGAACCTTTCCGTCATATTGAACTGCGCTACCAGCAGGTGCTCAAAGTGGAGAAACTGATATTGCCCCGGTTGTTCCCTGCTTTGAAGGTAGAGAAATAAAAGTTCCATTTCCCGGGTGATGCCGGTATGGCCCGTGAACAGCACATGATCTGTATAAAATCTGGCAGTACTTTCATTGAAATTTCCCGTAGCTATCAACCCGCAGTAATCCCATTGATAACCCCTGTTACGCTTTACCAATGCGGTTTTGGCGTGTACCTTCATGCCGGGGATACTATATATCAGCTTTACGCCGGCTTCTTTCATTTTCCTGGCCCAGCGTACATTGTTGGCTTCATCGAAGCGGGCTTTCAACTCCACAAAAACAGTTACTTTCTTTCCGTTTTGCGCGGCGCTGATTAAGGCCTGTGCTATTTGAGAACCGGAGGCAATGCGGTAGAGGGTTACGTATATCTCCGCTACGTCGGGGTCAGCTGCAGCTTCATTAAAAAAACGAAGGATGCAGTCGTATCGCTGATAAGGCAAATGCACCAGCAGGTCTTGTTGCAGTACAAGATCGAGCAGATGATCAGTGTCTGATATAATCTTGTTATCTGCCGGCGTCGCCTTAGGATATTCTACCTGCTGAAGGCCCACTGGTACCGGCAGTGAGGCAAGATCTTTCAGATTGTGATAACGCCCGCCAGCTACCAGTTCATCGTCGTGTGCATCAAACTGCTGCGCCAGGAAATGTAGTAACGGCAGCGGCATGGTAGCATCATAGAGAAATCTTGTAGGCACTCCCAACTCACGTTTACGGATCAACGTTTCTACTTCTTCCAGGATGTCTGTTTTCATTTCATCCATGTCCATCTCCGCATTCCGGGTGAGCTTGATACTATGGCAGTTTTCCACCGTATACGCAGGGAACAGGTAACCGATATGTGTACGGATGATATCATCGAGAATCGCAAAGTAATGACGCCCTTCCTGATCAGGTAATGGCAGGAAGCGGGGAAGTCCGGACGGTATGTTCACTATCACGTATTCCCTGACTTGTTCATTGCGTATAGGCGTGAGCGTTACAACCAGATATAGCGCATTATTTTCCGGAAAAAATTTCCGCTGATGGCCGCTCAGCCACACTGGCTGAAGGTATGCGAGCACAGTGGTCAGAAAATAATGTTTAGTGAACGCCACATGCGCTGGCAGGAATGGTGCGTTGTAGTACAACTGCACGCCGTGTGCAGATAATGCAGGAAGCACATCGTTGCGGAATATCTGCCCGTATTCCTGTTGCTGCCGGTTGATTTCCTGTAGCACCTGTTGCAGCGTTTCCGGGCTGATGGATTCATTTTCTCCGGCGGCAGGATCCTGCTCCAGAACCTTGTTGATGGTAAGTATGGCCGGCATCCTCACCCGGAAGAACTCGTCCAGGTTAGAGGAGAAGATGGACAGGAATTTGATACGTTCGTACAAAGGTACCTGCGGGTCTGTGGCCATCTGCAATACCCGGTAGTTGAAAGATAACCAGCTGAGATCGCGGTTATATAAAGGAACACTCATGAATCACTACACTTTAACCGGGAAAAAAATAGCAGCTACTAGAAATGACAACACTGATATAATCAGGCCGAACATAAAGATGTTGTAAGAGATACGGAGCAGCTTGTATTTATGTCCCAGTACGGCCCCCAGGAAGTAAATATCTTTAGTCATACTGCTATATAGGAAATCTGCATCGTTCATCATCTGTTTCATACCCCATTCATACTCTTCCAGGTGCATTTTATAAAAATTCCCGAAGAAAAGCAGATTGGCATTTTTCTTTTCAATATCAGCTTTGGTGAACACGCCGCTGGTGACATTGGGGCGGGTCGCCAGCACAGAAAAGATAACAGTCAGCACCGATGTAGTAAGAAAGATAACAGACGGTATGATCATATTCGGATAGTCTTCCAGTCGTCTTATCAATACGCTCAGTATTACAGAGATGATGATAGAGTTGACCGATATCATGATGTGCGCCTTGCTATCGGCCATGGAGCTAAGCCTGATGTGATTGGTGGAGGTGGTGCGGAACATGGTTTCCACGCCGCGTTCCGGTTTCTTTCTTTTATTTTTTTTAATCTTTATTGCTGCTGCTGTTGCAGTAGCGGTAGTATCGCTGGGAGTTGCAATGGTTTCGTCAGTTTCTGCGGTATCTCCTGCTTTCTTTTCCAGCTTCTTCGTTAGTTTGGCAATGTTCTCTTCCTTCTGTTGCTTGTACAGTGTTTGTGCGTAGTCTGTCCAATAATGATGCTCCGTGAGAAAATGAATGGAAGAAGAAAGCCATTGCACGGCGGGCACTTCTTTTTGCAGCGTCATCTCTACTTCCTGCCGTAATAGTTTGTTCCTGTCGTTAAAGATTTTGGAGCCCAGGTGAGAAAGATCTGCATCACAAACGATTTGTTCTACAAGTGTATGTGGCGACTGGGGCATTTTGGTAGCAAGAATAGCCCCCTGTACCATCGTCTGTATGTTTTCCGGGGCCTGTTGTTGCCGGAGGAATTCGATAGCTTCCTGTGCGCCGTTTTCCTCATGGACCTTCGCATCGCCCAGCAAATACCCGGCGTCATGGAACCAGGCGGCTACATATACCGCCACCAGTTCGTCGTCCTGTAAACGGTAATGGGCGGCAATCTGGGCAGCTGCCTGAACTACCTGCTGTGTATGTACCAGGTTATGATATACCAGATTAGGCTTGGGATGCTGCTCATATTGGGCTAGTACAAAATCGCGCGCTGCATCGATTAAGGAGCTGTTTTGCATGATCGAAATTTATTGATTGAAATTACGAATTAAAAATTACGAATTACGAAATCGCGCGAAGATCTTAACGGACAAGATATGTGTTATTCGCAAAGATCTTCGCGCGATTTCGTAATTCATAATTCGTAATTCATAATTTAACTTAATTTTAGGTTATAATGTTACACCATGACTGTCCGTATCTGGCTATTCTCACTCTTCTTCCTGTTGTCGTGCAACGCTTTCAGTGACCGGGAACAAAAAATCTACGCTTCTCCTGCCGGGTACGACCTTAAATCCCCTGTACGCTACCGGATGAGAGAGTCTATGCAGGAAATATCCGGTATTGTATTATACCCCGATGAGCATCGTATTATGGCCATTAATGATGAACAAGGGCGCATCTATGAGGTAGATGTGGCAGCCACCAGGCCTTACCGTTATTATAAATTCGCCAGGGATGGGGACTATGAGGATATTTGCCACACAGATAGCGGGTGGTTTGTGCTGAAAAGCAGCGGATCTCTGTACCATGTACATGGGCTTTTTACGGATAGTGTATATAGCGACCACTATAAGCTGGAGAGGGATGTGAAGCAGGAGTTTGAAACAGTTTATAACGATACTGCGCTGAACAGTATCGTTATGATCTGTAAGAATTGTGCCGATGATAAACGCCAGGGTATCACCAGTGCCTACCGCTTCCACCTGGCCACTAAAACCTTTGATACTGCTGCTATTTACCATTTTAATGCAAATGAAATTGCCAATCTTGCCGGAACAGATGTGCGTAACTTCAAGCCTTCAGCTGCTGCTATACATCCCATCGAAAAACGGCTGTATATAGTGGCGTCAGTCAACGGCCTGCTGGTGATTGCTGATCTCAAAGGGAATGTGCAGGAGGCATATAACCTGAAACGAAGACTCTTCCAGCAACCAGAAGGGATAACTTTTGCTCCTAACGGGGATATGTATATTTCCAATGAAGGGGGGCGCGATGGGATGGCTAATATTCTTAAATTTACTTACAAGCCCAAATGATCAGATCTGTCATTATCAATATCATACTTGCTGTTTTTTTCTGCAGCACTGTCTGCGCACAATCCCCACAGGTGCTGCAACGCATCATTCTCATCGGGGATGCCGGTGAGCTTCACAGCAATGGAAAGAATCCCGTCATCGATGCTGTCAGACAAACGTTCGACCTGCAAGACAGCCGGAACACCGTGTTGTTCCTCGGAGATAACGTGTATCCGAAAGGGTTGCCAGACTCTGCCAGTGCCCGTTTCCCGGCAGCTAAAGAGATCCTGGACTATCAGATTAACCTGGTGAAAGGAACAAGGGCAAAGGGATTTATTATTCCGGGTAACCACGACTGGGACAAAAGCAAGCCCGATGGCTGGCAGGTAATCCGCAACCAGCAACGTTATGTAGACTCCCTGAACCTGGACAATGTACAGTTTGAACCTAAGGAAGGATGCCCCGGCCCGGTAGAAGTAAAGATCTCCGATAAGGTAACGCTGATTATCATGGACAGCGAATGGTGGGTGTTCCCATACCAGAAACCTGGCGCAGAGTCGTCGTGCGATTGTAAAGATAACGAAGAGATCCTGACGCGGCTGTCTGAGATCGTAGCACTCAACCGGAATAAGCTGATCATTTTCGCTACCCATCATCCTTTCAGAAGCTATGGGATACATGGAGGATATTATACGATTAAGCAGCATATATTTCCGCTTACCGATCTGAAGCCATCATTGTACATCCCCTTACTGGTTATTGGGTCTGTTTACCCATTGGCGAGGGGAGTGTTTGGCACCGCGGAAGACCTGCCAAATCCCCGGTACCGGCAGATGGTTAAGAGCGTGGAAGAGGCCCTGAAACCTCATGGGCCGGTGGTATTTGTATCCGGTCATGATCATACGTTGCAATTGATAAAAGATAACGGGAACGCCTATGTGGTAAGTGGCAGTGGCGCCAAGAACAATCGCGTGAAACAGGGCGCCAAATCACTGTTTGCATCTACAGAAAACGGGTTCAGCGTGCTGGAGCTCCTGGCCGACAGTACAGTACGGGTACAGTATTATGTAGCTGACAAAGGTCAGCAGGCTGTTTTCACTAATACCCTGTTCCGTTTGCAGGACATCCCCCGTAAGGCGATTACCTATGAAGTCCCTGCCGAACTTCCATCTTTCGTAACAATGGCGGCAGATACCCGATACAATCATGTAAACAAACTACACCGGTTTCTGTTGGGAGAAAACTACCGGAAAGTATGGGCTACCCCGCTGAAATTCCCGGTACTGAACCTTAAAACGGCAAAGGGCGGCCTTAATATCCTGCAAAGAGGCGGAGGAAAGCAAACCCATTCCCTGCGTCTGGAAGATAGCACGGGAACGGAATATAACCTGCGTTCCCTGAAGAAATTCCCGTTGGCAGCCATTCCGGAAATGCTCCGGGAAACAGTAGCGAGAGACATTGTACAGGACCAGATTTCGGCTTCCAATCCGTACGCTCCGCTGGCAGTAAGTGTGCTGGCTGAAGCGGCCGGAGTACCACATACACACCCGACTTTCGTATACCTGCCGCGGGATACGTCGCTCGGCATTTATGCCAACGACTTCGGCAATGAAATATACCTGTTTGAAGAAAGAGAACCTGTAACAGGTAAGAATGATAAAACGTATAATACTCCTAAAGTATTGGCAAAGATCCAGGGCGACAATGATGTACATGTAGATCAGAAACCGGTGCTGCGCGCACGTATTCTGGATATGTACATTATGGACTTCGACCGGCACGATGATCAGTGGCGCTGGTATAAAGAGAAACATAAGGGCCAGGATTATTACCTGCCGGTGCCGCGCGATCGGGATCAGGCATTTTTCATCAACGAAGGACTTTTCCCCGGCCTGGCATCGCGACCCTGGCTGCTGCCGGGTATACAGGGATTCAGGAATCATATCCCCGATATTAACGGCTTTAACTTTGCCTCCCGTTACTTCGATCGCTCTTTTTTGAATGAACTGGATGAAAGCGATTGGAAGAAACAAACGGATAAGTTTTTAAGGAAAATGACCGACAGTGTGATTGAAGCTGCTGTAAACACTTTCCCCGACACCATCAAAGCGCAGGTAGGCCCCATGATGCTGGAACGACTGAAAGCACGCAGAGACATCCTGGAGAAAAACACCATGAAGTATTATCGTTTCCTTGCCAAAGGAGTGGATGTGCCGGCTACAGAAAAAAATGAACTGATCACCGTGGAGAAGCAGGCCGGAGGAGCAGTAGCATTGAATATTTTCAAGATCAGCAAAAAAGGCGCAGTACAACAGAACATCTATTCACGGACGTTTGATCCTGCTGTGACCAAGGAACTGAATGTATACGGAATGGGAGGAAACGACCGCTTCGAAATAAAAGGTGATCATGCAACGCCTATACGTATACGGCTTATCGGCGGCAAGGATGCAGATACCTATATCGACAGTACTACCGTGAAAGCAGGCAAACGTATACGCATATACGATCAGCGTTCCGGGAAAGACAGCTTCGCCCTGTCGGCTAATGAACAACGTCGCTTATCTGACAATCCTGAAAATATAAGCTATAACCGGAGTGCATTCCAGTACGGGAAAACAGTACCTATGCTTGCGGGCGCATACAACCGTGATGATGGTGTACTGCTGGGGCTTGGTTTATCCATTACCCGGCATTCTTTCCGCAAGGAGCCTTTCTCTGCTAAACACCTGTTCACCGCTACCCACTCGCTCGCGACAAGAGCGTGGAACTTCCGGTATGAGGGAGAATACACAGATGTGATTGGCAAATCTGATCTCCTGGTAATGGCCAGGGCCAAAGCGCCAAACAATACCATTAACTTCTTCGGTTTCGGCAACGAATCCGTATTCGATAAATCCGGTGGAAAGAAAATTCCGTACTATCGTGCCCGTTATAACTTCTATACGGCGGAAGTACTTCTCAGAACCAGCCTGAGCGATCATATTACTATCGCTTATGGCCCCACGTTGAATAATTATCATTTCGACAGGGATGAAAACAACAATCGCTTTATCACCGATTTCAAAAACAATGGCCTCGATTCAGCGAATATTTATGCCAATAAGATGTACGCTGGTGGTAAGATAGTAGCAACTATCGATACCCGCAATAACAAAATAATTCCCACCCGCGGCATATTCTGGACTACCACGTATTCCGGTAATTTAGGCCTGAATGGCAACAGCTATAATACTACCCAGTTACAGACGGACCTGAGTTTATACATGAGCTTCCGCATTCCTGCAAACTTTGTTATTGTAAGCCGCTTCGGCGGTGGCAAGCTGTGGGGCAATTATGAATATTTCCAGGCACTGACAATAGGTGGTGTGCAAAATCTTCGGGGTTACCGGAACTACCGCTTTGCCGGCGATGCCAATGTCTACAACAATACAGAGATCCGTGTCAAATTATTCGACCTTAAAACATATATACTCCCTGCCGGCGTTGGCCTTATCGGATTTAACGACGTAGGCCGTGTCTGGAGGGAAAACGAAACATCTCACGTCTGGCACGATGGTTTTGGCGGCGGTATTTTCGTAGCCCCTATCAACGCCATGATCATTACAGCGGTGATAGGACATTCGAAGGAGGAAACAGTACCGTATGTGACGCTGGGATTCAAGTTTTAAACAGTCTTTAGTCTTTAGCTATTAGTCTTTAGTAAAAATGCAGCGGAGATTATCTCCGCTGCATTTTTACTAAAGACTAAAGACTATTCCAGGTTTACCTTCACCCTCAACGCTTTCAACCCACTTACTCCCTGCAACTCTTCCAGATCCAGCATTTCGATGCCAGGTAGCAGGATGTTTTTGCTCTGGAGGAAGGAGATGTATTTTTTTAGCTCTTCCATCTCCCTCATATAGGAATATACCATGGCGATAGTACCAGGCTGGGTAAGGCGTTCACCGGTATCTTTAATATGCACTTTGTCGATACGTTTTTTAATGATCTCGTACCGTACATTATAGGCGCCTTCCACATCGAAGCGGCGTTCGTCGCTACGGAAACTGATGGTAATGGGGGAGCTGTGCATCAGTATCATCTGCGTCGTTTGCAGGGGCACTTTCAGTTTGGGAGAAAGGCGGTGAGTAACCCGCGCAATCTGTGCCATCGACGAAAGCTGCCACAGGCGAAGGTTTCGCAGATATAAATGGTCGAATTTCTTGCCCTCAGCAATCGACTGCCCAATGTAGATGGTGTATTCCACCCCGTCTGTGCGGTACTTTTCGAAGTAGCACGGGAACGATTGCTGTATATATTGCCGCTCTTTTTCCAGGTACTGGCTGATCACCGTGTTGATGGCTGAAAGGCTTTCTTCGTATTCCCTGCGGTGGTGGTATACGTGTCCGCTTTGTTTATCCATTTCTGTGAAATAATCGGCCAGCACGGGTTGCAGCGCCTCATGCTCTTCACTCAGGTGAGTGAGTATGGGATGTATTTCCTGCTCCATGAATTCGTTCACCTTCAGGTCTTCCCCTGCCTGCAGCGTGTGGCTGAGGTTTTCCAGGAGGTCGTTGGTTTTGAACTGCATCTCTTCCAGCAGGGGCAGGTGAATGGTATTGCTTATTGTGGTGAGTGTATCACGGATCAATTCCAGCTGCTCCTGCAGATCTTCCCGTATCGCGTTGCCCTGTTGTACAGATGAATTGCGGATATCAACAGCGCCATATAACGGGAACACCTCATCGAAGCTGATATTCTCGATATCTTTCCTTTCTTCTTCCGGTGTAAGCAGGTAATTCCAGGCAGCATCCACAAATTTCCATTCAACGGCTGGTTGCAGAGCGGTGAACTGATCTTTGATGACTTCATTGAGCCGGTTTTCCAGGATGTTCCTGCTGCGACTCAGCATCAATCCCAGCAGAGGGTAAGTGTTCTGGAATTTCCAGAGAGGATCGGCGGAAAGCCGGTCGGGAACAGAGGAAGCCAGCTGCAATACACCCAGGATCTCTTTTTTATGCGTGATCGGAAACACAAGGAAACTCCGGATATTTTTGACAGGGAGGTACTTAAGGAACGGGTGCCCAGCAATGGTATTGTCGTTTACATCCGGGATTACCAACGGAGTTGGATGCAACTTCAGATGATCCAGCAATAGCTGGAAGAAATGCTGCTGTTGCTTTTTATTGCCAATACCGAGAATTGGATCATTATTGGAGAATTGTTCTTCCAGCACGTTTTTACCATTCACTTTCGGAAATGGTACCAGGTGTGCAGTTATATCGGGGATACCCATGATAACCGGTATCATTTTTTCGAGTGCCCGGTAGCTATCCTGCTCATTGCTGGGCTGCATGTTCATCACCAGGTTCTTGATGTTGTTGAGGGTTTCAGATTGGGTAACGTCTTTAACGGTCCATATCACGAAGCCTTCCAAAGAAAACATCTTTGGCGGAAGGGTTGTTATCAGCGATTCCGGAGTCATTTGCCGGCTGCAGAACTGATCGTAGTTGAAGTCGGGCAGCACCCCATTTACCTTTACCTCCACAAACCTGGGATCTATATTCACTTTCACAAAGCGTTTGCCTCCGTCAGGAGTGTCCAGGGTGTGAATCAGCTCATTCTTATAATCCATGGGGAAGTGGTATACCTTCTCCAGGATAAGCTTATAGAGCCAGGTCATTTTATCTTTCTTCACCTGGGAAATGGAGATCCCCTGGGGAACGGCTGCCAGCTCTTCTCCGCCCGCAGTGAAAAGCTGCTTAAAGAGGTTGGAGTAGTAAAACAACGCGAATCTGAAGGGAACACCGATGCCATAGATATCCTTATCGGTGTCTGCTGTAACCGGGAAAATGGCCGCCGTCACCATGTCCAGATACTCTTTGTAAATGCTAAGATCTGCATCTGTTCTGATCGGCCTAAGTATATCCGGATTACTTTCAAATTTATCAATGATCAGCTGGTAAAGCGCTGCGCGTGAATCGCCATCTGAGGCTACTTTCTCTTTCAGGTAGTTCAGAAATGGAACGAATGAGATATATGTATCAATTACTTCGTCGTCGTTAAAAATACCGGGGTGTGCAGTTAATACTTTCATAAAACCTTATAAGTATAATTATAATCAAAAGCGTTTCCTTTAAGTATGTCAGGAAATAAAACATCTTTCAATTTACAGCAATAAACAGTGCAGGAGTAGCAGGGAAGGATATTAATGTAGACGCAAAGGTAGGGGAAATATTGTATGAAATCCGGATTTCCCGGATCCAGGGATTTGCCTCTTAACTAAGAGATTGTAAATCAAATACCTGAATCCGGGTGAAAAACGGAAATTTATTGCAATTCGATCTGGTTTTTTAGCAGGTCTTCCAATGTATCGCGCCTGCGGATCAGCTGCGGCTTACCATCTTTGATAAGCACTTCTGCCGGTTTCAGACGGGAATTGAAGTTAGACGACATTTCAAACCCATAGGCACCGGCATTATAAAATACCAGGTAGTCGCCTTCCCTTACTTCATTGATCTTCCTGTCCCAGCCGAAGGTATCAGTTTCACAGATATTTCCTACAACCGTATATATCCGTTCTGTACCCTTAGGATTGGAGATGTTACGGATCAGATGGAAGGCATCGTAGAACATGGGCCTGATCAGATGGTTGAAGCCTGAATTCACGCCTACAAATACGTTGGCAGTAGTTTGTTTGATTACATTGGCTTTCACCACAAAATATCCGCTCTGGCTTACGAGAAACTTGCCCGGCTCAAACCAAAGCTGCAGCGGACGCACATAAGTCTTCGCAAATTTATTGAACGCATCGCTCAGCTTTCGGCCAAGTAATTCGATATCAGTTTCCGGATCTCCTTGTTGATAAGCCACTTTGAAGCCGCTTCCCAGGTCAATAGATTCCAGGTCGGGGAAATGTTGTACCATCTCCAGCATTACTTCCACACCACGCAGGAATACATCTACATCCTTAATTTCAGAGCCAGTATGCATATGCAAACCAGTTACTTTCAATTTAGTAGAATTGATGATGCGTTCTATGTGGCGCATCTGGTGAATGGAAATGCCAAATTTGCTGTCGATATGCCCGGTAGATATCTTGAAATTACCGCCGGCCATAATATGTGGATTCAGCCGGATACAGATCGGGTAGCTGCCACCGAACTTATTACCAAACTGCTCCAGGATAGAGAGATTATCGATGTTAATAATCACACCCAGATCCTTGGCTGCGATAATTTCCTGCAGATCTACACAGTTAGGGGTGAAGATAATGTTCTTAGGATCAAAGCCGGCTTTCAGCCCCAGTTGTACTTCCTGTATGGAAACGGTATCCAGTCCGCATCCCAGCGAATTGATGTACTTCAGGATATTGATGTTGGTCAATGCCTTACAGGCGTAAAAGAAGCGGGTGTCGGCCTTATGAAACGCCTTCTGTAGCTTTTCATACTGGGTTTTGATCTTTTCCGCGTGGTATATGTATACCGGGGTACCAAATTCTTCTGCCACTTTTACAAGGAAATCGGCAGGTAGTACGTCACTTTGTTTAGTAGGCATTGAAACTCCTTAGTTTAAAGAATGAGTTGGCAAAATTACTACGCAAAAGTGAGAAAATGTAGAAAAAAGGTAGAGCTGAGGAAGACAGACAGGCAGGCGTTACTCTTCGCCGGCGTCCCCATCCATGAATCCATCGATTTGCCTTCTGTCTTTCTTAGTGGGTCGGCCTATCTTACTTTGGCGTTTACCGGTCTGGAATACAGACGCAACATAGGCTGCCGCCAGTTTATCTTCATCAGGGGTGCTGTCAATATAATGCTTGATGGCCTCGCTGTAGGCCACCCGGTTGGAAATCACACTTACTACCTCGATCACCCATTTGCGGGCTTCGCCACGGATATCAAATTTATCGCCTACAGATACAGGTTTGGCGGCTTTTACGGAAGAACCGTTCATTTTCACCTTGCCACTGTCGCAGGCTGTGGCTGCCTGGCTACGGGTTTTGAACACTCTGATGGCCCAGAGATATTTATCGACACGTACTTTTTCGTTAGACATAAAAATAGCTTTTAGCCGGCGTTTAGCCTTTAGCGGTTAGTTTGCTGCTGACCAGCTAACTAACCGCTAAAGACTAAAAACTCCTACCGGCTTAACTCTGCAAAGAATTTATGGAAATAAGGTATGGTCTCTATGCCTTTGTAATAGTTATCCAAACCGTATTTCTCATTCGGTGAATGGAGGTTATCGCTGTCCAGCCCGAAGCCCATCAACACTGTTTTCAATCCCAGTTCTTTTTCGAATAACGCTACAATGGGAATGCTTCCACCTCCACGAACCGGAATAGGCGCCTTTCCAAAGGTAGTATGGATAGCTTTATGAGCTGCCTGGAATGCTACCGAATCGGTAGGCGTTACGTACGGACTACCACCATGGTGTTTGGTTACCTTTACTTTCACGCTCTTAGGGGCAATCGCCTCAAAGTGTTTGGTGAAGAGGTCGGAGATCTCATGCCAGTCCTGGTTAGGCACCAGCCGCATAGATATCTTGGCAAATGCTTTCGATGGTAACACGGTCTTGGAACCTTCGCCGGTATAACCACCCCAGATACCGTTTACCTCCAGTGTTGGGCGGATGCCGGTTCTTTCAATGGTAGTATATCCTTTCTCTCCCCATACATCACTTATACCTAAGTCTTTCTTGTATTCCTCTTCATCGAAAGGAGCGGCGTTAAGTGCAGCTCTTTCTTCTGCATTCAGCTCCTGTACTTTATCATAGAAACCAGGGATGGTGATATGATTGTTTTCATCATGGAGTGATGCAATCATCTTTGCAAGGATGGTGGCCGGGTTTGCAACCGCACCGCCATAAACGCCACTGTGAAGGTCGCGGTTAGGGCCGGTTACCTCTACTTCCATATAGGCCAGTCCACGTAAGCCCGTATCAATAGAAGGATTTTCCAGGCTGATCATAGAAGTATCTGAAATCAGCACTACATCAGCTTTCAGCCGCTCTTTGTTTTCTTTCAGGAAAATGCCGAGGTTGGCAGAACCCACTTCTTCTTCTCCTTCTATCATAAACTTGATATTGCAGGGAAGGGTGTTCGTTTGGTGCATGGTTTCAAAGGCTTTTACATGCATGTAAAACTGCCCTTTATCGTCGGCACTACCGCGCGCATATATATTGCCATCTTTGATTACTGGTTCAAATGGCCCGCTGTGCCACAGTTCCAGCGGATCTGCGGGTTGCACATCGTAGTGGCCGTATACGAGTACAGTAGGTAAGGATGGATCTATGATTTTTTCTCCATAAACGATCGGGTGCCCCGCTGTCTGACAAACTTCTACCTTTTCAGCACCAGCTTCTTCCAGGTGTTTTTTTACTGCTTCAGCACATTTCCGGGTATCTTCATTAAACCGGGAATCCGCACTCACAGAAGGAATGCGCAACAATGCCAGTAATTCATCCAGGAAACGATCTTTATTCTTTGCCTGGTAATCTTTCCAAACTTGCATGATTCATGAAATTAGGTTCACAATGTCGTGCAAGTTAACGGAAAATCAATATTCAGCAGTTGAAGGGAACGGCTTTTTGATAAATGGCCTTGGCGGAAATATCAGGCAAAAGAAATATCGGCCCCGTTTGGCAGGGCTATACTCACTGTCGGCACCGGAACTAAATGATCAGGAAATCAGCTTTTGCCGTACCAGAAACTCCAGCTTCTGGTTTACATCCAGCAGTTTGGCAGTAAGTTCTTTGTTTTCCTTACGAAGGGCATATACCTCGTAAGCCTTATCAATGTTGTGTTTCAACTCCTCTTCATTCCACGGTTTAGAGAAGTATTTGTAGACCTGCCCTTTATTAATGGCATCTACTACTGCGTTAATATCGGCATAGCCTGTCAGCAGCATACGAATCGGATCCGGATACTTTTCGAGTATTGACTCAAAAAACTCTATCCCTGTTGTTTTGGGCATCCGCTGATCAGAGATAATGATGTGAAACTCCTGTTCTGCCAGCAGTTTTTCTGCTTCTTCTGCAGACGAGGCTGTTACTACAGTATACATTCTCCTGAACGAAGCCTTGAAGGCATTCAGATTATGTATCTCATCATCAATATAGAGTATATGGATGTGTGGTGCACTCATTTAAGCAGACTTATTCCAAGTTATTGATAATAAATGAGTTATAAAACAATGAGATTTTTGATTCTGTTTTCTGTCCATCCTGCCCCGCATTCCCTCAGATTGTTTGGTAAAACATTCAACGTTTTACATATTGCAAAGGTACATATAAACATACTGTTTTAAGACGAATATTTCAAGGGAGGCTGAACTTTTTTGAAAATTTGCGGTTTCCTTATCCGATAGCAATTTTAGTGGCTGAGTTTATCTATTTTCGTGTTGCTGTGAAAAATATAGATTCACCGTTTTTTTCATAACTTTTACCTACAAAAAAACTGCTTACGCCGGCAGCGCCCCAAAACAGGAACAGGTTTTGCGTATTGGCCGGCATTAACTCTTAAATATTTAATCTGATGAGAACAGGAATTATTGTTATTGTAGTACTTGCACTGCTTGTGATGTTTGGTTGTGGCAAATACAACGGCCTTGTGAGCAAGGAAGAGAATGTAAAAAATAAGTGGGGCCAGGTACAAAGTGCCTATCAACGCCGCGCTGATTTGATCCCTAACCTCGTGGCTACTGTAAAAGGTGCCGCTAATTTTGAACAAGGAACCCTGGAAAAAGTTGTACAGGCACGTGCCAGCGCTACCCAGATCAAGGTGGACGCCAATGATCTCAGTCCTGAAAAAATTCAGCAATACCAGGCTGCTCAGGGACAATTAAGTTCCGCTTTAGGCCGGCTGCTGATGGTAACCGAGAATTATCCGGACCTGAAAGCGAATGCCAACTTCCAGAATCTGCAGGCGCAGCTGGAAGGAACAGAAAACAGGATCAATGTATCCCGCAACGATTTCAACAATGCGGTGAACGAATATAACAGCTCCATGCGTACTTTCCCGACTAACATCGTGGCTGGTATTACAGGGTTCAAACAGAAAGGTTATTTCGAAGCTGCTGCCGGATCAGACAAAGCTCCGGAAGTGAAGTTCTAAAACAACCCCTACTTAGGTACTCATGCCTGGATATCAGCAATGGATTCAGGCATGAGCGACTTTTATAAAAATTAGAGCATGCGCATTTTCCCCTTTAAGCGAAAAGAGATTTTTTCAGAATCGGAAAAGAACAGAATAGTGCAGGCTATCCGGGTGGCTGAGCGGCTCACATCCGGAGAGATCAGGTTGTTTGTGGAAAGTCATTGCAGTTATGTGAATCCCATGGACAGGGCGAAGGAAGCATTCGTATCACTGGACATGGGAAAAACCAGGTTGCGCAATGGCGTGCTGGTATACGTGGCGATCAAAGACCGGCAATTTGCCATTTTGGGCGACCAGGGCATCCACGATAAAGTGGGTGACGATTTCTGGGCAAAGGAAGCGGAGTTGCTGATCCGTCATTTTCAGGGTAACGACATTATCGGAGGCATAGAGGCCTGTATTGAAGAAATCGGCACCTCCCTCCGTACTTACTTCCCGCATGAAGCCGGCGATGAAAATGAGCTGCCAGACGATATCGTTTTCGGCAGATGACCGCCACTCTTTTTAAACGATTATAGGTTGATACAATGAGAATATTACGCTGGTTTTTACCGGGATTGTTATTGATGGCCGGATTACTGGTTAAGGCCCAGAATATTCCGCCCCGTCCTAATCCTCCTTCCCTGGTAAATGATTTCGCAGGTATTTTGCTGAAGAATGAAGATGAGGCATTGGAACAGAAGGTGGTGGCATACAACGACAGCACGTCCACCCAGATTGCCATTGTTACCCTGAAGTCGGTCGGCGATTACGACATTTCCCAGGTATCATTAAAAATACTGCGGGATTGGGGGATAGGTAGCAAAGGCAAGAACAATGGGATACTAATTCTTGTTTCAGTTGAAGACAGGAAGATCAGGATCGAGACGGGATATGGTATGGAAGGGGCGGTGCCTGATGCCATTGCCAACGATATCATTAACCAGATTATTAAGCCTGCTTTCCGCGAAGGCCGTTATTATGAAGGCCTGAACGGGGCGGTGGACGCTATTGAAAAAGCAGCTGCCGGTGAATACAAAGCAGACCCCAAACAGAGTGAGCCTGGAATAAGCCCGGGAGTTATCTTCCTGGTGATTATGGTCATTGTGATTATTGTTTCCATTATTAGTCGCGGTGGCGGCGGCGGTGGTGGTGGCGGTACCACTTATAACAGACGTGGTGGCTGGATATGGCCGGTGATCGGAGGCATGAGCGGCTGGGGCAGTGGAAGTAGCGGTGGTGGCTGGTCCGGCGGCGGTGGAGGCGGCGGCTTCGGTGGTTTTGGCGGTGGATCCGGTGGCGGTGGTGGAGCCAGTGGCAGCTGGTAATTTTCTCGCATAAAGTTATTTTATGTCGTATCTGAATGTGTTGAACGGAGATGCAGTACTGACCGTATTCCGCGAAAGCGGCATACCGGGAGAAGTTGTCATATGCCGGGAAATGATGTGCGAAGGCAAAGCAAAATATACGACACACCTGCCAGAATTTTTTGAAAGCAGGGCAAAGCACCTGGAGTTTCACTACGGGATCGATAAGCAATCTTACTATACAAACGTTGTGCAGGAACTGGAGAAATTATATACCTCCGGCGCTGTTGCGGATGAGATCATCCTTTGGTTTGAATACGACCTTTTCTGCCAGGTGAACCTGTTATTTGTGCTTTATTACCTCAGCAACAGATTATCAGATCTGCCTCCCATAAGTATAGCAGATCTGACACACAAGCCACTTCCGGCCGACCTGGTAACAGCTTTTGAAGAGCGCGTCCGGCTGGATGAGAAAGACCTGGGTTGGGCCGCGGAGATATGGGAAGCCTGGTGTATGAAAACGCCACAACCACTGGAAGTTATCAGTAAGCTGCCATCCGGCACGGGCAGACTAAAATACATGCCCGCTGCCATTAACGCCCATCTGAAAAGATTCCCCGATGTTAATACCGGGTTGAGTATCATAGAAAATTACTTCCTGTTACACCTGGTATTAGGCAGCTACCGCTGGTACGAGTTGTACCGGCTCTTCTGGAACGAATTGGAAATTTATGGCTTCGGTGATTTTCAACTCGATCTGCTGGTGCGCAAGATGGTGCATGCAGGTGTCGTTACCGAAGAAGATCAGATGCTGAAAATAACCAGCCTTGGACGGGAAATCCTTGAGGAAGAAGAAAACTACCTCGATTATATATCACAGGAACACCGCTGGCTGGGCGGGGTACGCCTTTCTAATACCCCGTGGAGATGGGATGAGGAAGAGAAAGGGCTGGTGGAAATTAGGAATTAGGAATCATTGGTGTCCGGGGAAAAAAAGAAGTCAATGAATAAAAACGGGGACAATCGTCCCCGTTTTTTGGTATTTTCAAGTTACCACACTTAAAAAAAGTACCATGAGTAAAGGTATATATTTTACCGGACAGCCGATATTTAGTCAGTTACTTTCTTTTATTCCCAGACCGCTGGTGAACAAATTAGCCATTCACTATCAGGCAGATCGTTGCTGTAAGCGATTCAAGACCTATGATCATCTGGTGACGCTACTTTACAGTATAATTAATCAGTGTAGCTCCTTGCGGGAGGTTACTACAGGCATGCTGGCCTGGGAGCACCGACTAGCCCATCTGGGCATCACCCATCCGCCCAGAAGGAGTACTATTTCTGATGCCAGTATACGTAGAGGTACAAAAGTTTTTGAAGCCATCTACCTGGAACTATTAAAGCGGTATGGACAATTTTTACCGGACAGCCGGCCGGCAAAACTGGCATCAAAACTTTATCTGTTTGATTCTACCACTATCAGCCTGTTTCAGCAGATATTAAAAGGGGCAGGTAAATCTGATATGGATGGAAGACGCAAAGGCGGTATTAAAGTACACACTTTAATGAGAAGCGATCAGGATGTACCCTGTATGGTTAGATTCAGCGCTGCTGCCAAAGCTGATGTTTCCTTTCTTAAAAAAGTGGTGTTACCTGCCGGGTCAATCCTGGTATTTGATAAAGGATACAGAGACTATAGTGCTTATAACACTTTGGATGAAGGAGCCATTACATGGATAACCCGTAACATCGATAGTTCCATTCATACAATTATCGAAGATCGTCCCATCAGTGAGTCGCAGGTAAACAAGGGGGTTTTAGCTGACCGGGAAATTGAGTTAGGACATAATCATAATAAAAAAAATGCTAAGGTAAAGGCCCGACTTATTACTTATAAGGACAAAAAAAGCGGCCATATCTTTGAATTTATAACTAATGATTTTCATCTCAAACCTGCTACTATAGCTGATTGTTATCATAAAAGGTGGCAGATTGAATTATTATTTAAGCGGCTAAAGCAAAATTATCCCCTTAGATACTTTCTGGGAGATAGCCCCAATGCTATTAAAATACAAATCTGGTGTGTAATGATTGCTGATCTTATTCTTAAAGTAATCAGCTCTAACTACAAATGCAAATGGTCCTTTTCTAATCTGGTTAGTATGGTCAGGCTACATATGATGACTTATATGAACCTTAAAGCCTTTATCACGGCGGCCGAAAAAAGCCTTTTAGACAGGTTCAATCAGTATAAAGCTAAAGATTCTCCGCTTTTGCTATTTGCCACATAGGGGCCTGGAACTTTAAATATCCCTTTTTTGAACCTTTTATGCCCGTAAAACCTAGGCTTTTTGATCAAGCCTAAGTTTTACCGGACACCAGTAATTAGGAATTACGAATTACGAAATAAAGCGAAGACCTAAGCAGATAATATTTTCATTTAGATTATTATCTGCTTAGGTCTTCGCTTTATTTCGTAATTCGTAATTAATCCTTAATCGTCTTCTTTATCTCCGCTGCTGTCTTGCGGAAATAATCCGATTGTTTCTGCAATTCATCGCGATTGGTGCCGCTTACAGTAGTAGTATCCCGGCTTTTCTTCTCGGCGATTTCCTGCATCCAATTGCTGATGTAAGTGCTTACCTGTGAGTTGTTAAACTGCGCTGTCATGGCTTTTACCTGGTCGATGCCTTTCAGTACAGCGGTGGTATTGTTAATCTTCGCCAGGAAACCCAGGTAGTCGAATGCAGCATTTAGCTTGTCCTGGCCGCTGGTTTCATCGAATTTAGCAGCTACGTAATCTACATCAGCAGCATTGCCCTGCTTGGCAAAAATGCCGGCAATAGCCGTTACCAGTTTACCTTTCGCATCGGCCGACATTTTCTGCGCCACTGCATAAGCTTTTTCCTGGTCCAGTGCTGAGAGGCCTTCGAGGCCGGCAGCTTCTACTCCGTACGACGGATCTTTTGTAGCTGTTTCAAACATCGCAGCATATTGCGGATCTTTCAGCTCAACCAGCTGTTGCAGCGCTGCCGCCCGTACCAGCGAACTGGGATCTTTCTGAGCCAGCTCCAGTATCACCGGCAATGCCGCCGCCTTGATGGTGCTGTTACTCATATTCAGTTTGCCAAGAGCATATGTTCTCAAACCGTGGTATTTGTCTTTCAGTGCAAGCTGGAGTATCCGGGCTGCCTCCGGGTTACTGCCCTGCGCTTCAGCAGCCTCGTCGATGGCTATACGACGATCCATGTACGTAGGCGCATGCTGGTATTGGAAAGCATAGGTGCTGAACGGACGATGATCGTCGACTTTAGCCAATACTACCTTGTCGGCATCCACGTTCACCAGGTCGGGTTTGTTATGATAGGAGAACGTAAAGGAATCTACCCGGTTGGTCATAAATATATTATGCCGGGTTGCCTTACTACCCTCATATACATCTATTGCCATCGGGATCTGCCATATTTTATCCTCCTTCTGGATCTGCTGGATAACAACCGTCACTTTTTTCGCCGCTTCATCATATTTGTAGCTGATATCCAGTTGTGGGAAGCCTTTACCAAAGTACCATTCGTTGAAGAACCAGTTCATATCACGGCCAGTCACTTCTTCAAAAGCAAGGCGGAGCTGATGCGCTTCTGTGGCTTTAAATGCATAGGTTTTCAGATAGAGGTTCAGTGATTTGAAGAAAGCAGAATCACCTACTGCATAACGCAGCATATTCAGAATACGGCCGCCTTTCTGATAAGTCACCTGGTCAAACATGTCTTCCCGGTCACGATAGTGAAAGCGTACCAGGTCTTTATCACCAGAATATTGTACCATCGACATATACGATTGGGTGGCTTCCAGGCTATGCTCATCAGCGGCATCCCTTCCATATTTGTACTCCAGCCAGAGGTATTCACTGTAGTCTGCGAAAGATTCGTTCATCGTGAGATTACTCCAGGATTCAGCAGTGGCCAGGTCTCCGAACCAGTGGTGAAACAATTCGTGCGCAATCACAGATTCGTTGTAGTTATTGTTGTCGAGCAGTTCCCTGTCTGTTTTCTGAAGAAACTCTCCGTGCAATGTGGCCGTAGTATTTTCCATTGCGCCTGAAACATAGTCGCGGCCGGTGATCTGGGAGTATTTTACCCAGGGATAATCATAGCCCAGCAGTTTAGAATAAAAGGTGAGCATTTCCGGAGTATTGCCGAAAATATTGCGCGCATATTTCTCGAAAGGTTTTTCCACATAATAATTTACCTCCTTACCACGCCAGCTGTCTTTTACAATAGCATATTCACCCACCGCCATCATGAAGAGATAAGGGGAATGGGGCAGATCCATCTTCCAGGTATCAGTACGGGTACCATCTGCGTTATTCTTCTGGCTAACCAGTTTACCGTTCGACAGTGTAACGTATTTCTTTTCTACCGTCATACTGATCTCTTCAGTACATTTCTGGTTGGTTTTATCGATAGTCGGAAACCATGCTGAGGCACTTTCTGTTTCACCCTGCGTCCATATCTGGATAGGCTTTTTAGGATCTTTACCGTCGGGGTTGATGAAGTATAATCCTTTGGCCTCCGTGATCGCCGCACTGCCCTTGACTTTCAGCTCATCGGGCTTGGAGGTATAATTAATATGTATAATGTATGATTCGGTAGCGTTGTAGGATTTGTCGAGTGCAATGTGCAGCTGCATATTATCGTAGCTGTATTTCAACGGAATATTCCTGTTGCCTTTTACCAGCGCTACTTCCTTAATATCCATACCTTTGGCATCGAGGGTCAGGGAGTCGGTAGCATAGAAATGGGGTTTGAGGGTGATCCAGGCCTTACCATAAAGGTATCTTTTGGCGTAATCGAAACGTACATCCAGTTTCGTATGTACCAGGTCATTTACTTTGGTGGCAGCTGCTCTGTAGATGTTTAATGCGGGGTCTTCCAGGTTAGACTTGTCTGATTGGGCAAGCAACGAAGCACTCAACCCCATTATAGCCATTCCTCCGACCAGCATTCCTTTCAGGGATTGCTTCAGATGTTGATTCATGGAAAAAACGATTTAAAACAAATGTATCGGCTTGGCCGACTTAAACGCATCAAATTTAAACAAATGGGCTAAAAACGAGCTAAGTGGTTAAAAATGCTATTTTTGTTACAGTTACAGGCCAATAAAATAGCATATGATCAAAGCAACAGTAAACGGTAAATCTGTATTTGCCGTTAATAATGATAAAAAACTAACCTGCAACGATCAGGAAGTAAACTGGTCGGCAGTACAGTTACCGACAGGAGATTACAGTATTATCATGAATGGTCATAGCTACCAGGCCCAGGTTTTACGGATCGACAGAGACACTAAAACAGTAACCTTGCAAATCGGGCTGCAGCACTTTGAAGTGGCGTTGGAAGAGCCTATTGATCAGCTATTGGCCTCTATGGGTATTAAAGATGCCATGGCCCGGAAAGTGAACGACATAAAAGCGCCTATGCCAGGACTGGTACTGAAAGTATTGGTAAGTCCGGGGCAGGCCATCCGCAAAGGTGATCCGGTGTTGATACTGGAAGCCATGAAAATGGAAAATGTGTTCAAGGCGGCATCGGATGCCGTAGTGAAGGAAATCAGGATTGCCGAACGCACCGCCGTAGAAAAAGGTGAAGTGCTGGTAGTGCTGGAATAATATTTGCATAAGGACAGTTTTATACCAAGTTTATAGTATGCATCGCAAAATCAGGACAGCCATATCTGTATTGGCGTGTATGTTCCTTTTCAGCCGTGGGATGGCGCAGGGACAACGTCATTATGTTTATATCCAGAGTGAGAAGGGGCAACCATTCTATGTAAAGTACAACGGTAAGGTACTAAGCTCCACAGAGCGGGGATATATTATCATCCCGCAGCTGGAGACCGGAACCGCTCCCATCACTGTAGGATTCCCTAAAAATGCTTCCCCGGAAGCACAATTCAGCGTTAGAATAGCAAAGAATGATCAGGGTTTCCTGCTGAAAAAAGCGGGCGACGGATATTCGCTTTATAATCTGCAGACCTTCCGGGAGCTGAAGGCGAATTCAGATGCCCCTGCCGTAGCAGACGCCGCTCCGGCAACACCCGCGGCAGATGTGCCTCCGCAGGCAGAACTGGATACTGCCAAGAAAGAGATGATGACCAATCTCCAGAAAGAACTGGAAACAACATTTGCTGATAAGGCAATTGTAACCGGCCCCGCTAAAACCAATTCGGCTAATAAACAGGGAAATTCGTTTTCATCTGCCCTTGATAAAGTGGTAGTATCGGCCGACGACAGGAATGAGCCGGAACCCGTGCCTGCACCTGCTCCGGTTGTGAAAACACCAGTAGCGGCTGTGGATGCAGGAGCCGGAGTGGAAGAGCCCAGTAAGCCCGCCCGCAAGAAGCGTAGGAACGAAAGAGAGCCACTGACGGAAGAAGAGCAGGCCTTGTTGACACAGGTGATGGCAGATGAAAGTAAGACTGCAGCCAGCGAAGCAGCTGCTACAGAGGTGACTCCGCCAGCGCTGGCAGAAGAACAACCGGTGAAAAAGCATAAAAAACATAAGGCCCGTGAAGGAGAGCCTGATTTTATAGAATTCCAGGACGATAAAACGCCGGCTGCTGCTGCCACTGCTCCGCAGGTGACGGCTACAGCACCTGTAATACCTGATCTGCCTGCAACAGAGGAAACATCCGGCCGTTCGCGTAAGAAGAAACACAGAAATAGCGAAGAGAAGGGCTTTGCCAATGTGATCACCGATTCCAGCGGTTATGGTATTGCTGCATATGGAGCAGATGAACCGGTGAAAACATCAAAGAAGAAAAAGAAACACGGCGGTGATGAAACTACGCTGGATGCAGCAGGAGCACCGGTAGGCGCAGAAGTAGCAGCAGAGGCGCCCGCCGTTTCCCGGAAGAAAACAGACACTCGCCTGGTTAACTCCGATTGCAGCAATATCATGGATGAAGGTACTTTCCGTAAGGTATTGCGCAAGTTTGTAGCTGCCCGTACAGATAACAGTATGATAGATGTATTCCAGAAACAGACCCGTAATTATTGTCTGGAAACATCGCAGGTAAAAACACTGGTGCAGTTGCTGACCGGCGATGATACCCGGTATCGCCTGCTGGATGCGGCTTACTCCAAGACCTACGATTCGGAGAAATATAGTTCGCTGGAGTCGCTGTTGATAGATGACTACTACAAGGGACGCTTTAAGGCGATGCTGCATAAGTAATTTGAAAGGGGGCTTTAGCCCCCTTTTCTTTTTAATAGCTGCAATTCTTTATTTTCGCTCCCGATATGAACAGGTACTTTATAGAAGTAGCATACAAAGGAGCGCAGTACAGTGGTTTCCAGATACAGGAAAATGCACATACCGTGCAGGCAGAGATAGATCGTGCGTTGAGTTTATTACTCAGGGAAACTATTGTGAGCACTGGTTCCAGCCGTACCGATGCGGGGGTGAATGCATTACAGAACTTCCTGCACTTTGACACGGAATTGCCCTTACACCCTCAGTTTTTATATAAGATCAATGCAATTTTACCGGAAGATGTGGTGCTGAAAGGTGTCTACCTGGTGCCGCCGGATGCCAACAGCCGCTTTGCCGCGCTGGGCCGTTCTTATGAATATACGTTATACCGGCATAAGGATCCGTTTATGAAAGACCGCGGATATTTCTTTCCTTATAAACTGGACCATGATGCGCTGCAGGAGGCTGCTGCTGTCATTATGGAGTATCGTGATTTTACTACCTTTTCGAAGAGAAATACACAGGTAAAGACCTATATCTGTAATATAACTACTTCTTACTGGACAATCGGGGAAGAGCGTATATCCTATAACGTTACCGCCAATCGTTTTTTGCGGGGGATGGTGAGGGGCC